>JADGQO010000010.1 GCA_017881725.1 Fibrobacteria bacterium
GTGGCCGGATTGCGGCATAAATCCCTGTCGGCCTATTCGGTGCAATATCACCCCGAAGCGTCTCCCGGTCCCAAGGATTCGCATTACCTGTTCGAAGAGTTTTCCGCCGCCATCGTCAAGGCGCGCGGTTAAGCGCCGGATCTGAAATGCCCAAAGTCGATGAATCCTCCATTGTCGCCGGCTTGCACGCCGTAGAGGCCCTGCTTCGTTCCTCGCCGGGAAAAATCAACCACCTGGTGCTTTTGCATGGCGGTCAAAACAAACGGTTGCATGAATTGCAAAAGTTGGCTGATGAACAGCATATCCGCGTGCATCAATTGCCCAAGCAAAAACTGGATTATTGGTATCCCGGCGCGCACCAAGGCATTCTTGCTTTCTGCAATACCCGCTCCTTCGACGATTGGCCCAAGGTAAAAGCCGCGTTGTTGGCCGCCAAGGCCGAGGGATATTCGCCACTGATCGTCGTGCCCGCCGCCATGGAAGATCCGCGCAACCTGGGCGCCTGCATCCGCTCTGCCGTTGGTTTCGGCGCCGACGCGGTTTTGACGCACAATAAAGGCGGGGCCGGCCTGACGCCCTCGGTGGCGAAAACCGCCGCCGGAGCTTTGGAATCCATCGCGATTTCCCAAGTCGGCGATATCGAAAAGGAATTGAAGTCCTTGCGCCAGGAGGGCTTCGCCATCATGGGATTGGAAGCCGAGGCCGAAGTCGACATGCATAAGGCCGATTTTGGAGGACCATTAATCTTGGTGGTCGGCGGCGAGGATCGGGGCATCCCGCCTCACGTGCGCCGCTGCTGCACCCGTTGGGTCCGCATTCCCATGGCCCAAGGCGCGCATTCCTTCAATGCCAGCGTGGCTTTGTCCCTGCTTTTGTACGAGGCCAACCGGCACAACGGTTTTTCCCGCCTGGGCCAAGACCGTCCCAAATTCTTCCAAGCCCCATAATTCCGCCAATCCGAAAGGGTTCGCAAACGCGAAACCCCAGGTAGCACATGCGCTACCCTGGGCCATTTCTCCGGCGCTCCGAAGTCGCCGGACTGCGCGGCCGCTTGTCGAAAATCGTTTCCAGCCCTTAAAATACAGGGGTTGGAATAGGTTCAAAAAAACGATAGGCGCTGGGTATGATGGACAATGTTTGGAAGCGCATTTCCAATAAAAGGCCGAAGGGCGCCAAACTCGTCAAATGTGTAGGCGTCGGTTCCGCCGGCATTTGGATTCTGGCCTTAGGTTGCATGTTCATGTTCCGGAATAAAGCCTTGCCTAAGCAAATGGTCGATGCGGCGAAGGCCGGAGTCGACTCGTTGAAAGCCTATGGAGGCGCGCCGAACTCCGAGGAAAAGACGCCGGCCGCGCCGGCTGTTGAGGCCAAGTTGACCGTCGACATGCCTACCCGGGCAGAATGGTCGGCCCTGAAACAATTGGCGGAATTGTACGACCAAAGCGGAGATTTGGAAAAGGCGGTAGTGCCCTTGCGGCGCGTGCTCGTCATGCCGTCGCGCGACGCGGATTTATTGATGCTCGCGACGCGCGTGTACTTAGGTACCGCGAATTACCAGGAGGCCTTGGAAACCGCGCGGCAAGCCTTGGCCCTGCGCCCCAAGGATATCGGCCTGAAGGTCGAGACCATCGAATGCGAGTACAGATTGGGCAACGTGGCGAAAGCGCTCGCAGAATCAGGCGCGGCTTTGAAAGATCAGCCGGATGATCTGAGTTTGCTTTTGGAACAAGCCACCATGGAAGTGGAGTTAGGTCCGAGCCATGCAGGGTATGGATTGGCATTGCAGACCGCCCTAAAGCTGAATCCCAAATGGGTTCCCGCCCTTTATTTATCGGGACGCAAGGCTCAGTTGGAGGGTAATTTCCGCGACGCCGAAGCCTACTTCCGGAAAGTCCTGGCCGCCGATGCGTCCAACGCCAAGGCCCATGCGCAATTGGGAATGGCGCTTTACCATCAGGAAAAAATCACGGAATCGGTGCCGGAGTTCCGACACGCCTTGGCCTTGAGTCCGCGCGACTACAATTCCTGGTTCAACCTTGGAGAGGCGCAATTGAGCGAGGCCGATCAAGCCATGGCTCCGGGCAAAATTCAATCCGCGCGCGCCGAGGCCATGGAAAGCTATTTGCAGGCGCTGGAAATTTATCCGGATCATGCCCAAGCCCATTATCGGGTTGGCGTATTATTGAACGGTAACGGGCAATACAAGGAGGCCATTCGCCACTTGCAGGCCGCCCTTAAAATCGATTCACACCATGTTCCGACCTTGATCCAACTGGCTTTGGCATTTGAAAGCCTGCGGCAGCCTGAACGGGCGCGGGAGTATTTGTCCAAAGCGTATGAACTGGATCCTCTCAATAAGGTTGTCCTTTTCCGACTCAAGCGTTGGTCTTAATCAGAAAGTCTTACCTACTGCATATCGGGTAAACGCCATTTCACGCCCCACTTTGGCCTCTTACCGAAGAAAAAGCATGACGATCTTGCGTCTGCCTCTCTAAAGTGTTATTATACCTACTGTTACGGCTGGTTTGATAGGCCCGGGAGAAGTATGGGGAACGTCACCAAAAAAGACATCGTGGATGAAATCGCCGCACGGACGGGATTAACCCAAGTCGATACCAAAATTATCGTCGAGTGTTTTTTGGACGCGATCGCCAAATCCTTGGTGCAAGGGAAAAATATCGAGATCCGGGGATTTGGACGTTTCAAGGTGAAGGAAAAAAAGGCGCGCACCGCGCGTAATCCCCGCACCGGAGAAATGGTCCATATCGACGCCGGATTAAAGCCGATTTTCGAAGCCAGTAAGGAATTGAAAACCATCCTCAATCAGGATGGCGAGCTGATTCCCAAGGCCGGCGACCAAAAAACCGCCTGATTCTTCCACCTTTCCATTCACACTTTTCCACTCGATTCGACACGACCGGCGACAGCGCTTCCTGGTAGCGCGAACAAGTCCAATCGAGGTTGAGCGAAGCGCCCGGTCGTTGCGAAGCGTCCGGCCCTAGTCTTACTAAATTCGAAGTATGAAGAATGTGATGCCCGAAATCGTCAACCGGAGCGCGCGGCACCACTACCATGTGCTGGACACTTTCGAGGTCGGCATCATGCTGAGGGGCACGGAAGTCAAATCCATCCGCGCCGGAAAATTGGAGCTGGCGGAAGCCTTCGTGCTGGTCCGGAACGAAGAACTGTTTCTGGTCAACGCCTACATCCATGAATACGCGCAAGGCAATATTTACAACCATCTGCCCCGTCGCGAGCGCAAGTTGTTGGCCCATAAAGCGGAAATCCTTAAAATGCAGGACGCCACCAGCCTTAAAGGATTCACCCTGATTCCCTTGAAGGCATACTTCAAAGGCAGCACGCTCAAATTGGAAGTGGGCGCATGCAAAGGTAAGGAGACCCGCGATAAACGCCAGGACAAGGCCAAGCAAGAGGCGAAACGGGATATCGCCCGCGCCTTGAAAGACGCTAACCGGCCCTGATGCCAACGCGATTAGCCACCCGGATTCTCGTGTCGCTGGCCGGCATCCTTTCGGTAGGGCATTCCGACGCCTTGACGTTAAAGGTATCGCGAGTCGAAACAACGGCCCCAACGCTTAAGGCTGGAACCAAAGGGCTTGCCCCGCCCACGTCGCCAACCCCGACTCACACGGGAGGCGCAGGGGGAAATCCCGGTGGCAACGTTAAAACGTATTCTGAATCCGACACCCTCTTCGAGGGGATACGCTACGTTTCATCACGGTTTCTGGAGACGCTTTTCGGCCACGAGGGCGCTTGGGTTCCCGACCGCCAAAAATTCCTGATCCCGGATTCAAGCGGGAAAAAGTGGTATTTCACTTTGGATAACCCTTTCATCAACGTCGACGAAGAGGTTTACAACTTGGGGTTCCCGGTCCGGCGTGGTCCCGAGTTTCTCTATTTGCCTTTGCCGTCCTTGATCCGAATCCTGGCGATAAAAGGATGGCGCGTGGAAACCATCGCAGGTTTGGATACGGTGAATTCGCAACCCGCTGCGGACTTGACGCAGTCGGCAGGCGGGTCAGGCTTGCTGGCGAATCGGAATGCGGGAACGAACTCCGAACCGCGGAACGCCGCGGAAACCGGCAATCTCCTGGATTTGACCGTGGAGGAACGCGACAACGGAACCCTTGTCACGGTCAAAACAGCGGCCAAACTCGAGTCGGAAACCTTTTGGGTCTCGCCGCACTTTATTTTGAAATTGCAGCATGCCCAGGTAACCGCCAAGTTTCCCCTTAAGCACGGCGGCGCCGGACTCGTCAAGAATATCCTGACCGTACAGGAAAAAGACCTGGCCCAGGTGACCCTGTATATTCCCCGGGAAATCGATACGGTCGAATGCAATTACTTGCCCGACGCCGGGGCATACCAAATCCTGGTGCACAAAAAAAATGATCGAAAAACAGAAGCCAAGGAAAGCGCCCTCAAGGCCAGCATCGGAGATTCGTCCGCCAATTCCATCGTCGCCATGAAATCGGGGCCGGGCACCATCATTATCGATCCGGGTCATGGCGGCAAAGACCAAGGCGCGCAGGTCGGCGGCGTCTATGAGGCGCAAGTGACCTTGGCGGTGGCAAAAGATCTGCAAGCCGACCTCAAGCAATTGGGATACAAAGCATTGTTGACCCGCGAAGACGATCGTTTCGTCTCCCTGCAAGACCGTCCCAAATTCGCTTCGAGCCAGGGCGGGGATTTGTACATCAGCCTGCATTGCAATTCCTTGAGCGGCTCCAACCAACGGAAAAAATTCATTACGGGATTCACGGCATACATTCTACGCGAGGGCGAAAGCGAAGAGGACAAGGCGCTGGCGCGGCGCGAAAACGAAGCCGTCAGCGAGGAAAGCGGGAAAAGCAACAAGAGCGAAATTTCGCCCGTAGAATGGATCCTGCTGGAACACCAATTGAATCTTTACAGCAAGGAAAGCGAAAGTTTCGCCGACAAACTCGTCAAAAGCTTTGATGGATTTTCCATCGCGAAATACGGCACGGGCGCCGGCCAAGCCGGCTTCTACGTGCTGGTAGGCGCGTACATGCCCGCGGTTCTTTTCGAGATGGGATATTTGACCCACGAAGAGGACCGGCGCATCCTGTCCTCCGAGAAAGGCCAAAAGACGGTGGCAGAACGCCTGGCCTTAGCCATCGATAAATACCGCCACCTTTCCGACGAAAAGAAAGGCCCGGCTGGCCGACCTGACCGCGCTGAACATAAAGGCAAGAGCCCCCGTACCCCTTCCCCAAGCCACGCCGGCACTCCTCCCCCGACTTCCACAGGCCGCAAGCCCTCAGGTAAATAAGACAAAATCTTGTCCTGGATGGGCGCTTCTCGGAAGTGTTATTTTCGTCTTCCAGAGCTATCTTTACTCATCCAAACAAGGGAGTTCCACGCATGTCCGGCCATTCGAAATGGGCAACCACCAAGCGTAAAAAAGCCAAGATTGATTCCGCGCGCGCCAAGGTTTTCAACCGTATCATCCGCGAAATGACGGTAGCCGCCCGACTCGGCGGGTCGGACATAGAAGGCAACCCTCGCCTGCGTTCCGCCGTGCTCAAGGCCAAGGGCGCCAACATGCCGGCCAAGAATATCGAGACCGCCATCGCCAAGGGCGCGGGCGAATTGGACGGCGTGCAATACCTGGAAATCACCTATGAGGGATATGGTCCCGCAGGTACCGCCATCATGATCGACACCATGACGGACAATAAGGTTCGTACCGTGGCGGAAATCCGGCACATCTTCAGCAAGGCCGGAGGCAATATGGGTGAACCCGGTTCGGTCGCTTGGATGTTCAAGTCCAAGGGCATTGTAACCTTGGCCAAGGACGCTATCGGCGAAGAGGCATTGTTCGAATTGGTCACCGACGCAGGTGCGGAAGACATGGATTCCTCAGGCGATGAATACGAAATCAAAGTCGAACCCGAGCACTTTTCCAAACTCGTCGACGCGCTCCAGAAAAAAGGCTTGACGCCCCTGACGGCCGAGGTTTCCAAAATCGCGGAAAACATGGTCAAGGTGACGGGCGAGGATGCGGAAAAGGTGCTGGGCTTACTGGAATCCATCGACGAGCAGGACGACGTACAAAGCGTGCATACCAACGCCGAGTTCGATCAGAAGGAGTTGGAAAACCTGTGATCGTCCTGGGGGTCGACCCCGGATCGCATGCTACCGGCTATGCCTTCCTGGAGGATGGCCGAACCCCGTCAACCCCCATGGGAGCAGCTTCTGCGGCCGCTTCGAAAACCCCGGCTAAGGGGAATCCCGATCGAATCCGCGTCTTGGAGTACGGTGTGATCCGTTGCCCGGCCAAGGATGCCTTGCCCTTGCGTCTGGAAAAAATCCATCGCGATTTATCCGCTCTGATCGACGTTTATCATCCCGGCCAAATGGCTTTGGAAAGCATTTTCTTCGCCAAATTCCCCCGCTCGGCGCTCGTACTGGGACATGCGCGTGGGGCCATCATGGTCGCCGCCCAGTCGCGCGGAGTCACCATAGTCGAGTATGCTCCCCGCTTGGTCAAACAAGCTACCGTGGGCTCTGGAAGCGCGTCCAAGGAACGGGTGGCCTCGCTGATCCAATCCCATCTTGGACTTAAAGAGCCCCCTACCCCGGCCGATGCCGCCGACGCCCTGGCCATCGCCTTCTGTCATTTGATTCAAGCGAAACGGACACAAGTTTAACCTCAAGCATCATGCATATTTCCCGCCGTTAAGCGCATCACCGGCAATCTTGCTAAATTGAACGGCGTGGTTTCCCATCCCCAATACCCCGGCCATCCATGATTGAATTCCTGCGCGGACGCTTGGCCCATCGGGAACCCGCGCGGCTCGTCATCGACGTGGGCGGCGTCGGCATGGGCGTGGACGTTTCCCTCCGGACGGCGGAAAAATTCCCACGCACGGGCGAAACGGTGGAATTAATTACGTATCTGCACGTGCGCGAGGAAAGCCTTGAGCTGTACGGGTTCCAGGACGCCGTCGAAAAAACCATTTTCCTCAAACTGCTTAGCGTATCGGGTATCGGTCCGCGTTTGGCCTTGCGGATTCTTTCGGCGGTGGATCCGGATCAATTGGCGCGCATGATTTTGAACGGCGACATCCGCGGCCTGACGGCCTTAAAAGGCATCGGCAAAAAAACCGCGGAGGTCATGGTCGCCTCCCTGCGCAATTCGATGGCCAAGTTGGATTTGCGTCCGCAAATCGATGGGAAGCCCTCTACAACGCCCGAGCATGAAGCCGCGCACGACGCCGTGCTGGCGCTGATTACGCTGGGAGTGAAAGATGTCGGGGCGCAATCGGCCGTGCAAAAAGCGCTGGAAAAATTGGGCGCGAGCGCCACCACCAGCCAGCTTATCACTCAGGCGTTGCAGGAAGTGTAGAGGTTCCCCATGGCCGATCGCATCATAGCCCCGGAACAGTTCGGCGACGATGGAGATCAGGAACTCTCGCTCCGGCCCGCAACGCTTTCCGATTTCGTCGGACAGGAAAAGTTGAAGGAAAGCCTGGGCGTATTCCTGCAAGCCGCCCGGGAACGCCAGGAACCGATTGATCATATCCTCTTCGCCGGGCCGCCCGGGCTGGGTAAAACCACCTTGGCCCATATTATCGCCAAGGAAATGGGCGCCAATCTCAAAATCACTTCCGGACCCGCCTTGGATAAACCCTCCGAACTCGCGGGCCTGCTGACCAATCTGGAAACGAACGACGTCCTGTTCATCGATGAAATCCACCGCATCAGCCGCGTGATCGAGGAGTTCCTCTATCCCGCCATGGAAGATTTCAAAATCGACATCATGCTCGAATCCGGGCCTTCGGCGAAATGCATCAACCTGCCTTTGAAACGCTTTACGCTCGTGGGCGCGACCACGCGCACGGGAATGCTGACATCGCCCCTGCGCGATCGCTTTGGCCTGACCTTCCGCCTCGAAACCTATTCGGAGGCGGAAATGAAACGCATTCTCCAGCGTTCGGCGCGGATTCTCAAGGTGGAACTCGTTCCCGCAGGCACGGACCTTTTGGCCAGCCGCTGCCGCGGGACACCGCGCATCGGAAACCGGGTACTCCGCCGCTGTAGGGACGTTGCGCAAGTCAAAGGCACGGGCGTCATCAGCGAAACCATCGTCAACCGCACTCTCGAAATGCTCGCCATCGATTCCATCGGCTTGGATGAAATGGATAGGACCATCCTTAAAACCATTATCCATAAGTTCGACGGCGGACCGGTGGGACTTTCCACCTTGGGCGCGTCCATCGGCGAAGAGGCGGAGACGCTCGAAGAAGTGTACGAGCCCTTCTTGATCCAACGCGGCCTACTTAAACGCACTCCGCGCGGACGTCAGGCGACAGCCGGAGCCTACCGCCACTTGGGCCTGGTGCCTCCGGTTAAGGATCCGGCTCAAGAAGAATTGTTGTAACCTTATAATCCTTATACAATTTTGGGGACCCGCGAAGTTCTGTAAGAGTTCCCAGTTTTTGCCAGTTACGGAAATACACGACCGCAATCTGACGAAATAAATTCCGCCGCGGACACTTTGCTTTTTAAACTCAAGAATTTTAAGCGTTTCTTCCCCTGGCATAACCTTTGATATAACCCTGTAGTAACCAGGGTCTGAAAATGCTCAATTCGGTTCGTCCATTTTTTTCCGCTTTGGAAATAAACCTCCACCAGTGTTTGCCACAGGATGAATATCGTCATGTCATAGACGAGGCATTAGAGGAAATGGAAGGCTTGGTGGAATTGGACAGGGTTCACAACCTGGCCTCCCGGGAACCCCTGCTACGGTTTTGCAACATCGCTTTGGCCGTGTACCGGGGCATGGTAAAAGTGGGACTGGATCCCGAAATCGCACAATACAATATCGCCAAGGCTCTTGAGCATGGACAATGGAGGGATCTGAATCCCAGGGAAAAAGGAGCATGCCTGGCGGCGATATATTTTCACGGGAAAAGCGCCTTGGAATTATGCGAAAATACCTTTTGTCTCAATTGTGCCAGACACGAAACCGGGTGCCCCGTAACCGGTTGGTTACGTAAGACGAGGTTTTCCGAGCCAACGAAAAAAACCCCTGATAAGACGGGCGGCGATGAAATTTGAATTTCTATCGCTGTTTGGTCAAGCACGTGAAGTTTTCAAAAAAAAACCGTTTTCCCAGTCCTTAATAGCTTAACGCTGCAAAGAACGCAGCGGATATTAGCGGATTGCCATTCCCTTTTTCCGTAATTGGTTATATTCGATGGAACGGGTAAAATTGAAATAAATTTTTTCCGCCCCCAAATCATGCTGCGTATTCCCAAAGAATTTCCCCTGGTTTTCGAGTACTTGGATTTCCGAGAGTTGCTCAGAAACCGCTACGCGGCCCTCCACAAAGAAAACCGTTCCTTTTCCTATCGGTATGTTGCCGGTAAAGTGGGACTCGATTCCGGCTCCGTGTCCAGGATTTTAAATGGCGACAGGAAAATCAACGCGGATACCGCCGTCAAAATAGCGAAGGTATTCGGGTTCAACGAATTCGAGCGGGAGTATTTCGAAACCTTGGTGTTTTATGGGCAAGCCAAGAGCAGCGCCGAAAAGAATCACTTTCTGGAAAAGATTCTTCGGCAACGAAACATCAAAATCAAAACCCTGGAAGCCAATCAATACAAGTTTTACAAAAATTGGTACAACCTCGCCATTTGGTCGCTACTGAATTTTTTTCCCTTCGCAGGCGATACCAAGGCTTTGGCCCGCATGTTGACGCCCGCCATCACTCCCAACCAGGCGAAAGAATCCCTGGAGCTCCTGAAGGCCATTGGTTTAGTGGTGGAAACAGACGGCAAGTGGTCCGTGACCGACAGGCTGATATCCTCGGGTGACAAAATCCAGGCTGCCTTCCTGAATAATCTGCACCTGGAAATGGCCAAACTTTCCTTGCACTTCCTGGAACTGTTCAAGACCGATGAGCGCGATTATTCGGGCCTCACGTTGACTCTCTCACCGGACTCGTACGAAAAAATTAAATTGAAGCTCAAACAATGCCGCAAGGAAATGCTGGAAATCGCCCGCCAGGACGAAGATCCGAATTGCGTTTACAGACTGAACCTACAGTTGTTTCCCCTGACGCGTCCCTACCGAAAAGATCCCCCGTGAAGAAGGCGGGATTGGGTTTCGCTCTACTCGCGGTCGGATTTTTCCTCTCCAATTGCTCCGATCGCGTCGCCGGCGGCGGAACCGAGGAAACCAATGGTTCCTTGGCCGGGTTGGTCTCCAAAAGTTCGGGCGCGCCGGCTATCGGGGCGTACGTGTATATACACCCATCCGGGTATCTGATGGATACCTCAGCGGCCGGAATCGAGGGCCGTGCGCCGGATGCCATTACCGATCATGCCGGAGGCTACCACAAGGACTCCTTGCCCCCCGGAAATTATCTAGTGGAAATCCAAGACCACGATTCCTTGGAAGCCCTGACGGTCGGAAAGGTGTCGGCCGGTTCCGTGACCCAGTGCCCGAAAAGCACGCTTGTCGCCGGCGGATTTGTGGAAGGAAAATTGAAATTGATTCCCGGCGCTGGACCGAGTTTTATCCAGGTTTATGGACTGAATCGCGTGGCCAGGACGGACTTCACCGGACACTTCCTTTTGCGGAATTTGCCGCCAGGCCGGTTGCAACTGCATTTTACAGCACCTGCGCCGGGCTTTATTTATCCGGATCCGCCATCCATGCTAGTCTCCTCAGCCGATACTTTTTCCGTGGGCGAAACTTCCTTTAAAGACACAGCGGTCGAAGACTATTCACTTTGGCCCCATTCCCGAAAAATCAACCTGAACACCGCGCGTGCCGGAATCACCGATACTGTATCCGGATTTGCCCTATTGGTGCGCCTGGATTCCAGCGCCTTCGACTTCACGGCAAGTGATGGAGGGGATTTGCGGTTCTCAGGCACCGGCGGCCGGCACCTGCCCTTTGAAGTCGAAGGTTGGGACCCTGCCAGGCGCAAGGCGGAAATTTGGGTCAAATTGGATACGCTTTGGGGAAGCAGCAGCAATCACTTCATTACCATGTACTGGGGAAAAACCGGCGTTCCTAATCTCTCCAGCGGCATTTCGGTATTTACGGAATACGGAGGCGTTTGGCATATGCAATCCGGCGATTACCGTTCTGGACCCGCTCCGGATAGCGGCTGGAGTTTTACCGATGCATCGGCAGCGCAATCGCATGGAAAGGGAAGTTTAGCCCCCGTACGCGACAGCGGCGGCATCGGAGTGGCGGGGCTTTTTTCCGGAAACTCCATTAAAGTTCCCGGTAGTCCCATTTTGAAACCCACCAATCAGGTTACGGTTTCTTGCTGGTTCAAAGCGGATACGAGTTCCACGGATGGCGAGCTCGCGACCATGGGCGATGTATATGGATTGCGGCTCCTGAATTCCGGAAACCTCTGGTTCTTCATGTTCACGGACACGGCTTGGTCGGATACCGGACAACCCGCGCCAGATAAATGGACGCCCTTCGCAACCGAAAAATTGAACCTGCGCGACAATATTTGGCATCTGGCCGCCACCGTGTGGGATGGGTCCATGGTCCATGTTTATGTGGACGGCGATGAAAAATACGCGGCCGCTTATACCGGAAAATTGCCGTACTTGCTCGGAAAAGACTTTTGGATTGGCCAGCATTCCGATCGCATCACCGGATTCGATTTTTCCGGATTGTTGGACGAGGTCCGCATGTCTCCCAACGCCACCTCCGCCGCGCGGTTGCATGCGGATTACCTAAGCCAAAGGCCGGACGCCTCCCTGCTGGAATTCAAGTAGCGCCCACTTTCATTCGTCATTCCCTAAAATACCATAAGAAACTCGCTGCGCTTTTCGCAGCGGAAAGATGGCAAACTCAGGCTAAATTGGGGGACGGTTAACCTATGGAAATTCCTTTCGCTTACATTGCCTATGTCGGATTCCATGTTGGATAATCAAGAGTTGATGGAAATCGCTCTGTTCACGGCAATCATCATTTCTGACGGCAGACGACAAAAGACTTATCCATGATTTTTCGGAGGTATTTGTGCGGGGTACAAATTTTTTAAAAAATGTTCATTGCATGGCTGCTGCAATCGCGGTTGGATTCGCGGTAACTTTAAGCGGCACGGCGGAGGGCCAAACCGTCGACATTAAAACTCCCATATTTTCGGACGCGCGTACCGCCGGATCCACGTGGCAGTATACCACCAGTGATCCTGGAACCACGGATTGGAATACCGCGACTTTCAGCGATGCCGCCTGGCAAAGCGGCACCGGTGGTTTCGGTACCGGGACGGTACAGGGCGGGACCATCGCTACCGATTGGAGCACACCGGATATTTGGATCCGGAAAAGCTTCGACTTGCCGGATTCATTGGGTCAATCCCTGGTTTTTACCTTGCACCATGACGACGATGTCGACGTTTACTTGAACGGATTTCAGATTTTGCAAGAAGCCGGATTTTTATCCGCCTATTCCGAAAATATTCTCACCGACGACGCGAAATCACACCTTCTGAAAACCGGGAACGTGCTCGCCATTCACTGCACCAACACCGGCGGTGCAGGATACATAGATGCCGGCCTCTCCGCCGTCAGTACCATGAATGCCACGCCCCTGATTACCGATGCGCGCAGCGCCCCGACTGAGTGGAAATATTCCATCACCGATCCCGGGGACGGCTGGTTCAATGCCGGATTCGATGAAAGCTCCTGGACCTCGGGTCAGGGGGGATTCGGGTCGCAGGAATATGCCCCCTACTCCACCACTCCCTGGACCGACACGGATATTTGGATCCGCCATACGGTGAATCTAAAGGCGGTAAATGCCCAATATTCCCTGAGCTATTTGCACGACGATGCCATGGAAGTCTACGTCAACGGGACTTTGGCATTATCCGATCCGGCTTGGACCACAACCTATGTCGAACAGGTGCTGCCCGCCCTGACCGGATTGCTGAAGGTGGGTGACAATGTTATCGCGGCCCATGTCCATAATGATGCCGGCGCCCAAGTGCTCGACATCGGCCTAACCGGCCTGGACAAGCCGGTTCCCACCGGACTGAAAAAAGGCGTAAAAGGCGGCATGGCACACGCGACTGGCCTCCGCCTGGTCGGGGACCGCATCGAACTCATGGGTGGAAATTGGGGTCCGCATGATCGCCTCCGCATCTATTCCGTAAGCGGAACGCTTTGCGCCGACTTGCGCAACTCTGCCTCAGTGACCTCCCTCGCTATTCCTAATCGGTTGGGAACCGGACTGTTTCGTTACCTCTGGGATTCCCCGACGGGAGTTCGGCAAGGCAAATTTTTCCGGATGCCATAATTTTGGATTGGGGGTTGGTTAGGGCCTCGGGCTTTTCTGAAATAGTCAGAGATGCTCGTGGGTCTCACAAGTCGGTACCTTAACCCGGTTCCATGGTCCTAACCAACACGCCCCAAACCACTTCGGCCAGGCGACGATGGGCTGGTTTATCCAAGTGAACCCCATCCCGCGTTGAAGTCTCCACCAAGGTTCCCGCGTCCAGAAATTCACAGCCATGGCGCTTAGCGACATCGGCGTAAGCGGCCGCGAAATCTCGCGACTTCGGAATAGCGCCGTCGAACTTGCTTCCGAAGGGCGTCGGCGTTTCCACTACCCAAGGCGGAGCGATGACCAAGATGCTGGGCCGCGACCCATTACGGCTATTCCGGCCACAGCCTGCAGCATCGATCCGCTCGATTAAGGTTTCCAATGCCAAAGCGCAATCCGCCGCTTCCAGATTCATGTGCCGCTTTAAATCATTGGTCCCCAGCATGATCACTATGGCATCCAGGGGACGATGCGTTTCGAGCACGAAAGCGATTTGGGACAGCGCGTTCCGGTCCGGCGACAGTGGATCGTCCCATCCCGTCATGCGGCCGTTCAGCCCGGCTTCATGGACCCGGACACCCACGCCCAGCAGGCCTTGCAAAATTCCGGGATAACGGTCTGCAAAGAAAAACCTCTCCCCCTCGGTACCCGGCACATAACCCCAGGTATTTGAATCGCCGAAGCACAGCACATGTTTCATGGACATTAATCGTCGTTCAGGCCCGACGATAAAAACGAGTGCAAGGTATCGGCATCCATCAGGACTTCCCGCGGCTTGCTTCCGCGTTCTCGACCCACGATTCCGGCCCGCTCCAATTGATCTACAAGTCGACCGGATCGCGCATAACCGATTCCCAGCCGACGTTGCAACAAGGAAACCGAGGCCTGCTTGACCTGGACCACCAACTCCGCCGCTTCGCGGAATTTTTCGTCGCGCGGTTCGTCTTTTCCGCCTGCCGAAGCCGGATCATCCTCAAGGTTGAAGGATTGGATTTGCGGATAATTCACGTGCTGTTCGGAGCAGACCAGGGCCAGCTTTTCCGCCTGGGCGTCGTCGAGGTAACAACCGTGGAGACGCACCGGTTCCGGGAACTCGATGGGCCGAAAGAGCATGTCGCCGCGGCCCAGGAGTTTTTCCGCTCCCATTTTGTCCATGATGGTGCGCGCGTCGATTTGGCTGGCCACCTGGAAAGCGATGCGCGTGGGCAGATTCGCCTTGATGGTGCCCGTGATGACGTTGGTGGAAGGCCGTTGCGCGGCCAGAATCAAATGGATGCCCACGGCGCGGGCTTTTTGCGCGATGCGGGCGATATTGGTTTCCACTTCTTTACCGGCCACCATCATGAGGTCGGCCAACTCATCGATGATGATGACGATGTAGGGCAACAGCCGCTTATCTTCATCGTCCATGGAATCCGGCAGCTTGCCTTCCCTGACCTTACCGTTGAAGCCTTTGATATTGCGCACGCCGCATTGAGCCAATACTTCATAGCGCCGATCCATTTCGAAGGTGGCCCATTTCAGCCCCGCCACGGCCACGTCCGGCTGGGTGATCACGGGGTAGAGCAAATGCGGGATGGAGTCGTAGGGCTTCAGCTCCACGACCTTGGGATCAACCAGGATCATGCGTAGCTCATCCGGCGTTTTGGAACATAGGAAGGAAGCCATGATGCTGTTGATGCAAACGGATTTCCCCGAACCCGTTTGGCCCGCGATGAGCAAGTGCGGCGCGCGGGTGAGATCCATGACATAGGGTTCGCCGGCGATGGATTTGCCCAGGCAAACCTTGAGCGTGTCTTCTTCGAAGGCAAATTCCGGCGCGCGCAGGATTTCCTTGATGTAAACGATTTGCGCCTTGCGGTTAGGAACCTCGATGCCGACCACGGACTTTCCCGGGATGGGAGCCAGAATGCGGATGCTTTTGGCGCGCAAGGCCAGCGCCAGATCATCGGCCAAGGTGCTGATGCGGCTGACCTTCACGCCGGGCGCCAACTCCACCTCATAGCGCGTGATGACCGGGCCGGGACAAATCTGGGTCACCTTGCCCATCACCTTGAAATTGATCAATTGGTCTTCGAGCAACTTGCTTTGCTCGCGCAATTCCTCTTCGGTGAATTCCAACGGCTGCTTGGGCGGTTCGTCGAAAATTTCATCCAAGCCGGGAACGCGATAAGGATCGTATTTCACTTCCGGCTTGGGCGGCGGTTTGGGAATGGATTTGACCGGGCCTTTGGATACCTTGCGCAGCGACTCCCCAGGTAACGCATCGGTTACCCCATCATCGGCCCCGTCATTCCCTCGGCCATCCCCGGCGGCGACTTTGGCCAAGGCTTCCGCCTCCCAATCACGCTCCATTTCGATGGCGCCGGCCTCCGCTTCCGATGTTTCCGAGTCCTCATTCCGGTTGGCTTCCTGAACTTCGGGATCGGCTCCGCGCTTTTTTCCCTTGTGGGCCCCCTGGGGGGCCTTGCCGGAGTCCTTTTCCCCATCTTGGCTGCCATCGCCCGTAGGTTCGCCATCCGCAGCAGCGTCGGCCTTCCCGGACATGTCCGCCTGGCGGGCGGGGTCCCGGTCTTTTTCCGATTTCTCGGCTTTGGCCTTTTCGCGGAGCAGTAATCCGGCGATTTCCGGACTTCGGGATTTGACTTCCCACTCGTTCAATTCGGAGACGCGCTTGCGTTCCAAATTCAGATCCCGCGAGCGGCGCACGGCCAGTGGGTCGTTCAAATCCAATTCTTCTTCTTCGTCTTCCCGATCGGATTCACCCCGGGATAAGGATGTTTTATCCGTTCCGACACCGTTTTTCAAAGGCAACGGCATGGGAACCGGCGAAGTGGCGTCAGAGTTCTCGTTGCCACCACGGCGTCGTGCAGCCGGGCTGCGACCGGTAGCCCCTTCCGCAGCGGAGCCCAGCGAGGCATCGCGCCGCAGGGCGGCGGGCCGCAAGGCGGTGGCCCGCAAAGCCGCGTCCCTGACGGAGACATCCCTCAAGTTGACGTTGGCTTCCTCGGCCGCCGTTCCGGCGCGGGACCCGGAAGTGAGCCTGCCCGTACCCGATTCCAGGGCCTTGCGCATATTGCCTTTATCATTTCCCTGGTTGCGCGTAGACGCCTCGTTTTCCATGCCCGCCGAATATGGATCGGTTTCCGGCATCGCGGCGGGAGGTTTGGCCCACAGCTTGGAAAGGCCCAGATAGAACGGACGTAACACCAAAGCTACGGAACTGGCCGATCGCTCCGAAAGCGCGACCACGCTCATGCGGAACCCCCAGATGAGGATGAACAAGAGGGCCAGGACGGTGACCAGATAGGGTCCGAACTGCTCGACGCCGAATACGGGGAGCAGCATTTTTTGCACCAGGAAATTCCCGAGGTATCCGCCGGAAAGCTGGTATTGCCGGGGCGACAGGTGGGTAACGTGAATGTTACGGATGCTGAGCAGTACGCCCACGGCCAAGAACAGCAAGGACAAGGCGAGGACTATGCGCACCCGCAGACCACCGCGCGCGAGCATGAGCTTGAATCCCAAGGTGGCCACGGCCGCGAGGAGGAATAGCACCGGGAGGCTGCCTACGCTTTGATTCAGCAATTCGGCCCAGGCATTGCCGAGATAGGGGCCCAGGAAATTGGGCACTTCCGGACTCACGAAACTGGACATCAGGGAAATGATCGTGAGCAAGCAAACGGAAAGCAGCAGCAGGCCCATGCCTTCCAACAGCAAGGACGGTTTTCCCGGAGTATCCGAATCATCCTGGGATTCGGCCGCGGCTTTGGATTTGCCCGCCGACTTTTTGGGTTTGCGCTTGGCCACTTTCATGGACATCAGACGTCTCCCCTCAGGATTTAGCCCTCTTGTAGAAATGCCGCGAGGTCACGCGCGCCTTACGGCCCGCATCGCGAATGACGACTTCCAGCTCCGTGCCGATTTTAGCGAGACCCACGTCGACATAGGCCATGGCGATGCCTTTGCCCAGCGTAGGTGACATGGTTCCGGAAGTGACGACGCCGACCGACTTGCCGCCGGATTGGATCAGGCAGCCTTCGCGCGGGATGGCCAGTTCCTGAAGTTCCAGTCCCACCACCTTGCGCGCCATGCCGCCTTTGGCTTTGGCGTCCAAAGCCGCGCGTCCCACGAAATCGCCTTTTTGCAAATCCGTGATCCAGGATAGGCCGGCTTCGATCAAATTGGTTTTGTCTGTGAGTTCGTGGCCGTACAAGGAGTAGCCCGCTTCCAGGCGAAGGGTGTCCCGCGCCCCCAGGCCTATGGGCAGTATACCGTGGCGGGATCCGGCTTCCAAGAGCGCCTTCCACAGCGTAGGCAGGTCTTTGTTTTCGGGGAAGAATTCGAATCCGTCCTCGCCCGTGTAGCCCGTGCGGCTGTAAAGCATGTCCACGCCCAACACCTTGCCGCGTCCGGCCTTGTAGGTGCCCACCGCGCGCGGGTCGCCGTCCATCACGGCCGCCGCTACGTCCAGGGCTTTGGGGCCTTGCAGGGAAAGGATGCCAAGGCGTTCGCTGGCATTGTCGAGTTTGACCCCGTCGCGCCAGGCGGAATTGGAATTTCGGCGCGCGTCCAACCAGGCATAGTCCTTGTCGATATTGGAAGCGTTGACCACGAGCTTGAATTCCTGCGTGCCCAGTCGATAAACCAGGATGTCGTCCACCACTGTGCCGTTGTCGTAGCATAAGGCGGAATATTGCGCGTCCATGAGTTCGAGCTTGTCGACGTTATTCACGGTGACAGTTTGGAGGAATTCCCGCGCTGCGGGACCGGTAACGAAGAAGTTACCCATGTGGGACACGTCGAAGAGGCCCACCGTTTTGCGGACCGCGTCGTGTTCCTGCCGGATGCCGGAGTATTGCACCGGCATGAGAAAGCCCGCGAAGGGAACCATTTTCGCGCCTAAAGCCATATGGATGTCGTAAAGCGGGGTCTTTTTTCCGGTAGTCAACTTACTCCCAGGTTGTGCGCCATGCGCCGGTTTGGGCGAAAGCGCCGGTTGAATTTCCGGGTCGGCCGACGAAAAAACGCCGGAGGACTTGGAACCTCCGACCCTTGATCCTATTAGGCCCGGAGGGGCTTGGAGCCGTTCCGCAGAATATACTTCCTGCCCCGTCGATTGCCAAAGCGATTCGGCGATGGATGTGGCCCGCCGACATTTTTCGGAGGGAATTTTTCTGGGAGTTTTGTTCGGAACGATTCGTGGTTTAAACGGCGCCGGACGGATGGGAGCGTAGGAAAAATCCCGGACGAGGCTCAACGGAAAAATTTGCGACTAGCGGATTTCCAGAACCTTGTCCAATGAAGTCGTACGCAGGATTTGCCGCATCTCGTCCGAAGGTTGGACCAGGACCAGCTTGGCGTTGCGTCGGGATAACTCGTTCATATTGAACATGATAACGCCTAGGCCGGCGCTATCCAGATAGTCCAACTCGGTGAGCCGTAGGAAAAGCCGTGATTCCACTTTCGGGACCGATTTTTGGAAGGCCTTAATCAGCCCTTCCATTCCGGCTTGATCCCATTGTCCACGGATTTCAATGCAAGGCTCGCCTTCGTAGGTGGTAGTTTTAATATTCGCTTGCGCCATGAATTGACCGATCACGTTGGAATTTCCTTATTCTATCTATAAGTGGAGCGCCATTGCAATGCACAGGAGCCGTTTTTCCCCGGAAAATCGTTTCCTGCGGTATTTTTAGGTCAGACTCTTGATCATTGTATCGGCGCAAATTTTCGAAACCTTGATGGAGTAATGGAATGCCCCAACGACCCCGATTGATTCTGCTTGCCCATGGCAGCAGGACCCCGGAAACGGGCGCGGAAATGCGCAAGTTGGGCGCCAAGATCCAAAGCAAGCGGAAGGCGATTGCGGTGAGTTACGCCTTCCTGACCCTTTTGAAGCCAACGCTGGCCGATGCCGTGGAAGCAGCCGTATCCGCCGGGTCCACGCAAATCAACGTTTTGCCGCTTTTCCTTTTCTCCGGTAAGCATGTTTTGGAGGATATTCCGTCGGAGTTGCGACGATTGAGGTCCGAGCATCGCGGTGTATCCATTAAACTCCATCAGGCCGTGGGACGCCACATTCGCTTCGCGGACTTTCTGATGGAAGCGGCCGGAATGTAAAGGCACGCACAAAGTGGGCGCAGAATTTCCTACCTTGGCCTTCCCATGCCGCGTAATCGTCCCCGCTTTTCGCATACACGTCCCACCTCCTCCCGTACCGCGAAGAGCCGCGATGACCGGGATGCCGAATTCGACTCCCAAAAACAAGCTGGAGCGCGTGGTCGAGGTAGAGGCCGGGGTGAAAATGTTAAGCGTAA
>JADGQO010000067.1 GCA_017881725.1 Fibrobacteria bacterium
GGGTGGTGAAACTTCGTGTCGTGGACCAATTTCCGGTTCCCCCCGAATTGGTGGCATCGACCCGCCAGTAATACTGGGTGCCGGTGGCCAAGCCGCTGAAAGACGCGGAGGTATCCGTCAGGCTCGAGTCTTTCGTCAGCGTGGCGAAATCCGTGGCCGTGGACACCTGCGCCTTATACGAAACGGCGCCAACCGCCTTGTGCCAGAGCAAGACCGGATTCACGGAAATATTTTTCGCCGTGTCCGTCGGAGAAAGCGAGATCGGAGCGCCGGGCGCAGTGGGGAGGGATGTGCCCGAAAGCGAACGACGCCATATCCCGCCGCCGTTGGTTCCGGCGACAAGCTGGTTGCCGCTCACGGCAAAAGCCAGAACCGCGGTATCGGACAATCCGGAATTGTCCGTACCCCAGGAGTCGCCATTGTCCGAAGAAACAAAAATGCCTTTCTGCGTCGCGGCAAAAAGCGTGTCGTGATACAGGGTAAGCGCCGTGATGATTGCCGAATCGGGCAGGCCGGCGGTGGCGGGAAACCAGACCCGTGCGCTGTCTTTGGCGCGAACCACCCCGCGGCCGCTGGTCCCGGCAAAGATAAACGTGTCTCCAACAGCCCAAGCGTATGGGATTACATTCTCCCGCGGGTCCCAAAGGCCGTTGGTGATCAGATACCAGGTCGTGCCGTTATCCGCCGAGCGGAACGCGCTGCCTCCCCAGGTGCCGATGAACACGTACGAACTGTTGACGCCGAAGGAATAGATGCTTTTAAAATGCAGTTCGGTGCCGTCATCCAGCTTGTTGACGGCGAGCCAGTGCTCGCCGTTATCGGAGGAACGGCATACGCCGCCGCCATCGGTCCCGGCAAAAAGAAAGGAGTCGTTGACCGCGAGGGCCTGGATGTTGGTGCTGGACATTCCGGTATTCATCGCGAACCAGGTTGCGCCGTTGTCGCCGGAACGAAACATGCCGCTGTCCTTGGCGCCGGCAAAGAGATAGGTTCCTTTGACCGCCAGCGCCCGTATCCAGAGGTCCGTCAGACCGGCATTGACGCGCGTCCAGCTTGCGCCGCTGTCCGTTGAGCGGAACACTCCGCTGTCGCGCGTGCCGGCAAATAGGTTGGCGCCGCTTGCAGCCAGGGCATTGACGCGCTCGCCCTTGAGGGTGTTGTCGTGCTGCCACTCTGCGGCAAAGACTGCAGGCGACATGGCGAGAATGAGTAAACCGGCGAGGAAAAAAGATTGTTTTATTTTCATGCAATCCTCCAATTGCATGGGAAATAACTTTGCAAGAACGCCGCGCATAGGTAAATCGAAACTCATTTGCTTGCGGAGACGGGAAAGCCTAAACCAGGAACTGAAGTTGGATGTCGGTGGAGAAATGATGGATATTTCTACATACACGGATTGATTATGACTGAAGAAGGCCGCGCGCGCGACATGGGCGATTGGATCGGCATTACCGTGGCGCTCTTGTCCGCGTTCATGGCCGTGACCAAGGTGAAGGACGACAATATCGTGCAGGCCATGATGCAGGCCAAATCCGACGCCGTGGACACGTGGTCGGAATTCCAATCCAAAAAAATCAAACAACATATCGTCGAGATGGGCAAGCATCAGACCCGGGACATGATTTACCTGACCCCGGGAACGGCTAAGGATTCCTTGGAAAAGGAAATCATAGGCTACGACGGGAAAATCGCAACGTACCTGGCGGAGGAAGGCTCACTCCAGGCCAAAGCCAAAGCCTTCGAGGCCCGTTACGATGAGCTGAATACGCGCGATGATCAATTTGATTTGTCCGACGCGGCCTTGTCCATTTCCCTGGGCGTGCTGGGCGTAGCGGCGCTTACGCGGAAAAAATGGCTGCTGGGTTTGTCCTGGGGTTTCGGCGGGTTTGGTCTGATAATGGGCGTCGCAGGGTTGATGGGTTTGCGTCTGCATCCCGAATGGCTGACGCGGCTTTTGTCGTAAATGGGCGTGGCCGCCCAGGATATTTCCGATTTACGGCTCGGTGAATGTAAAGCTTTTGATTCCGTATGCAGGAACGGATTTCATAACCCTTCGTCCATCGACGGTGAAAAGATTCAAGGCCTCGATTGGGCCGTTCAACTTTTGGCGTAGCGAAGGCGGCAACGGACGGATTCCGCCCACCTGCGACAGAGCGCGATAGGCATTCACGCGGCCACAGCCATAATACTTATCGCGTCCGGGCGTGTCTTCCAGCGGGTCGCCGACGAGATCATCTGCGGACGAGCAAAGAATGTCGCGGATTTGGGCCGGGGTGCGGCGCGGGTCTTGGGCCAGGAGCAAGGCAACCACACCGGCGACATGGGGAGTGGCCATTGAAGTGCCGGAAGCCATCTGGTTATACGGTTCCGCTGAAGAAATATCCAAGACGGGTATATAGTCCCCGGGCGCGACCAAATCGAGTCGATCGCCATAATTGCTTGGGACAGATCCGGGGTTCAACCCTTTGGCCCGGCGATCATCCGGGCCCGTTGACCCTACCGCAATAACCCCAGGGAGTTGGGCAATTACCGAAATTTTTTCAACACCATCATTGGCAGAACCCGCCACAACCACAATTCCCGCTTGTATAGCCGCCGCAACAGCATCCTTGTATTCCGTTGAAAGGACGGCACCTGTGTCCCCTCGGGAAATATTGATGATCCTTGCCTTCATCTTGATCGCATAACGAATGGCTTTGGCGGAATTATTCAGCAGTCCATTATCGCCCTGCCCATCCCTCAATATCATCAGCTTGCATTTCCAATCCACACCCGCAAACCCCAATTTATCATTGGTAGCACTCCCGATCACCGAAGCCACGGAAGTGCCATGACCATCGATATCATCGGGATCATTGTCGTTGTCGTGGAAATCCCAACCCCTCACATCATCGACAAAGCCGTTACCATCATCGTCGATTCCGTTGCCTGCGATTTCCCCCTTATTGATCCAAATCCGTCCCGCAAAATCGGGCAACCTCCATTTGCAACCCGTATCCAGGATGGCCACGATGATGGAGCTGTCGCCGGTGGTGATGTCCCAAGCCTGCTCCATGTGCATGTCGGCCCCGACCTTATTGACCGTGCACCCCTGGCATAATTGGCCCCCGGTATTCTTCAGGGGCCACTGGTATTGGAATAAGGAATCGTTGGGCACCCTGGCCTGAACCAATTGGAGCAGGCTGATGGCCGCCGCGCAAACGGAGCGGATGGGATGCTTGGTTCTAATCATGGTAAAGTAAAGGCGAAACCCAATACCCATATCAGAAGGTTCACCTTACTTTTCACTCCAGCCTCCGTTGGAAATTTGTTGAGCTTTACAGGTATCTATACCTGAACATTCATATAAACCATCATCTCGAAAACCGATAAAATGGTGGGTTTTGAAAGAGCCGGTCAAGCGATTGAGCGAAATTGAGGTTCGCGGAAAGGTATCGCAGAACACCCTTCCAGTCAATAAGGAATCGATATTGCATGCGACCGAAGACGAATCGGGATAAAAGGAATAAAATGGGGCTACGTTCTCTTCCCAGTTTATAAAAAAGTCATTTGAAAAATACACTCGCGGTAATCCAAATAATTCGATATCTGTTCCAGGATTTATCGAGCTAACTTGGAAAAAAGGCTTACTCTTCACATTCGAGATATCAGATTTCATATTGACATATTTGTTGCTTGACTCTGAGTAAAAATAGATGGCAGGTCCCGTTCTTGGTGATGTACGGAGCAGCGTATCCACCTTATTCGAATCGATAATTTCTATTTCGTCTGAATAGAATCGCTTGCCTTGACTTAACAGGGTGTTGAAAAAGGCGGCGGTTTTTCTAAATTCATAGTAATCAGCGTGTTACGGTAACTTTCGAGGTACTATGAGAGGCATTGAAAACAATCAGGAATCCATGTTCAGTTATGTTTCTAC
>JADGQO010000068.1 GCA_017881725.1 Fibrobacteria bacterium
ACGTCCACATGGGTGCGCATTTCCTTAAGGCGTTCCTTTTGTTTCACGCCGAACTTCTGTTCCTCATCGATGATCATGAGGCCCAAATCCTTGAAGTTCACATCCTTGGAAATCAGTCGATGGGTTCCAATGATCAAGTCGACCTCCCCGCGGCCCAGGGCTTCGAGGGACTCTTTTTGCTCCTTGGCCGATCGAAAACGGTTCAACGCCTCGATGCGCACGGGCCAGGAACCGAACCGATCGCTGAACGAGGCGAAATGCTGCGCGGCCAATATGGTCGTGGGCGCAAGCACGCAAACCTGTTTTTTCTCCAGCACGGCCTTGAAGGCCGCGCGCATGGACACCTCGGTTTTGCCGAATCCCACGTCGCCGCAAATCAAGCGGTCCATGGGCTTGGGCCGTTCCATGTCGACTTTCACGTCCGCCACGGCTTTGGCCTGATCGGGGGTCAAATCGTATTCGAACGCTTCCTCGAATTCCTTTTGCATCGGGCCGTCCGGTGGGAAGGCGTGCCCGGCCATAACCGAGCGCTTGGCGTAGAGATCAATCAGGTCCTTGGCGAGCTTGACGATTGACTTCTTGGCCTTTTCCTTCTGCTGATCCCAATTCTTGCCGCCCAGCTTGGACAGGACGGGCACGTGGCCTTCCTCGGAGGAATACTTTTCCAGCTTGCTGAGATCGGTGACGGGCAAAGTCAGTTTGTCCGAGCCATGGAAATCCAGGAGAATGCAGTCGACCTGCACTTCCGGTCGTTGCGGCGCGTCCGGGCCGCCACCCGAAGGCGGACGCGTCTTGATGCGCTTGACGCCTACGAAGCGCGCGATGCCGTAATCCTCGTGGACGATATAGTCGCCGCGCGACAGTGCTTCGAAATTCTGGATGGAGACGCCGCCGCCCTTATGCTTCTTGCGCTTGATCTTGCGGCTGAATCGGTTGAAAATCTGGTGATCCGTAAAGACCGCGATGCCGTCCCCGCGCGACACGAAGCCGCCGGAAAGATGGCCCACGGCCACGCCGGCCACGGGTAACTCGGAGGTTAACTTGCGCAGCCGCTCGGCCTGCCCGTCGTTGGGGGAGAGCAAGTAGGTGCGAATGCCTTCCAAATCCAATTCGCGCAGCACGGATTCGATTTGCGCCAGTCCGCCGCCGCCACGCGCCTGTTCGGACATGTCCATGGTCAGGCAGCCGGAGCCTTCCCAGCTCAAACGGCCAATGCGGAGTCGGGCATGTTTAGCGAGCAAACGGTCCAAATCCGATTTCGAAAAGAACAATTCCTCCGGTTTGGCCACCCACTTGTCGGCCGCAATCGCTTGCGCATGGCCTTCCGCAGCCGCGTGCCAAAGACGTTCCACTCCCGCTCCCAATTGATCGTCATCGCCGATGATGATACGTGGGTCAGGCCCGAGGAAATCCAGCAGGGAATAGTTCAAATCCTTAAAGAAGGCTTTTTGCCAATGGATGCCTTCCAAATCGCGCTTCACCAACAGCCGATGATGTTCGGCCGTGAAGGTATCCTCGCTCGGGAAGCGGTCGAGATGCTTTTCCATCCCCGCTTCCAAATCCTTGTGGCTGAAACAACATTCGTCCAGCGGGAAAACGTCCACCGAGGCGCATTCCTTCAGGGACCGCTGGGTGAAGATGTCGAATTCCTTGACCGATTCGATCTCATCCCCGAACAAGACCAACCGCACCGGGTTTTCGAGCAAATAGGGATAGATGTCGATGATTTCTCCGCGCACGGAAAACTCGCCGATGTCCTGCACCACGGCTGCTTCCGTGAAGCCCATATGCAACACCGTTTCGCGGAATTCCTCCAGGTTGAGTCGTTGGCCCTTGGCCAGATTCAGGATTTCCAGATGCAGGGAATTGGGGCTGGACAGGCGCGTCAAGAAGGTGGACAAGGCCGTGACCAAGACCACGCGTTTCCGTAAATACAGAGACTCGAAGCAGCCGAGCCGTTGTTCCAACACGTGACCAAAGGGCTTCCGCCATTCATACGGTTTAAGATCGAGGCCGGGAAACAACAGAACTTGTTCTTCGTCGAGCCAGGATTCCAAATCCTCGGCGATCATTTCCGCCGTTTTGGCGTCCGGAGCCAGATAGAGGACGTTGCCTTTGCCATCCGCGAATTGGCGCGCGATCAGCGCCGAAGCTGCCGAACCGGCCAGCCCGGAGACATAGAGCGGATTGTCTTTGCGCAGGACGGCTTGCGACAGAGCCGGGAACGTCTCCTCATGCAGAAGGGTCGCGAGGGGAAATGGGGCCTTGCGGGCATGCGCTGGGGAAGTCAAGGGCTACAAAGTAAAAAAGCCCGGGGCCTTGCGGATGTCGTCCGTCGGCAGGTCAAGAGGCCGCAACCCAGGCGGTGAGGGTGCCGTCGCAGGGGTGCGGTCATCACTGGTGAGGTGCGGCGGTCACCACCAGCGGGACTGGTGGAAGATTCGCCTACCGTTCGGGCGTCAATGTGGGTTTGAGTCCGCGAAAAGTTTTGCGTACTTGCCGTATCCTTCCTGTACCAATTTTTCCTTGGGAATGAATCGAAGCGATGCGGAGTTGATGCAATAGCGCATTCCCGTGGGCCTGGGACCGTCGTCAAACAAATGTCCGAGATGGGAGTTGCCGTGCTTGCTGCGAACTTCCATCCGCTCCATTCCCAAACTTTTGTCGGCGGCGTTGGCGATATTCTCCGCTTCCAGGGGCCGTGTAAAGCTGGGCCATCCCGTGCCGCTGTTGAACTTATCCTTCGAGCTGAATAACGGCTCGCCGCTCACGATGTCCACATAAATTCCTTCGCGGTGATTGTCCCAAAACTCATTGTGGAATGGCGGTTCGGTCCCGCATTGTTGCGTCACGCCGAATTGGATGGGGCTCAGCTTCTGCTTCAATTCCGCATCAGGAGGACGGGAGTATTCCTTGCCTGCGGATGCGGTGGAAACGGAGCCGGCTTGCTTAGCGCTTCCCGGCGCGGCTGCGTCCTCGATGCCATCGTTTTCGGAAGTCACGGGAATCTCGGGCGCTTTCGGTAAATCGATTTGCCAATTCTTTTCGATGAAACCCGCCCGTCCCGATCCCGTTCGATAGGCATGGTACCGCAGGGGATTTTTCTCCCCGTAATTCCGATGGTATTCTTCGGCCACGAAAAAGGCCTTGAAGGGAGTGATTTCCACTGCCGCCGGCTTGGAAAATTTATGGCTTTTATTCAATTGCTCCAAACTTTCCTCGGCCAGCCGCTTTTGCTCGGCGTTGTGATAGAAAATCACCGGTCGGTATTGCGATCCGCGATCGGCGAATTGCCCGCCGGCATCGGTGGGATCAATGGATCTCCAATAGACTTCCAATAAGGTGGAATAGCTGACCTTGGTCGCGTCGTATTTGATATTCACCACTTCGGCATGGCCGGTTTCACCGCCGCTCACGTCTTCGTAGCTGGGATTATCCACATGTCCGCCGCTGTAGCCGGGTAACACTTCCAACACTCCCGTCACCTTCAAATAGGGCGACTCCATGCACCAAAAACATCCGCCCGCAAAAGTCGCCTCGCCGATTTTTCCAACATCCTGATTCGTCATTTTCGTCCCGACCTTTCCTTCCAATTTTTCCGCTCGCGCCGAAGTTCGTCCCATTGTCATTAACATCGCCACGAAAGCCGCCCCGGCCAACAATCCCGGCAACAAATATGGAATCTTCCTCGATTTTATTTGCATACGTCCTCCCGACTCAAGGTCCAACTTTTCGGCGCTTTTCCGATTTCGCGCCCCATGCCCATCAGTCTTTGGAAAACCGGAAATGTTGCACGATTATTCGAATACAGCATTCCGGACTTGAGATTCTGGGTTCGGCAAGCAATTGGCTGAATAAGAAAATTGGCGGACTGGATGAAAATCACAGGAATAATATACCTGATGAGGATCCAGGAAACGAGTGCGTCTGTTTTTCAGGCGTTTAAACTCCTATCTTCCTCAGTGTGCTTTGAAAGGGCTAAGACCCGGGAGACGCAATGTCGCGAGCGCTTTGGCTGGTTTGGATTTTTCTAGCCGCCTGCAATTTCGATCAAGGTCATTCCGGTGTTACTCCGGTAACGCCACCGCAGCAATCCGTGGAAGCCCTTCCGGAAGCGGTGGAGTCCAAACCGATGGATTTGGCCGACGGCGACAGCATCGTGCTGACGGCCGCTCCCGTGAAAAAATACCTGTTGGGCAACCCCGTGCGCATGCTGGCCGTGAACGGATCCATTCCCGGGCCCACCTTACTCGTGCACCAGGGCGCGCGCCTGACCGTGACCTTCCGCAACCGCACCGAGTTCCCCGCCACCCTGCACTCCCATGGGGTCCGGGTCGGTTACAAGGATGATGGCGCGGCGGGATACAGCCAGCCGCAAATCGAACCCGGCG
Source organism: Fibrobacteria bacterium (assembly GCA_017881725.1). GTDB lineage: Bacteria > Fibrobacterota > Fibrobacteria > UBA11236 > UBA11236 > Chersky-265. The sequence continues at coordinate 4,392 of JADGQO010000068.1, forward strand.
GCGAATATACCTATCACCTGGATTTCCCCGATCCCGGACTCTTCTGGTACCATAGCACCGCCCGCGAAGACGCGTCGCAGCCCCTGGGCCTTTACGGTAACCTGGAAGTGACGCCTAAGGACACCGGGTATTGGAATCCCGTGAACCGCGAAGTGTCCCTCACCTTGGGCGATATCCTGGTGGACAGCACCGGCGCCACGCTTTTCAAGCCGAAGGATGTGGACCATGTTTTGATGGGCCGCTTCGGCAACGTATACCTCGTCAATGGCGACACGACCTTTAACCTGACCGTGCGGCGCAACGAGTACGTCCGCTTTTACGTCACCAATGTGGCGGCCACGCGGGTCTTCAACTTCGTCCTGAACCGGCTATACATGAAGGTCGTGGGCGGCGACAACGGAAAATACGAACACTCCTACCTATCGGGCGCCGAGATGCTCGCGCCGGGGGAGCGCCTCATTTGCGAGGCCCTGTTCCCGGATACCGGAACGTATGACATCGTCCACTTGATGCCGGATCGCTTCGATAATCTCGGGTTCATCCATGTGATTGCCGATTCCGTGACGACGAAATACGGAGCGCGCTTGATGGCCACGGATACTTCGGCCGCCGTCACTGCGGACATCGATTCTTTCCGGGTGCTGTTCGACAAGCCTCCAGACAAGCAATTGGAATTGACGGGACGGATGGACAGCATGAGCATGGCCATGAAAAGCTCTGCCGCCCAGCACGGTCCGGGACCCGGAATCGAATGGACGGACCCAATGCCAGCGATGAACGCCGCGTCCACCATGAGCAATACGGTGTGGATCATGAGGGACTTGGAAACCGGATCGGAAAACCATAATATCCTGTGGCGCTTCAAACGCGGAAGCAAGCCCATGGTTCGTATTTATAACGATTCGAATGCCGTCCATTCCATGCCGCATC
>JADGQO010000069.1 GCA_017881725.1 Fibrobacteria bacterium
GAGATGAATCCGCCTGCGGAGATGATTTGATCGAGCCCGCTGCGATCGACGACCAGGTCCTTAATGACCGGGAAGGCCTTGGCGCGCCAGGGTTCCAACACGATGGTGTCCCCGTCCTTGAAGGATCGCATGAACAACTGGCACACGGTGGTTCCCGTTTCCGGGCCATGGGCTTCGCCGTCGATCATCTGGCAGCAGGTGCCGCAAATGCCTTCGCGGCAATCGCTCTCGAACGCGATGGGCTCTTCGTTCTTCTTGACCAAATCGATATTGACCTCGTCGAGCATTTCCAGGAAGGACATGTCCGCGAGCACTTTATGGGCTGTGTATTCTTTGAAGGCGCCGGCGGACTTCGCGTCCTTTTGGCGCCATACGCGCAGTTTGAAATCCATTACTTATAGCTCCTCTGCGTCAGGTGCACGTTTTCAAAATTCAGGGCTTCCTTGTGGAGTTCCGGTTTTTGGCCCACGCCCTTGAATTCCCAGGCGCTGACGTGGCAGAATTCCTCGTCGTTACGCTTGGCTTCGTTCTCATCGGTTTGCGACTCTTCGCGGAAATGGCCGCCGCAGCTTTCCTTGCGGGTCAGGGCGTCCAGGCACAGCAATTCGCCGAACTCGATGAAGTCCGCGATGCGTCCGGCCTCTTCGAGGTTCTGGTTCAGGTCCCCGGCTCCTCCCGTAACATTCACGTTACGCCAGAAGTCTTCCCGCAATTTGGGGATTTCCACCAGGGCCTTCTTCAAGCCTTCCTCGCTGCGGGCCATGCCGCAATAATCCCACATTATTTTTCCCAGCTCGCGATGGAATTCGATGGCGGGCTTCTTGCCTTTCACGGCCAGGAGCTTGTCGATTTGCCCTTTCGCGTTGGCTTCCGCCTCTTTGAAAGCGGCGTGATCCGTCGTGACCTTGGGCAAGGCATTGCTCGCCAAATAATCGCCGATGGTATAAGGAATGATGAAATAGCCGTCGGCCAAGCCTTGCATGAGCGCGCTCGCGCCCAGACGGTTGGCGCCATGGTCGGAGAAGTTGGCTTCGCCCAGGACATGCAAACCGGGGATGGTGGACATGAGGTTGTAATCGACCCACAGGCCGCCCATGGTATAATGCACAGCCGGGTAAATGCGCATCGGAGTCTTATAAGGGTCTTCGTCCGTGATGCGGAAATACATGTCGAACAGGTTGCCGTACTTTTCCTTGATCTTGGCTGCGCCCACGCGTTTGATGGCGTCGGCGAAATCCAGATACACCGCGAGGCCCGACGTCCCTACGCCCATGCCCTTATCGCAAGCTTCCTTGGCGTTGCGTGAGGCTACGTCGCGGGGAACCAGGTTGCCGAAGCTGGGGTATTTCTCTTCCAGGAAGTACTGACGCTCGGCTTCCGGAATGGTTTCCGGCGCGCGCTTGTCACCGGCCTTGCGCGGCACCCAGACGCGACCGTCATTGCGCAGGCTTTCCGACATCAAGGTCAGTTTGCTCTGGTGTTCGCCCGTGACGGGAATGCAGGTGGGATGGATTTGCGTGAAGCAGGGATTGGCGAAATAGGCCCCGCGCTTATGCGCCCGCCAGGTAGCCGTGACGTTACAGCCCATGGCGTTGGTCGATAGATAGAAGACGCGTCCATAGCCGCCCGTCGCCATAATCACGGCGTCGGCCTCGTGGCGTTCCAATTGGCCCGTCACCAGGTTGCGTACGATGATGCCGCGCGCCTTGCCGTCGATGAGCACCAGATCCAAAAATTCCCGGCGGGTGTGCAATTTCACGTTACCGAGGCCCACCTGGCGCATCATGCTCTGATAAGCGCCGAGCAACAACTGCTGGCCCGTTTGACCCCGGGCATAAAACGTGCGCGACACCTGGGTGCCGCCGAAGGAGCGGTTGTCCAAAAGTCCGCCGTAGTCGCGGGCGAAAGGCACGCCGCTGGCGACGCATTGATCGATGATGTTCACCGAAACTTGCGCCAGCCGGTACACGTTGGCCTCGCGCGCGCGGAAGTCGCCGCCCTTGACCGTATCGTAAAACAGTCGCTGCACGCTGTCGCCGTCGTTGGTGTAATTCTTGGCCGCGTTGATGCCGCCTTGAGCCGCGATGCTGTGCGCCCGGCGCGGGCTGTCCTGCCAGGTGAAGGTGTGGACGTTGTATCCGAGTTCAGCCAGCGAGGCGGATGCCGACGATCCCGCCAGGCCCGTGCCCACCACGATGATTTTATACTTGCGCTTATTGGCCGGATTCACCAGCTTGAGATGGAAGCGGTGCGCGTCCCATTTTTGTTCGACGGGTCCGGGAGGGATTTTGGCATCCAGAATCATTACAGCGTCCCTCCGTGTTGTAAAAAGCCCCAGATGGCCAGGAAGCTGAAGCCCCCGGCGATCACGACCGCGTAGGCCTTGCCGGCCAACTTTACGCACGGGGTGTATTTGGGGTGGTTGAAGCCCAAGGTTTGCAATGAGCTTTGCACGCCATGCGCAAGATGCGAGGCGATGAGTACGAACACGGCGATATACGACGCGGCGTACCACCATTGCGAAAAGGCGAAGAGCATGTTTCCATACAGGTCATGCATCTCGACGCCACTGTAGGTCACCATTTTCATGCCCGGCATGCCCGCTACGCTGAAGCGGAAATTGGAAATGTGGAGGATGACGAAAACGAGGATGGCCGAACCCGTCAGCATCATGTTGACCGAGTGCAAGGTCTTATTCCCGTGTCCGACCTTTCCGGAATAGGCAATCGGGCGCGCGGCCCGGTTTTCACGGCGCAGGCTGAGGGCGCTGCCCACATGGGCGACCAAGGCCAGGACCATGACGCATTCCATCGGAAGGATGATCTCCTTCAAGGTATGCAAGAGCAAATAGCCGTACTGGTTGAAATGCTCCGGGCCCGACAACATGCCGAGGTTTCCCACTAAATGAACCAACAAAAAGAAGTACAGGAAAATTCCCGTCACTCCCATCAACTGTTTCCTCCCGATGGAGGAAGCCAGGTATTTTTTCAAAGCATGCATCCGGGACCTTTCCACAGCTGTCTCCCGCTACCAACCCTGCGGCGACATTTCGTGGCAGGCGGCGCTGGACGGGGCATCGCAATCGGATGCCAACCGCCCATTTTTGGGGCGCGGTAAAAGATAGTTTTTTCACCCGACGATTTAGAACCCGAGATGTCTTGCCAAGAAGTCCAACATGACCCGATATTGCGCGAGTTGCCCTTCTTGATCGCGAACGGCATGCCCTTCGCCGGAAAAAGCAAGAAATGCCACCGGGACAGCGGGAACGATGGGAACGATCGGAGAAACCGAATGCGAAGTTTTGGTCCGCGCGGTATCGGTTAATGCAATGAACAGGCTTTCGCTTTGGGCGTAGGGAACGCGGGGATCGTTTTTCCCGTGGATGAGGAGTAGGGGGGAGCGAATCTTCTCTCGGCGGGTAAAAGGTGAAATGCTGTCCAGGAAGGCCGCCATTTTGGGGATCCGCTCGTCGCCGTATTCCACGCGCCGGAGGTCGCGCCGATAGCCGCTGGTTTCTTTCAGGAAGCTAGGGAAATTCGAGATGCCGACCGCGCAGATGCCCGCGCGCAGCCGGTCGCCATATTCGATGAGGGAGCTCAATGCCATAAATCCGCCGTAGGATCTTCCTGAAACGGCCATGCGCTTTACATCCAAATCCGGTTGCGTCTTGACCCAGTCCAGCGCCGCTCCAATGTCGTGCACGCTGGCCATCCTCTGGTACCCGTCGTCGGCGGTTTGGAACGATTTTCCGAATCCTGTGGACCCGCGCACATTGGGCTCCAAGACGGCCAATCCCTTGCTGAGACAGGTTTGCACGAAGGGATCGAATACCGGACGCGCCTGCATTTCCGGTCCACCGTGGATCATTACGAGCAGCGGGAATGGAGGATGGAAGCGCGTGCTGTCGGGTTTGTAAAGCCAGGCGCTGAGAGTTTGGGCGATGCCTTTGGGCAGTGGGTCGATGGGCGGGTAAAATACAAGGAGAGGAGGGAATTGGACCAGCCGGGGTGGACGGGTCGATCCGACTACGAGGAGTTCGCTGGGCGCGGTCCAACGCGTGCAAACTTTAGTGGTCAGGTCATAGGTGTACACTTCACCGGGATTGCCGGGGGTATTCACCGTGAAGGCAAATTGCATGGGCCATTTCCCGGTTTCCGGGAAGTGAACGCCATCGATGACGCCAGGTGGGATGCCGGGTAAAGGATGTGCCGGCCCGTCGAAATTTGTCGTGGTATCCAGATCAACGGTATAGAGATGTGTGGCCCCATCCACATTGAGACCGTAAACGACGAACGTTCGATGCGGCGCGACCACCATCCAGTCCACGTCATGCGGCACCAGCGGAGTAATCGGCCGGGGTCGGCTAAAATTTTTTCCATTCCAGGTCGCAAGGTAAAGGCGTTGGAACTCTTCGGCGGAATCGGTGCGCAGTACGACCACGGCGTCCTGGATCATCCGGACCATGGGTGGTGGCTTGCCTGGCTTCAATTTGGATTTGACGGGAATCGTGATCCAACGTGCGTCGGTTTCCGCGCGCGCAGCGCCTGATTGCGTGCGGGCTGGTTTTTGATTGGTCCGGGAAGGCCGGTCAGGGGATATGTCCGTCAACTTACCCGTTTTAGTGTCCAGGGCAAAAACTTCGGATTCCGACGCGGAGACATAATGCAGGACCAAAAGCGCCCGATGCAGTGGATCCAAATCGAGTGGATTTCGGGGATGAATCGGAAACAAATCCAACGGCGACCAAGTGCCCGGCCGACTGAGCAGCAAAGTATCCCATCCATCAGGACGTCCCATGCGGATGTCCCAGCGATCCGTCCCCGCCGGCGTATGCGCGTAAAAGAAATTCGATCCGGAATGATCCCATTCCACATTCTCGACTCGGCCTGGCGGACAACCCATGGGGCGGATTGCGCCCGTCGCCAAATCGAACAATTGCAATCGGAAGTCCTCGTTCCCTCCGGCGTCCACGGTAAACAGAGCCTGATGTTTTTGGGGATCGGCGTTGAGATAAAACCCTGAAGCGCGCGCGGTAAAATGTGAGATCTGTCGCGGTTTGCCACCGGGTGTCGCGACCTTGAAAAGTTGCGGGAATTGATCGGGCTGTCCGCCGATGATGATTCCAGAGGTATCCCAACCGACGAAACCCCACGGACGCATTTTCAGGAAGGCTTCTAAGGCGTCGACCGTTGATTTCGAGGACTTTACTCCGCGTGTCAGCCACGCTGTGTCCCCGGAGGGCCAAGTGCGCAAGGTGAATCCGGAATCGGCGTGTGCGGCAGGGCCAAGGGCCAAAACCAAAATCAAGGTCAAGCCCAAAATCAATTTCGGACACCAAACCAGACACAATCGCCTGTAGAATCGCAAGAGAAATCCCCGACCCAAACTCAGGTTCAACCCTCGTCCCAGACCGCCGGCGTGGCCGCAGCCGAAGCAAATCTCCTCGTGATTTTTCGCGCGGCTTGGTGGATGGCAAACCGAACCTGGCAACGGCGATGTCATGATAGTGTCAATGTAATTACCGGATCCTTATACGGAAAAATTGAACGGGATTGTAATCACATCCTTGCCGGTGCTTTTGATCGGCTCGAACTTCCAGGTCTGGATTTTGGCGCGAACCTCCTCATCAAACTCCGGTGTCCCGGTGGTGCTGGACACGATGAGAGCATCGGATACCGTGCCATCGGCGATAATAGTGAACTTGAAGGTGATCAAACCCTTCATTCCAGGATGATTTTTTAGGTACTTGTTGAAGGTGTGTCTTAGGCCGGGCATATGCTGGCGAATGATGCGAACAATGGACTCCGACTCGCGCAGGATGTTGGCCGAATCCCGAACCAAATCGGAAACGGTAGGCGGTCTCATTCCCAAACTCATTGCTCCTTTGGCTTTCACGCCATCGGGGCCAAGGTCGCCACCCCACAACCCTCCCAGCAAATCGTCCACGCCTCCGCTTCCCCCGACGGCGTATCCCTCATTCCAACCGCCCGGGACATTTCCTTTACGTCCAGCCACCCGAGTTCCCCCTTGCCGGGCCAATCCGGAAACGGTCTTGGCCACGTGGTGGGAGCCCAACGTGAATTTTTGCCTTAACATATCATAGCTGGATAACGAGGACGAACTTGCGCTGGAAGCCAGCAATTGCGACCCTCCCCGCGTTGCATGTGCCGTCGCGTTGGAAGAGTCCATTCCTTCGGGCAGGCTCACCGGTTGTTCCACCGTAGTCCACTCGCCTTTGTCATTCCGGATTTGATCCAAAACGGCCACGAAACTGGTATAAGCGGTCATGATGCGGTATTGCAAACCGATGGATTCGATTTGGCCGGCAGCATTGTCGCTCGATGGCGAGGTATTTCCAAAAATTCCGGATCTCAAAAGTTCCAGGTCATCCACCTTTCGCCGCGCCCACAAGGATTTGACCGCGAGGGCAGAGGGTTTCAACTCGCTGAAGTCCACGGGAATGGTCTCGTGATACTTCCCTCCTCCCGGAAAAAGACCTTCAACGGTGAGCGTCCCATGACCCGCTCCATGATACTTTCCCAATACGGTGAGCGGATTTCCCTGGAACAAGTCGGGCAAATTCCGGGGCAGCACGTCTTCCACCTCCACGCCTTCCCAACGCAAACTCACATTGGATAAAACCGGCGTATCCAGGTCTCGATAGAAATCCTGCATAGCCTCCTTCGCGCTTCCGTCTTGGCGCAAGACGCGCGCGACGCCGCGTCCAGCGACGCCGATCCCTTCTATCAGGCTATGGTTCACGGACGATCCGATTCCCAGGCTGAAAACCCGCGAGTCGCCCAATTGCTCCCCGATGACTTTAACGATTTGCGTTTCATTCCCGATATACCCGTCCGTCAAGAACAGGATGATGCGGCGCAGGTCGTTGCCGTGGGGATAGGCGAGCACGGTGCGAACGGCCGACAACATTTCCGTTCCGCCGTACCCGCGTTGGGTGGACACAAAGTCCAAGGCCTTGTGAATATTTTCCGGGGTGGCTTCCAGGGCCGTTTCCGAAAACTGTTCGGTTCCAGAAGCGAAGGTTACCAAGCGGAATCGATCGCCTCTTCGCAAATTGCGCAATAGCCGGTTCATCGCCTCCTTGCATTTTTCAATGGGCTGTCCGGACATGGAACCGCTGACGTCCATGACGAAGATCAGTTCCCGGTTGAAAATCTTCTCCGGCGTCGGATTGAATTGGGGCAGCAAGGTCAGTTTGAAATGGCCATCCTCGGCCTGCAGTGCAGGGGCGATTTTTTCTCCCGCCAATCGGTATTTAAGCAAGAAGTCCTTGTTGAGATAATTGTCGGCGGAGACGAGCTGAAGATCGATCTGTTTTTCCGCTAGCGAGGTGATGTTGAGCTTGTGGCTGGCGCTTTCCAGATTGCGGATGGGAACGCCCGCGTTCAACCGCAAGGCTAAGGTCAATTTGGGTTGGGCGGAGGCGAATTTTTCATCGGCGGGATTCACCACGGGAGGCGTTACGGGAGGTGTAATAGCGGCCGCATCGGGCGTATGCGCCGTATAGCGCGGGCCCACGACGGTGGGAAAATAGTAGTAGTAATTGGGAGCGATGAATTTGACTTCCTGCAGGAAGCTGATGGTGATGCGGATGCTGTCGCCGGGAAGGATGTTGGCGATGTTTTGGGTGAAGATGTCGGGCCGTTCCTGTTCCAACAAGGCGGCCGTTTTTCCCTCTGTCTTCGCGCGCTCGTAGGTATCCCTCGCCTCTTGCCGCTTCTGGACTATGCCGCGGATTCTTTTCGCGCCCACGGTCATGATCATGGAGTCCACCGCGCTATTTTGCGGCAAAGGGAAAACATACAGCGCCTCCAAAACCTGAGTCGTGTTGTTCACATAAAGTTGGGTCACGAACACCCGCGCCACGTCGGTGTGAATGTCCACTTGTACGTCGGTTTGTTTTAAGGGCAGCCCCAGGCGACGGCCTTCCTTTTCGAACACCAGTTCGCCGGAGGTATCCGCATGCATCACTTGGGGGAAATGCGTAGGCGCGAGGAAGCCCTGCTTTCGCAACGCTTCGAGATTGGATTCGATGCGTTGGGTGGACGCCTGGATTTGTTTTTGGTTCCAGGTTAACAATGCGCCCATTGTTATTACCATCGTAATTACGGCCGCGACCACGGCGCTGATCCATTTCGGCCAGTCCGAACGGAGCGCTTGCTTTTCGGGCTTTGCCAAGCCGGGCAGCGTCTTTCGAAGCTTTTCCGCTTGTCCGGCGGAAATCCTCCCGCGTTTGCGCATGTCCTCGATTTTATCCGCTTCCTCGTTCATTCCGGGCTCCTCGGGTTTGCCGCCCTTCACAGGCCTTCCAACAATTCCGCGCCTTCATCCGGCGTGATCGTGCCGTCCTCAATGTCCTTCAAGATTTTCAACCGTCCGCGCATTTTTTCGTCCGAATGCCGGGCCAGAAACTCCGAGATTTCCTTGAGGCGATTGCGCAAGGTCGGATAGCTGATGTCCAAATCCGCGGCCACGTTTTTCAGATTCCCGCCATGCAGCGCCAGCTTTTCCACCAGGAGAAGTTGATCCTCATGCAATTGGAAAAGCGCCGGGGTTTGGAACGGGCCTTCGACTTTGAAACCCGTGGTCAGGCAGCCCACTTTCTCGATTTGAAGGGGGCCTTTCAAAAGTTTATAGACGTCGGTGAGCTTCATATGGCTTTCCTAGGATAATCCAATTATGAATAAAAACCTAGTTGAAAATAAATAAAATAAAAAAAAATGAAATAAAAATTTCAAATAATGAAGTTTTGGGGATGGTGGCGGTAAAGGAATTGAAAGACCGCTCTTTGCGGCCCGGTGCCCTTTGCAGACCGCTGCTCTAATATCGATAGGCGACGCTCAACATGCCTTTCTGCTCACGATTGTCCAAAACCAATCCCTCGCCGGTCTGGCCCCAAAAGGCGTACGAGTAGGCGAAGTCCAGGGACATGGCGTTGCTGGCCAAGAGGCCCGCGCCGGCCGTGAAGCGATGCGATCCGTATGTGCTGGTAAAGGATCGATCCGGGGAATTGCCGTAGGCGTAACCGCCGCGCAGGGTCAGGTTCCAGGGCGCGATGAATTTTTCTCCGCCGATTGAGAATACGGATTCGTCGCGATAGTCCGCTTGCGTCAGCGCGGCCGCGTCATGGAAACCGAACTTGTATTGGCTCCACGCATTGAAACGCAAATCCGCTGCCAACAAATAGCTGTCGCCTTGGTACGACCACCCGGCCTTGGCTTGCATCGGATGCTCCAACCGGTATTGCGTTTCCAACGGGGCGCCCGTGGCGGTTTGGTAGGTTTCGTCCAGCTTGAATATGTGTTCCCACGCGACGATGGAAATTCCCACCTTGGATCTGGGTGTGAACTTGATCATCAGGGAAGGTTCGATGTTCAATCCGCCGTAACTCCGGAGATACTGCGATTGGACGCCGTCATGGATTTGGATGTTTTCGCTGCCGGAGAGGTATCCCAGCGCCAATCCGAAAGCCACGTCCGGGGCCAAGTCGATGCCCATGCCCACGCGGTATTGGTCCAGGGTTCCGCTGGCGTCATAGGCGTAAGCGCCGCGCGTGGCCGCCAACGAGTCTCCATATCCGATCACATCGGAAAAACTGCGCGGCCGCGAATATCCGAAGGCGAAGGTGAGTCCGCCCCGCACGGTCGGAATGGGCAGAACGTAGGCTAAGGATTGCACCCGGAAGTCCACTTGCTCCGTGTTGAGGGATGGGTAGCCCACGGCGCGGTCGATGCCGGTCAAGGCGTTGCGTTCCAACGACAATTGCCACTCGTGTTTTTTGATGCCGCTGAGTCCGGCGGCGTTGTAATACAGCGCGGAGGCGTCTTCAGCCACGGCTGAATAACTGCCCGCCAAAGCCATGGCCCGGGCTCCCACGTCCTGCGGACGGCCCAGATCGAAAGGGCTGGGCGTCCCGGTTTCAGCTTCGACGCGTAGGGAGCAGACGCAAACGGCGCCGATTGCCATATTCAAAATAAAACCGTTACGGACATTACTAAATGAATTTTTCATTCCCGCCTGCCTTTATGGACTTCCGGCGCGGCGCTTTCGGAGCGGCCCGAAGAAGCGTTTCCGGATGAGGATGTGGAGCTACTGGAACTGGAGCTGCTCGAAGAGGTTGTGGAGGCTTTTTCCCCGCCGCCGGAGGATGTGGATGCCTTTTCGCTACTGCCGGAGGATGCGCTGGAGGAACTTTCGCCGCTGCTCGAGGAACCGGATTTAGACGCGGAATGGTTGTAGGCGCTTTCGCCCGAACTGGAACTCGCTCCGACGTCGGAGTACGTGGCGCGGCGGCCCCGCTGTGGGGATGGATATGCCGGGTTTTGGCTGTAGCGGATGGGCCGAGGGCTTCGGTCGTCGCCGGTATTATGTCCGGGAACGTAAACGCCGGGATTGCGCGCCCGCGAGTCCCACCAATAGGGGTGGTCATATTCACGGTAACGGTGCGAATACAACTCGAAAGACAGGAAGGGGTAATCCCATTCCAATTCGGAATAACCGTGATAATAGGCATACTGATCATTGGCTGCGATCACTGTGACGGGTCTGGTTTCCGCCACCAGGGTATCACCCGCGCGAGGGGGCGCAAGCGTATCGCCCATGGGATAGCCGTTGACCCCGGGACGGCTGCTCGCGGGGTAGGCGCTGATTCGATCTGCGTCGCGATTTACATAATCTGCGGTATAGAGTTGGGTATAACACCCCGTTCCAAAAAACATGAAAAGCAAGCCCGCGCCCAAGCCAAGCACTCGGCCCAGGGGAAAATCGAACGGCCGGGATGCGGTGGTAACCCCAGTGCAGGCCAAGCCCTGAAAGCCCGTATTGTCAATGTTGTGTTCCATGCCCAGAATTCAAAGCAAGGGCGGGGCCAAGATGAAAAAACGGCAACACGTTGAATTCATATGAATTTCCAGGGGCTCCCAGTTTAATTCCTTAAATCTGCCGTCCACTTTCTGGACGAAGTCCACTTCGTGGACAGTCGAACCGATGATTCCGAGGCGAGCCCCGGCTTTAAGAACGCACAAAATGTACGCGGTCGATTTGGAAGGATTTTCGACCCGGCGCATGGAGTGAGCGCGTATTGACTATCATTGAAAAACCTATGGACATCGAGCGTCCTAACATTTTCTTGTATTTGAACTATCGTGAATTCATCAAGGATTTTTGCAGACATCAAAAATCCTTGAGTCGTTCTTTTTCCTTGCGCGTTTTTTCCGGAAAAATCTCCCCGACACTGTTCACTTCCGGCTTGCTGTACGCCATTCTCAAAGGCAAGCGGAACATGAGCTCCGCCTTACGGCCCAAATTCGTGCGGGCCATGCAGCTCAAGCCGCGTGAAAACCAATATTTCGATTTCCTGGTGCAATTCAATCAGGCCAAGGACATGGAGGGAAAGAACCACTACTTCCTCCAGCTGTCCCAATTCCGCGGATCGCGCGCCAAAATCCTGAGCGAGAGCCAATACAAATTTTTCGCCAATTGGTATTACCCCGTGATTTGGAATTACTTCGAATTGAATCAAACCGAAAGCAACCCGTGTGAAATCGCCAAGTTCATCCAACCCAGTTGCACCATAGCCCAAGTCGAGGAAGCCATCCAATTGCTGCTCAACTTGAAACTGATCAAGAAAATGGCCAATGGTTACGCGGTTACGGATAAGCATATCGCCACCGAACCGGAGTTCCGCGGTTTCGCGGCCAAGCATTACAATCTGCAATTCATCCAAATGGCGGGTACCATGTTGGATACGGTACCGCCCGCGTTCCGGCAATACAACACCTTGGTTTTTTCCACTTCAAAAAAAGGGTTTGAAGCCATGAAGGATCGCATCGTGTCCTTCCAGGAGGAATTGAAGGAGATCATCGATCAGGATCGCGAAACGGATAGGATTTATACTTTAAGCATGCAGCTCTATCCCAATACGAAAGTGGAATGATTTCGAACCGGAATAAAAATATGCCGTCCCGTCGAAACGGAAACGCGCTTAACCGGCGCAACGGAAATCCACTTTTCCTCGCCCGGGCCGCAATGGATGGAATAGCTGGAATGGCCGGCGTCGTTTTGATCCTGATGGGCCTGGGCTGCGACATGCAAACCGCAGGTACCAGCGTCGGCACGGGAAACCCTACCGAAATCCAAGTGGCGTTCACCCAGGATGTAGCCGGGACGCCGCTGTCGGGCCGGTTGGAATTGTACGCGACGACCCAAATTCCGGTTCCGGGCTTTCACCCAAGTCCCCTGGCCACGGTGGCATTCTCGCATGCGGACAAGGTCGCGATCACTTCGGACGCACTCAAGAACGTGGCGGATTCCCTGTGGCCCGCTGGTTCGGTGGAGGGGGACTCGATCTATCATTTCAACTTGGTGGTGATGGGGGATTCCGCCGGCGCCGTAGTCAGGGATTTCGGATGGAATAAACTTTCGAAGGGATTTACCGTAGTAACTGGAGCGTTACGTAGCGGCGACGTCGAGGCGATTAGCGTCGGGCTGAAACCTTGGGCCCCGGCCGCGGTCCGGATCGATTCCGCGGAGTTGAGCCCCAACAAGGACAATTACCTTTTCCTATATGGAACGGGATTTTCCGCGCGCGGCGTGGGCGGTCGATTCGACTTCTCCGCCTTGCCCCCAGGGGCTCAGAACGCTTATTTGATATCCCTGCCGACCCATGCGGACGACGCTTCGGGAGCCGATTCACTTTTCATCTACGGGTTGAAAAGCTCCATCCAAGCGGGCGGAACCAACTCCGTCGGCGTCGGAACTTTCGTAGGCGAAGTGCCGCTTCCCGATTCGTTGAAAAAGCTTTAAAAATTTTTTACACGCACAAACTGTGCGTACATCGATGGCATCGCGCCCGCGATTCCACTTCATTTCCCCCCCACCGCCCACGCTATAATCTTTTCTACCCGCCGCATGGCAATCATAAAAGAGGTGGAAAATGGGCAAACAAATTTCGTGGGCTGGTCTCTGTTGTATTTCGATCATGGCTCAATGTGTTTACGGACAAATTCAGGAGCGGTCAGTTCGGTTTTTGGAATATCCGCTGTCACTGCCGGGACAAATATTCAAAGTGCACAAGGCGCTCGATTCCGCGAGCGGCAAAATCTGGGTGGAGTCCGACCTAGGCCAAAGCCTTTCCCCGATTGGGATTCGGGAAAGGGAAGTCCTTGAGGAACGCGTCGAACAGTCCCAACGCGGGAAACTCAGCCGGGAGTTGTCCCGTAATATCTTGAGTATGAATTCCTCCGAAACCAAACGCGTGAAAATAATTTTGCGCTATCCGCCCATCGCCTATCCAGACAAGACCAAGGGGAATTCCGCGTCTTTGGCCGCTGCCAGTTGGAGCGCCGCGAATCTGGCTCCCGTGGCGGAAATGGGCGACATTGCCGCACGGCATGGACTGGGATTGCTCAACACCAGCGGATCCGGGAACGGAATTGTGTTCGCGACCAAAGCGCAATTGCTGGAACTGCAAGGCGATGGGGATATCGCCGCCGTGGAGGAATCCAACGACGAATTCTCGGCGTCTCCGGAACTGACGACGCTGGCGCCGTCCGCCTACAATCCGGGTCCCGTGCCCTCCGGCGCGGGCTACAACGTGAACGCCGCGACCTTCGAGTTCGGGCTTTCGCAAGGGTTCCTGAATTGCATCGGGGTAACGCCGGTGTTATGGGACGCCTATACCACGAGCAACCTGACCGATCAACGCCACTCGGAAGCGGTTTTCCGATGCCTGGCCGCCGCGGCGCCGTCCGCGAATTTTTATCACCGGCGCTCTTTGGTTTTCGACGGGACCAGTGACGTGAATTACCTCCTCAACAATTCCATCCAGACCGTCAGTATTAGTCAGACGCGCGGAGGCACGTCTCCGTACCGCAGCACCTACTCGGAGTTCCTGACCATGGATGATTTCGCCTACCGTTCTCCCTATCCCGTTTTTGTCACGCCCAGCGCCAACGCGGGCTACCAATACGAATGCAATTGGCAGGGATACAATGGGATTAGTGTCGGCAACGTCAGACACACCGACAACTCCACCTTCGAATTCGCCGATTGCACGCAAACCAAAAATCCACCCCCCGTTTACGGAAGCTGCATCTCCGGATCGGGAGCGGATTGCGCCGGAGATCGGGAAATGCCCATCGTGGTCGCACCCGGCATTCCTTACACGGGCACCACGTTCGCCACGACTTGTCTGGACGGGCAAGGGGGATTGAATTGCGGCACCAGTTTCAGCGCGCCGATCGCCAACGGAATCGCGGCGGATCTCCTGGCCGCCGACAGCCGCATGTCGGCTTGGCCGGAAAAGGTCCGCGCCGCCATGGTGCTGACCGCGCAGAACGTCGACGGCGGAGATTGGTCGTACGCAACGGATGGCCGGGACGGATCGGGAACGGTATCGGGTTCGGAAGGCGTATCCTTCGCGCAAAACCATACGTCCGTCAGTCCGGGCAACAGCGCCGTGGAGAAGGGGATGGGCGCGTCCTCGATGTATGCAAGCGATTTTTCGGGAGCGAACAAACGGTTTTACGTGGCAGCGCCCAACCCATTGCCATCCGGCAAGCACCTGCGTGTGGTGCTGACCTGGGACAGCAATCCCGTTGTGGGCGGCGGCGTGAATGCGCTGAGTGATTTGGATTTAATCGTGCAGACCAATAGCGGGACGTCCGGTTCCTATTCGTGGGACGGCAATGTGGAAGTCGTCGACGTGTCCAATGGAAGTCTGACTTCCGGAAGCACCTATTGGGTGGACGTGGATCCGGTCATTAACCGAATCCCCACTTCCGGTTCCCGGACCGACTATTTTTATTGGTCCATCGCCTGGGAATGGGTGGCTGACCACGCGCCATAAAATGGCGTTCGCCCCATAAGAATGGGGGTGCCATAAAATGGGGTGCTATAGGAATGGCGTAGCGCCTTAGGATGCGCGCCGCGTTATTTTTCGGCGGCGGCTTTCAGGTTGGCCAGGCCGTTTTCGAATTCCTTCCCGACCATCTTATCCATGCTCATGAACACGCTGAACACCTTGCCCATGAACTTGTTGGGACCATGCATGGACCAGGTCACTTCGGTCACGTCGCCCTTGGGCGTCAACGTGTACTCCGTCACGCAATGGTTTTCCATCGGCTTCAGGAAATCCAATTTAAGCGTGATCTTCGCCGGGGTGGATTCCGTGATTTCCATCCGGCCGGTGCCTACCTTGCCGTTGCCCGTCCAGGCGTAGGCCGTTCCCACCCCGCTGGCCGCGCCGCTGTAGGTGCGGGAAATGTTCGGATCCAGGTTTTCCCACGGCGACCATTGGGTCCAATTGTGGAAGTCGTTGATGAGCGGATGGATTTTTTCCGGCGTTGCCTTGATGGACGTACTGCGTTCCACGCTGAAGGTGTCCGGCTTGGTCGCCGCGAAGGCCAACACGGCGGCGATTACGATGACGACGGCAAGGGCGATTTTTTTGATCATGGGATTCTCCTCGGGAATGAGTCCTGGGACGGCGCGGAAGTAGGTCTTCCGATCCTGGGAAAGTATAGCTATTCGCCTTTGATGCCGTATTTGGCCAGCTTATTATGCAGGCCCTGGCGGCTCAATCCCAACGCTTTGGCCGCGTGGGAAATGTTTCCGGCGCATTGTTCCATGGCTCTTTGGATCCAATCCAGTTCCAAAGCCATGACGGCCTCGTCCAAAGGCAGGTCCTTGGGGATGACGGCATCGCCGGCGGAAACCGAAGCGGTTCCGGCCAACACCTTCGCGGCCGATGGGTCCCGCGCTGAGGTCACATGCGAGTTACCCTGGATCCGATCGGGCAAGTCCTCGGGAAAAAGTACCTTGCGATCGCCGCACATGTTCAGGGCATACTCCAAGGCGTTTTCCAACTCGCGGACGTTGCCCGGAAAGCCGTGGGCCGATAACAGGGACATGGCCTCGGGCGAAAGGCTGGGCGCGCCCGACGCCGACCCCACTCCGGAGCCGCTTCGGTCTCCGCCGTTACCGACGGCCCCCGACCCGGCTGCGGCCACTCCGGATTTGCCGAGCTTCGCGGCTTTCTTGCGCAGAAAATGTTCGGCCAGCAGGGGGATGTCTTCGCGGCGTTCGCGCAGCGCGGGTGTGCGCAAGGGCACGACCGCGAGCCGGTAATACAAATCCTCACGGAAGGTCTTGTCCTGCACCATGGCTTCCAAATCGCGATGCGTCGCGGCGATCACGCGCACGTCCACGCGCCGCTCGGAACGCCCGCCCACCTGGGTGATCACGCCTTCCTGCAGGAAGCGCAGGAGCTTGGCCTGCATGGTCAGGGACATGTCGCCCACTTCGTCCAGGAACAAGGTCCCGCCTTGCGCGCTTTCGATGATGCCGAGGCGGGTCTCGGTGGCGTGCGTGAATGCGCCCTTCACATGGCCGAACAATTCGCTTTCCAAAATCGAGTCGGGCAGGGCGGCGCAGTTCTGGGCCACGAAGGGCTTGTCCTTGCGGGCCCCGGAGAAATGCAAAGCCCGGGCGACCAATTCCTTGCCGGTGCCGCTTTCGCCGGTAATCAGCACGGTGCTTTGCGACGGCAACAGGGCTTGCAACTTGACCTTCAATTTTTGCATCGCCGGACTCAGGCCGATCATTTCTTTGAACGCGCCCGTGGCCAAAATGGTCTCGGCCTTGAACTGTAGGTTCTCGCGTTCCAACATCTGGTTGCGCGCCTGCAATTGGATTTGCAGTTCGCGGTTCTCCACGATCAAATCGTGCAGGCGCACGGCCTGGCGGATGGCCACCTCGAGTTGGATGGGTTCCCAAGGCTTATGCAGGAAATGGTAGATCTGGCCTTTGTTGACGGCCGAAACCACGGATTCGAAATCCGAAAAACCCGTGATCAAAATGCGCACGGTATCCGGATATTTCTCCTTTACCCAGGCCAGGAATTCCGAACCGCTTTCCCCCGGCATGCGCTGATCGCTGAGCACGCACGTGATCGGCTCCGCCGCGAACAGGGCGCGCGCCTCCAGGGCGTTGGCCGCTCCCAGGCAGTGGTAGTCATCCTCCAGGGAGCGGATTAGGCTGCTGACGATGGCAGGTTCGTCGTCGACGATGAGGAGAGTGGCTTTGCGTGCTTCCATGTCATTTCCCATCCAGGGGTAACTGTATCAAGAATTCCGCGCCCTGACCAGTCGAGCGGGCTTCGATTTTGCCTTGGTGGGCGGCGATGATCTGGTAGCAAATATGCAAACCCAACCCAATGCCCTGGCCCACGGCCTTGGTGGTGAAAAACGGCTCGAAAATATGTTTCAGATTCTCGGCGCTGATGCCGGGCCCATTGTCGCGGATGGAGATCATCGCGACTTTTCCTTCGGGCCGGATGGCGATGTGGAGGCTGCCTTGCTCGCCCATGGCTTGTCCGGCATTGACCAGGATGTTCAGGAACACCTGCTGGATTTGCGTTTCATCGGCCTCGATTAAGGGCGTTTCGGAATATTCCTTGGCGACGGAAATGTTCTTGCTGAAATTGGTTTGCGCCAGGAGCAGGGTTTTATCCATTAAGTGACGGAGATCGCAAGGGCGTTTATTGAGCATGGGCGTTTCCGCCTTGCCGTTTTCACCCACCTGCCCGGCTTGTCCCGCCGCTTTCCCGCCCGCGCCCGGCCGTGCCGTGATGCCCGCGCGCGACAGGCCGCGCAGGTTTTGCACGATATCGCGGATGCGGATGGAGCCTTCCTGGCTTTCCTTCAGCGCCTGATCCATTTTGGCCACCACTTTCCTTGTGGCGTCATCGAGGGGAATGCCTTCCAAGGCTCCGAGGTATTTCCGGATTTGGAACAGGTTGGCGTAGATGAAGCCGATGGGGTTGTTCAATTCATGGGCGATGCCGGCCACGAGTTGTCCCAAGGCCGCGAGCTTCTCGCTATGGATCAATTGCTGCTGCGTGCGGCTGACTTCCTGGATCAACTCCTGCAATTCCCGGTTCTTCTCCACCAATTCCTTGGTGTATTGTTTCCGGGCGATGCTCGCCGCCATGGCGCGCAGCGCCGTGCGCAAAACCAGGAAGGCGATCACCGCGCCCAGCAGGGTCAAAAGGATGGAACGCCGCGCCAACGGATCACGGAGCAGGGCATAGGCACGCCGCGACCCGCGCACATAGGCCGTGGCGATGGGTCCGCCTTCCCACACTTCCAGGACCGAATCCGCGGGATAGATTTTTCGGACCGTCACCTTGCCGTCCGGGAAACGCACGCGGATGCGCATCTCCGGCGGCGCCATGCGCGCGTTCAAGCCGCGTTTCGCGGAGTCTACTACTCCCTCGGAAACGCCGTCCGCAGCCTTCACGCCGCTCGGCGTCTTAACGCTATTCTGCGCCTTCGCGGCGGAATCCGGGGAAACCGGACTGGGAAGGTAAAAGGTGATGGGGCCTATGTAGGAGCTAAGATATCCCGATCCGTCGGCGACCTGTTGGCTCTGGCGCAGCCGCCAGGAATCGGGGGAAAAGGCTGCGCGGGGCGATACCCTCAGCGACGGGGCGGCAAGCAATTTCTTTTTCCCCTGGTGACGGGTTTCCGACGTCACACCGGGGTTACCTGGGTTGATTTCCGCTGGTCCCGAAGCGTCTGCTTCGGCGAGGGCGTCATTGGACCATAGGCTCAGTTCGGCGCCGATGCCGAAACGGTTGGATTGCACGCCATGAAGGATGACTTTCAACCTGCGTCCCAACGGGATGGGACCCGACAGGATGGCCGAGGCGCTATCACGAGAGACGAGGAACATTTCGTCCCCGGGGTCGGGGGTCAAATCGCCTGTCATGAACCCGGTGTTATAATAGGAGTCATCGTCGTCTAGGCCCACGTCGGCCAACTCGCGGCGGACGAAATAACCGTTCCGGTTTTCGTAGTAGAAATTAAACGTGCGCGTGGTGAGGAATAGATCCGGATCGCCATCCCCGTCGAAGTCCGCGAAGGCGCCGCCATAACTGTCCAACGTGTCCCGCAAGCCGCGCGCTTGGGCCTCTTCCCGGAATCTGAGTGGCTTGGGTTCAAGCTTCCAATCGGAAGGGTCGGCGGCCCGTCGCGGCGGATCGGTTTGGTTGACCAAGAGCAGGTTCGGACCTTGCCTTACCGTAACCAAAAGATCTGCATCGCCGTCCCCGTCGATATCGCCGGGCAGTACCGCGTTGCACCGCATCCCTGGGGGGAATTTGATCCCCAGATCGACGGGTTCAAACTTGAAGGGGGTAACTTGCCGGTAAACACGCACCGGATTCTTCCAGCCCGTGATGACCAAATCCAATTTGCCGTCCAAATCCAGATCGCACCAGAGCGCGCCTTGCGATCCGGAATCGGCCGCGATGCCCGTGCCTTCCAGCGGAATGGGTATGAGCCGGAGCCCATGATCGTTGCGATACAGGCGCACCGGCCCGGTCTCGTTGGTCAACAGCAAATCCAAGTATCCGTCTCCGTCGATGTCGCCCCATACGGCCATGTTCGCGTCCACGTCGCGCTTCAGGCCCATGCGGCGCGTCACTGAATAGAACGTCCCGTCGCCGCGGTTCTTCAGCAAATCCAGAGACTCGCCCCAGCCGCAAATGAGGATATCCACGTAGCCGTCATTGTCGAAGTCCACGGCGCTGGCGCCCAACTCCAGGTTGCGGATGCCCTGCGGCATCAAATTGCCGCCTACGCCGGCCGGTATGCTTTTGTCATGGAAGGTGCCGTCGCCGTTGTTGATGAGCAGCCGGTTCAAGGTGCGGAAGCCGACCAGGTAGATGTCGAGCAGGCCGTCGCCATCGAAGTCGGCCAGGGCTACGCCGTAGCTGTCGCGGATGTCCGGGATGGGGGATTTGGCTTGCGCGTTAAGCGCCAGTAGGCAGATCAGCCCGAAGCCAAGCAGGGCGCGCATCGGGGAAGAACATAGCAAAAACCCCCGGTCCGGCACCGCGCGCGTTGCGCGCGCGCGTTGCGGTGGGACCGAGGGCGGAGACAGGGGGCCTTGCGATGCGAACCACTCGGTCGCCGGACTTCTCCGACGCCTCGGGTCCCGGTTGATGACTCCGGGGCCTTGCGGGGTCGCGCTCAATCGCGGATGCATCCATCCGCGGCCGCCCGCTCACCAACTCCGGTCGCCCTCGTAGCCGCGGTCCCCGCGACCCTCGTGACCGGAATGTCCGACGTATCCATTATGGTTCCCGCGGCCGTCGTCGTCGCGGCGGTAATCGGCGCGCTGGAAACCTTCGTGGCGGCGCTCGTTCTCTTGGCGGATGATGACCACCCGGCGGACTTCGCGGCGAGGCTCCTCGTGGATGACGGTCACTTCCCGTGCGGGCCTTTGGTCGTGACGCTCGATGACCACGGTACGCGGTTGTCCGATTTGGACGCCCACGGTGATGGCGCCGCCGGGGATTTGGTGGGTAACTTGGATGCTACCCTGGACAGCGGACACCGCGACGGGCGACCGGCGGTCGGCGCCTTGGCGGTAAGTCTCGCCGGCTTGGGCGGAGGCGAAGGCGGCGGGAATCAGGGCGGCGGCCAGGAGCCAAGCCAGGCGGTTATTTTTCGGTTGTTGAGTGATGTTCAAGGTTTTCATTTTCATTCTCCCGTTTGAGTTCTGTCTAGGGTATATATCAAAGTCCGGGCCAATCTTTCCGGCCTAGGAAAACCGTGGAAATTCTTGGATTTTCCAGGAAAAGCGGTTGGAATCGCAACTGGAACGGGTTGAGCCGTCCAGGCCGTGGACGGATTTCGGGTGGGGTAAATCTACGCGCGTCCATAAGCTGGACGGGCCCAATCATGGCGATGGGCAAGGGGGATATCACAGGGATTGCCACCCGCAGCGCCGCCTTCCGAGGTGCGCCTACCGAGGTGCGCCTACCGAGGTGCGCCTACCGAGGTGCGCCTACCGAGGTGCGCCTACCGCGACCACGGAGCCCGCGTCGATCCGCGCGCTGGATGATTTGCCGGGTGAAGATTCGCTCGGGTAACCTTGCCGTTACGGTACACAATGCGGATATCGTGGTTGATTTAAATTGCTGCCTCTGGGGATTTAAGGTAAATTCCTGCATCTCCATTCCTAGAGGCGGCATGTCCAAACGGGCCTTATTGTTGTCATCGCTGTTGATGCTGGACTTAAAAGGCCAGCCGGCTTACGCCGGGCTTATACCCAACGATCCTTATTTCGGAAAGCAATGGGCCCTCTATAACGACGGGAGCTTCCATCATCCGTCCAATCCCGCCGTCAAAGCAGGTGCGGATATGGATATGCCCGATGCATGGGAAATCGAAACCGGGGACTCCTCCATTATCGTCGCCATCATCGATACCGGATGCAAATGGAAACACAAGGAGTTTGAAGGGCGCATATGGATTAACCACAAGGAGATCCCGGGAAACGGCATTGATGACGATGGGAACGGATATATCGATGACGTCAACGGATGGAATTTCCAAGCCAAAAACAATGATATTACGGACAATCTAGGCCATGGAACCGGAATGGCCAGCATTATCGGTGCTAATGGAAACAACGGGGTAGGCTACGCGGGCATGGACTGGAAATGCAAGTTGATGATTTGCAAGGTTACTGATACGTCGGAAGCAGTCCTGGAAGTGAATACTATCGCTGCCGTGCATTACGCCGTGGACAATGGCGCCCGGATAATAAACATCTCCTTGTCAGGCAGATCCGCGACGAACGCATTGAAGTCCGCCCTTGATTATGCCCAATCAAAAAACGTACTCGTAGTCGCAGGTTCGGGAAATTTCGGGATTGATACCGTAGGTTATCCAGCCGCCTATGATAATTGCCTAGCGGTGGGGGCGACCAATCCTGATGATACCCGAAGTGCTACCTTTTTCTGGGGAGGCGGAAGCAATTACGGCCCGCAACTGGATGTGGTGGCGCCGGGAAATTACATCTATGAACTTGATTATCTTACCGCTTCCGAATATGGCTACTTGACCGGCGGAACCTCAAATTCTACCGCCTTCGTTTCAGGTTTGGCTTCGCTATTGCTCGCCCAGAATCCGTCTAGAACTCCTGCGGACTTGCGCGCCATCATTGAGTCAACGGCAGACGACGGCGTGGGTAATCCCAGCGAGGACGTAAAGGGATGGGACCCCTATTATGGCCATGGGAGGATCAATGCCTTTAAAGCGTTAAGTTATCTGAATAACTCCATCCGCTCCACCCAAAAACGCCTGGCCGGTAACGGCAAGGCCTGGATAGTGAACCCTGTGATCTGGCCCAGACATGGAAATGATTTTGGGTTTACCTCAGGAACCAGGGCGTGGGATTTAAATGGTAAAAAGCTGAATCTTCGTCCTTTACTTTCAACCAATGAAGTGTCAAATGGGGAATCCGTAAAAGTCATTAATATTGGAAGCCCTTTCGTTACTTCCGAATAACCCTACCTTCATCGGGGATCGGGAGCGTGAACCCGGTCAATGCGCATGACTCCTCGCTTATCTTGACAAACACCGGGCTGAACGCATGAAAAAATTTATTCTTCTCATCACGAAATTTTTATTGCCCAGTTTACCCGCCCTTTGCATGGTTTTTACCGGCTGCTCGTTTTTAGCGAATTGGGTACGCGAGAAGCTTTGGACCAATGCCTATTTCATTGATGGCGGCAATTTGGCCCTGGTTCGTCTCGATGAAGATTACCAGACTTCCCAAGACGCATGGTCAAATGCCAAAGAAAAAAACATTCGTCACGCTTTGTTTACCTATAACCTGGTCGCTGATAGTCTGGTTTGGATCGTGGATCTCCAAAAAAACCTGGATAACCCGTTTCCGCCCGAAGTCGTTTTTGACTACGCCATCTACGATAGGATCGCGGGCAAAAAAATCGCCACCTATTCATCCTTGTACGCTCATTCGTTCTGGGTGAATGAAGCGCAAAACTTCGCATTAGTGTTTTTGACGGAAAATTACAAAGACGGTTCGACCCTGGTCCGGGACGACCTGCTGACCTTGCATCGCGACACTCTGACCTTACCGGACAGTATGTCTTTCGCGGGCATTTCCGAAAACGGAAACATCGCGCTTTTTTCCAAACCGGATGGACTACCGAACCTGAATGCTCCCCCCAAGTATCCCCTTTTCTTTTACCTTCCGACTGATTCGCTTTCCAACCCCCACCTTGCGCCCATCCTGATGGGAAGCATGCCAAACGGATATGATGTCAACCTTGCCTCGCATGCCTATGTCATTGGTAACGGCTCCGTTTATTGGGGGAAAATCGGGGACTCCGCAGCCCCCAAAGCATTGTTGAAACATACTACCGAATCGTTATGATTCCTGGGGTTAGGGCCCGTTGAGAAATAAAGGAATCAGTTCGGACAGCGAGGCGTATTTCGTCGATGGTCCCTATCGGATGGTGCTCGCGAATATCCGGGGTAACCTGCGCATGACGCGTAACATGCCACCCTCGCCTACTTGGACAAATTCATCTCCAGGGAAATGCGGGCCGGCAAGGCGCAAGGCATCAACATCGCGCTCATCGACGATCAGCGGATCCTTTGGTCGCAGGGTTTCGGATTCGCTTCACGGGAGCCGCAAGTTCCCGCTACCCCTGGGACCATCTACCGGATCGGATCCATCACCAAATTGTTCACGGCCACGGCTTTGCTCAAGCTTCGCGAACAAGGGAAGGTGGATTTGGACAAGCCCCTGCGCGCCTATCTTCCG
The DNA here is from genome assembly GCA_017881725.1 of Fibrobacteria bacterium. Lineage (GTDB taxonomy): Bacteria > Fibrobacterota > Fibrobacteria > UBA11236 > UBA11236 > Chersky-265. The sequence continues at coordinate 23,671 of JADGQO010000069.1, forward strand.
GAGTTCACGATTAAGACTCCCTATCCGGA
>JADGQO010000070.1 GCA_017881725.1 Fibrobacteria bacterium
ATGGAGCCGAGTCCGGGAACAGTACCGCCCACGTTTAGGGAATCCCAAACGATTCCGTCGATGGACGTAAATACGTTGGGTGCGGACCTTCCACCTAGGTTTAGGCCGGTTGCGACCAATAATTTTCCCGTCCAAACCACGGATTGAACGGAAAATGAACCTGAAATTGGAGCGCCCTTGGACCAATCCAACCCGTTCGGAGAACTGAAAACCACACTTTGATAACCGCTCGCCACAAATTTACTCCCTGTCCAGGTGACGGAAAGGAGACGGGTTCGATCCGTCGTCGTCCATCGGGTCCAGGAATACCCGTCCTCGGAAGTAAGAATGCCGCATTCATCACCCACAGCCACCAATCGCGTTCCATTCCAAGCCACGGAATTCAGGTTATAGAAAGTACCGGAGTTTTGTTGGGACCATTTCATGCCGTCGGAGGAGGTGAGTATGGAACCGCCGGATCCCACAGCGACCAATACCTTCCCCGTCCAAGCCACGGATTGAAGTGTGTTCGGCGTCGGTAAGGGATTTCTTAAGGTCCAACCCATCCCCCCATACGCGTTGATAAGCGATAAACAAATTCCCAATACCCAATGGCCCGCTTGAACTCGCATCGTATTGATTTCCGTTTGTTTTTTAGAGCGAATGTAAAAGAAGGTTCTTTTCAATTAAATTCAAAGGGCGCTATCCAGAAAAAACAAATTGGAACCAATTTAATTTTCCCGGAAACCCGTTTCCTCTCCATATCCGTGGACTCGGTCATCCATCTCTACCATCGCCGCATGGAACTGGGCGCGGGCAAAATCCCGGAGCTGTTCCGCACCACGGGTTCCGCCGTGCTAACAGGCACGCTCAACAACGCCTTCGGATTCGTAGGCCTCTGCTTCGTGAGCCACAAGGGCATGCAGACCATCGGCTTCCTGGCCACTTTGGGCATCGGCGCCGGCATCGTGGTGATGTTCACCTTGCTACCCTGGATGCTGGAAAAGTTGTGTCCCGTCGAGCCGCAAGTGGAGTAACTGGATTCATCACGCCATGCGGTGAATTCCGTTACGGGCCGGCTCACTTCCGGGTCCTGGGAAAACCGAACGTCCGCCGCAGAGGTACGGACGCGCGCGGATCGACGCGGGCCCTGCTGCCTCGGAAGGCGGCTCGGTGAGGCCGATTGCGAAAACCGTCTCCGGTTCCAGACCGGCCGCACGCGTCACCGTCGCGGAAGACATCGGGTGGTGCGGAGAACGCGCAGGTGAATGCACGGTCTGATTGAGCCCATACCTTACAGGGGAATGATTAGGTGAGTCCTCGCGGGAATGAGGTATCGATTTTCCCATGCACCCAATGCCGATGGTTAAATATTGATCGTCCAGGCAGATCGCTTTCCGCGCTAAAGATGGATTCTGTTCTGAAATGAAGATTCTATGAGAGGGAATGATTCTTGCTTATTATTTTTACCGGTTGCAAACCAAAGGCATGAAATGAGCATACATATTCGGTTCCAAATGATTGTTACCCTTGTGGCCTTCCTAGTTGTTCCCAAGCAGGCCCAAGTGCGCGATTTCGCGCCTTTGAAGGTGGGCAACACCTGGATTTACATGGGATCATATATAGTCTCGGGTGGGATCCCGTATGGAGAAGGGTCTGTATTGCGGAAAATCAAGGTAGAAACGAGGGAGCAAACCGGGGACTCGGTCCAATATAAAATCGGGATATGGGATTCGATTTACGGACGAATTGAGATTAGGGATAGCTTGCGTGATACCGTGATCGCCGGTGAATACACACTAATCGAATTACCCGATTCTGGAGGGGTAATGCATTGGAAGGAGCGTCCTTATTGGCAAGCAAGGGATGCCGGCATGCTCGACTATTGCTTTACCAACCACTCCTTTCCTGATTCCCTACTGTTCGAAGAATTTTGGAACGGTGAGCAAAGGAAGGAATACGGTCAGGGTGGGATGCAAGGCATTTATTACAACAAGGCGCAAAACGTCGGGCTTATAGATTATGGCAAAAATGAGAGCTACACCCCATATGTAAAAATAGACTATGAACTGATTCAGTACGGTGATATTCCCGTTTCCATCGGGAGGGCATTTGGAAACAGAAAGGTTGTCGCGGCGAGGACCGGAATCTTCGGAAGATGGTTAGGTTCCAGAAACTTACTGGGGAGAAAATCTGCGGGAACTCCGGGTGACTTTCCGGGTAGGTGATCCCTCTGTCGAGCCGCTGGTGGAGTAACTTGTAAGTCTCGTCACGCATCAGTTACCTAATCCGGGTTGGCGACCGGGTAAGGCGGAAACAAATGTACCATCGCACCATGCGGTGAATTCCGTTACGGGCCGGCTCACTTCCGGGTCCTAAAATGTGGGATGGCAGCCCATTCGGCACCACTTAGACACGGGTGTGCGCGGATCGGCGAGGATTGACTCCGGCTCCGGTCTCCCACCGTGCGGCTTTCGGCCCCGCCTTTGTCGTCGGACGCTTTTAATTACTTTTTGAAAAAATGAATGGCGCTCTTTCATTCATCAATTTCCATCCCCACCAGAAAAGTTGAAAATCATGACAGGCACCGTAAAATCCTTCGACGATGTAAAAGGTTTCGGTTTCATTGCGCCCGATGACGGTTCGGAGGATGTTTTCGTTCATTATAGCACCCTCATGATGAACGGTTTCAAAACCTTGAAAGAAGGCCAAAAGGTCGAATTTGAGGTTGACGAAAACCGGAAAGCCATCAATGTCTATAACCCTTAACCGGTAGCGCCTAACCGCAGAGCCTAGACAAATAAACACTTGTCCACCCGCAACTCCCCACAGGGTAACCTCCCGGTTAACCCAGTCGTCCTGTTCCTCGCCACACTCGGCGTCTTAACCGCCTTGGCCCCCATTGCTGTTTTCGCTTTTGATTTCCGGACCCTCAACTATGTCACCGATCCGGTTTCCCATCCGCTTCATTCCACTGCTGATCCTGTGGAACCGCTCCCACAAGGATTCGATTTCGAAAGCGGCATCGTGTCCAGCCCGACGGCTTTTTCCTTCGACATTCCCAAATCCGATGCGCAAATCCTTACCCATCCCCACCTTTCCTTTTTCCTCAGCCCCGGCATCCGCGTGGCTTATCGAAAGGATCGCCTTGAGCATGCGGCCAATCTTGTCTATCACGGCGCCTTCGACTTCTATTATGGCTCGATGACGTCGGGACCCGTGCTCTCGCGCCTGCAAAACCCCGAATTGTATTATGAGATCGGCAAGGTGATGGACCTGGAAGTCCTCCAGCGCTGGGGCCTTAAATTCGGAGCGGCCCACGAATCCAACGGCATGTTCGTGGATTCCCTGGACCAATACAATCACATGCGCGCGACGCTTCCGTTCGACTACGATGCCCAGGACTTCGCTTCCATCGGCTGGAATTATTGGCTGCTGGAGGGTGACGCGGAGTTAAAGATCGGGACCTATCGTCTCAAACCGCATCTGGGGTTGCGCCTATACACCAGCGAGAATAATTTTTTCAAATTCTCCGGACTGGAAGACACCTCCCTTTTTTATCCCGGGGCGAAACCTGCGCGTTACCCCGACTATGATGGCTTGGTCCTGTTATTGCCTTTGGAAGTTCCCATGGACTTTTGTTTTTTAAGGTGGCCGCCCCTCAAGTGGTTTCCTTGGAGCTATGCCGCCATGGTGGCGGGCATTCAGACCGCCGGCCTGCAAATGGAATCGCCAAAAAATCTCTTTCGGTACGCGACCTACCACTTCGCATTGAAAGGCCGCTGGCTCCATCTGCCATGGCTCGGCTTCCTCAAGTACGAATACGGCTACACCCAGCCGATAGCTTATTATCCCGTCCGCTCCCACCGGTTCAGCATGGGAATCGAATTCAAGAATTATCGTTTTGGCGCTTCCAATTGATGTGGCTAAGCAAGTCCTGCGCGGGCATCGTGGCGATGTTCACCTTGCTGCCGTGGATGCTGGAAAAGCCGTGTCCCGCCGCGCCGCAGGCTGGGAAACATTTAGGTTACGTCACATGTATGTTACTACATGGCGAGGATCGAAGTACGGAACGAACTCGGTCGCAGCCGTCTGATGTCCGGAAGATAATCCAAGAGTAGGGGACATTCTCACTGATAGCGCACTTCCTTTTCCTGGGCCCTGGGTCCTAGTCGCTCATTTTACGCGATTTTAGGGTATATAGCGCTTACTCTATAACTATTTTTCTCGAATATGTATGCTCTATATTTATTTTTCATGTTTTGGAAGCTTTTTTCCGGAAGCTGCCAATCGAGGAACTTATAGCTTGGGTGAAATCGGCTCCGAATAGCCGTTATGTCCGGATTGCGTGGTTCCTTTACGAATGGTTCGGTAACCCTCGGTTGTCGGTGCCGGATTTAGCGCAGGGAAATTATATACCGGTCCTCGATGATAAACGCTGCTATACCCTGCAAAAAAGGGGTGACGAAGCAAATATCAGGCGTCAGCGGGTCATTGACTGATTGCATCGTTTCCTTATTCAACATGCGCTCTCGGCCGGCGCATTCGGTCCACATCGGGTTTTATTTCCGGTATCGGCTACCATTCTGAAACAGATGGCCAAGTATGATGCATCCCTTGAGGCCTACTCCCGCCGCATATCGCAACTCGTGGATTACCAGCTTGATGAGCAAGGCGCCATGACCGTAACCGGGGACACCAGGCCGCTCTATCGTTTCCCGGATTTAACGGTTCAGGCCGAGGCTCTGTTCGGTTTCATTGAGGATGCGATTAGTCAGGAAATGGTGGCCGAATTGGATTTCCTAACCGTATTCGATGCCGCTAAATCCAAAATCCGGAATGTGGTGGACATGCCTGATAGGAAGTTGGATCTCTTCCTTAGGATCTGCTTGGAAGGAAAGGGTAATCTTTCAAAAACCAAGAGAATTTTGTTTGATGAATTATCGAACGAGGAGGTTAAAAAAATGCAGGTAATCGTGAAGGCGGCCATTGCCGAAATCCCCAAAAATTTCCTGGACTAACTCCAAGACGACCACAAAACCATCCGCTTGATGCTTGATGAATCGTCGTCGACGGTTTTTTCGGGTTCACGCAGATCATCCTGAGCCGCAGGTGGAGTAACTGGATTTATCGCGCCATGCGGTGAATTCCGTTACGGGCCGGCTCACTTCCGCGTCCGAAAACGCAGAAGGAGGCGGAATTGCCGGGGCCGCGTAGGCTTCCAAAGGCTCCGCCACCTGTTCCTCGCGGAAGGGGTTTGACTTCATGACCTTTGGCGCCTGCAAGGTGGGCGATGCCTCCATGGCGCGGAAACGATTTTGCAGGGTATCGTACCGGGCGAAGCGCGGGATCCCATAGCCGGATTCGACGATGCGGTTATAGTAGTCGAGATTGGTTTGGAACCAGAAGTCATGCCGCGTGGCGCCAAGCTTTGCGCGCAAAGCGTCAAAATCCCGGACGCAACCGTCCATGCGAGAATTCGAGTGAAGGAAAAAATTCGCACGGCTGTGCATAAAAACGTCGACGGCAGTACCGCGTCTACCGGCTCGATGAATGCGGGGACCGTGCAAGTTGATCCCGGCAAAGCCAATTCTATGCAGTGGTCGATGTGGAAGTCGTCTCGCCCTGGTCGGTAAGGCCTGGAATTTAAATTCATGGAATCGCGGCGGGACAATCCTTGCAGGCCAGCGTATCGGATACCTTGAAAATAATCGTCCATGCCACGCGGGCAAAAAGCCCGATTAAGAAATTGCAGTGGCTGAGCGATTCAAAAATATTGCGCGAAGCGGATATGACGGATTCCGGAGGCGTGCACACCTTGGTTTTTTTAACGGATAAACAACCTTGGACTAAACGAGTGGGATAGGTCCTTTGTGGTAAAACCCGGACGTTACGCCGCCATCGTCGCGGATAAAGTTTATTTGTCCACGAACGCTAAGACGTGGACATTGCGGAATTGAATGGCGAGGCTGGGCGTGCGCAGCGAGGCGCGTTTTGTTCCGGACCTTGTTCCCTTTCCGCTTTCCGGAATGGTTCCCAAGCAGGAACGCCAACTTGGAATTGCGATTACCGGGCTCTCAGTTTTCCTTCGGAACTTTTTTCTAAAGCGCGCATGGGGTTTGTTTACCCCAGCTCCCCCGAATCAATTAGAGGATTTGGCGGAGGCATGGCTTATTATCAGAACTGGCTCAACGCCCATCCGCAGAAACAGGCAATTTACGATACGGTTTTCACCGGACTCGGGCTTTCCTATTTGCGGATCGGCAACTGGAGCCAGGATACGACGGCGCAACTCGCCGATGATTCGACGATAGTGGCGGAAGCCAAAAAAAGATTAGGCGCGAGATTGCGCGTAATCATGTCAAGCTGGTCCGCGCCCGGATTTTTGAAAGTCAGCGGACAAACCCAGGACGCGAAAAACGATCACCAAGGGCGCTGTCGCGCCATTGGGTATCGAGCCTGTGGCCCGTCCCCCAAACCACGGGCTATGCCCGTGGTTGTTGACTCGCGCATTGGTGGCTCAAATCCGTTCAGAAGTATGCTGCCAAAGGCATGCGGCCCGACGATATATCCCTCCAGAATGATCCGGATATGAATACCAGTTATGAAAGCATGGTTTTGGCGCCGACGCAAAACGACTCCATCGCCGGGTATGCGCAGGCGTTAAAGGCTGTCGCAGATTCGTTGGCCAACTCAGCAGCCGTCCGAATATCTATGGACCGGAAGTCCTGGGAATCACCAATCGAAACGCGTACGGTCCTTGGGAAGAAAATGTCGCGATGTACGCGAGGCGACTGGATGCGCGCCTGCTATCGGGATATGACTATCAACTCTATGATGCCGATGGCTACAACAATCCGGATGGATTCGTCTCCATAGTCAGGGATTCCATCGCGAACAAATTCACGGGCAAGCCCATCGTGATGTCCGAGTATTGCAATTTGAACGGGTCTACCGGTTCGACTTCGGATATGATTAATGGCGCGCGGGTCATTTTGAACCCTGCAGGTCATCTGGGCCTGCCGGGCCGGGGCGGCCCGGCAGGCCAAAGTGGCCCGATCGTCAATCACAAAACCATCGAAATAGCGGTGCTATTCCTCAGGTTTTGCTCAATCCGATCGAACCCATCTGATCCACATCTGGGGGCTCCTTTGCTCCACTTATTTCTTAACAGGCCCTAATCCATGAAAAGAATTCCCCCGGACTTTTCCCGTCGGGATCCGTTTTGGGATGAAACCTGCAAGCGGTAGAAGCACTCCCCGCGCGCCGGAACCTTCCGCGAAAAATTCCAGGTCAGAATTTTCCCGGGCGCCTGGGAATCCAGCGATTCGATCAAACGGCCCTGACGATCGTAAATTTTTACCGAGGCTACGTGGGCCGGTCCCGCGCCCAGGAGAAAATGGACCTCGCCGCTGTTCCGGGGATCGACTACCGAGCGGTCAGGGCCGAATGAATCTTGGGCCTCGAAAGGGACGCTCGCGATTCCCGCTGATCCCAAGTAACTGATCCGCTGCACGCGCCCCGTCCACGGGGGACTCGGATTATTGGTGCTATCGAGGGTCAGCGCATATAAATTCCCATCCGGCCCCACATCCAACTGAATGACATTGAGCCCGGTTTCAAACACATTGGTTTGCCCCGATGCCGTTTGCCGGCGGATCGTTCCCGCAGCGGCTTCCAAGTCGCCGAAGAAATAGCTTCCCTTATATGCCGATGGGAAGGCATCAGCCTCATAAAAAGCGGCTCCGGCGATGGCGGTATATCCGTTATGCACAAGGTTAATCCAGGCCGGGCCGGCAGCGGAGGTTCCTCCATACCCGTAATTCGCTCCGCTCTTAAGCGCATAAACCCAATCCGGCGACCCATCATCGACATCATTGATCGCTATGTTTCCGGTTACGGTATCCACGGCTCCGGTCCACGGCTCGCGAAGTCCGTACGCGTAGATCTCCGGCCGCGCGCTCCCCTTGCCGACAAAGGGATTGTCCGGCGGAATAATTTTAGGATAAGCGGCGGCGTTGATGCGCAAAACTTTTCCGGATAGGCTCGTCAAATCCTGCGAACCCGGTTGACCGGTGCCGGCGTAAAGCATTCCATCCTTGCCGAAGAAAAACGCCCCGCCCATATCTCCGCCTTCCGGATCTCCCGTCAGAATAATCGTTTCGCTTTTGGGATCCGCCACGTCGGGGTTGCCGGTACTGGCGGTGAGGCGCGTGATCCGGTTGCCGGAGGCGCCATTGACGGGGTCGTAATAATCGTAATGGAGATACACGTAGCCATTGACGGAAAAGTTCGGATCAAAGGCCACGCCCATCATGGATTCACGCCGCGTTGTTTTGCAGGGCACGGTCGCGAAGGGCGCTGGCAGCGGAATCCCGTCCTTCATCACCCACACCTTGCAGGCTTGATCCGTCACGAACAGGCGTCCATCCGGGGCAAAGCGCATGGCGAGGGGACTATGCAATCCGGCGACCCAATCCTTGCGGACGAAATCCGCGGGCAGGGCGGAAACCTGATGGGAGAGACGCAAGCAAATCGCGAGCATCATTCCGATTCCCGAACCATTCCGTCTCATCGCCCTACCCTGTTTATGATCCGGAAAAACTGATTTGGTCCGTTACCCATCAGGCGCAGACGGACGCCTTCCCGCCCCATCAGGCGCGGACGGCCGCAGATGGGCGCGGATCGACGCGAGCCCTGCGGTCGCGGTAGGCGCGCCTCGGTAGGCGGCCCAGGGCAGTCGCATCGGAAATTCGCCTATGCGGCGCGGATCGTCACGGGCTACTTCACCGCGTTCGCATCCAGCGTGACCGCGGTTTGCGCCAAGAGGCGGCCATTCGCGGAAGCGCCGGTCTTAAGGACAATGGCGGTTTTGGAAAGCACGACGCCTTCGATATGCGAAGTCGTTCCCAAGCCGGCGATACCGGCCACCTGCCAGTAAATATTCTTAGGCAAAGCGCCGCCCGTGAGAATGATTTTTACGCCGGAGCTGAAAGTGAGATTGCCCGCGATCTCGAAAATCCAGATGCTGGTTGAGCTGCCGTTCAACGTGACGTTGGTGGGCGCCAGGACGTTGGAACTCCACTTATACACGCCGGGCTTGAGCGTCATGCCTCCGATATTTCCGGCGCCCAATTCCGTGACGTTGGGAGCGCGGCTGGCGGCATCGTTATAAGCCGTCTGCATGTCCAGCACGGCTGAAGTCAGATTCGCCGGCGTCGGCGAATCATAATTCGCCGCGAAGACTTTTCCGATGACCAACGGGGAGGTCGAATAGGTGGTGGGAGGCGCGCTCAGGGAAAATCCGGTGATATAGGTCGCCGCGACCGGGCTCGCGCCGATGTTACCGGTAACGGCGGTGGTACCCGTCGTCGAAATTCCCGTTTTGGACAGAATCACATAATTGCCGGCCATGCCAAGATTCACGGAGGCCGGGCTGTTTTTGGTTGCTCCCGCTTTAAGCAGGCTGGTTGGGACACTCTCCTCGTTGGTCGCGTCCGACACGCAACCGACGGTGAAAAAGCTCAACATGAAAACCGATGCGACAATCGCCGTAGGAATTACGCCAGTGATACGGAAATTTTTCATTTTGTCATCCTTGGTTGTATGGTCAAAGGACTCCAAGATTGGAATCGTTTTCGTACTAACAAGTACTGATGAGGAAGAACACATTGAAAACAGGAATACCAAGAGATTTCTTTTGGAGGGGACAATGGGGCGTATTTCAGGCTAAAAAAGAAAACGGCGGCCGGGGTATTCCCGCGACCGCCGTTATGGTATTTAATCGAAGCTTGATGCGATGCCGAGACTTAAAAGTACACGGCGAGCGTCAATCCGCCGGTATTCGAAATGCTGACGTTATTCGTGGAACCATTTTTTATGGTGACGGTGGTCGTACCGGCTTTGGACTCGGTGTCATACAGCGAAGTCATCGCATATCCGAGCATGTATTCGGCGCCCAGGCTGATTTCCTTGGTCAAGAAGAATTCCACGCCCGCGATACCCCCCACGCCCACTCTAAATCCGGCTCCGCCGCCGTTTTTCGTCGTGGTCTGCACGCCGCCGGCGAAACTGACGGCATTCTTGGTCTCCGTGCTGGTGGACGAAAGGTTCAGCGCGCCGCCGACGTAGGGGCTTACCCGGCTCGACGTCAAATGCAATTCGACGCCCGCATTGGCCCCATAGGTGAGGGATGAATTCGAGCCGTCCGTTCCCGTCTGGCCCGCCGCGGGATTGGCGGGAATGCTCGTGTTGTTCAATCCGAACTGGAGCCCGCCCCGCAGCGCCATGGCATCCGACAGGAAATACTTCCCGCCGATGCCGCCGTTATAAGCGTTGGCTCCCAGGATATTCAATCCCGAAAAATTGAAAAGCAGGGCTTTCGATCTTGAACTGATCGAGGTGGCCGCCTCTTCCGCGGAAGCGAAGGAAAACGCAGCCGCCATTGCAAACACGTTGATTATCGAGCGAATTTTCATGAAAGACTCCTTTTAGAGATAGGTGCAATTGACCGCGGAACAATTTAGAAACTACCGGCGGGGTTGCCTATCGGGGAGCTTGGGGCGGAGGAAAATGGATTTCGGCAAGTGGGCATATTCGCGGGGGACGAGAATTTTTACGCTTTTCTGGGCGCGGAAACCAATCCTTTCTCCGCTTAAGTAACCTAGGAGGTACGCTACATGTCAGTTACCCGATCCGCAGCGACGTCACGGTGGGCGCCAGCGGCAATTCGGCGGCGTGAACTGCTGCAGCCCCTACGGTTTGGGCAACAAGTACGGGGTCACCCAGACGACGGGACAAATGGGCTACCGGGGGGCGCTGACCGAGGATCTGGATCTGGACGTTAACGGCGCCTATCAGCGCGACGACTACTTCGGACTTTGGCCGGACGCTCATCAACCCCCGGGAAGCCTGGCCATCGTCGGCGGAACCTACGCGCACGATCAGCTTGGCTATTTCAGCGCGTTTGGTTCCAAAGATCCCGCCACCGGCGACGACCTGGGCGGAATCTATCCCGTCGCATCGCCGCAGTTCGGCGACCCCTATGGCGTGAGCACCCGCCAAATCGCCGCTGGCTACTTGCAAGGTAAGCTCGACCTAGCGTCATGGCTGACGGTCACGGCGGATGGCTTCCAGCAGAAGCTGGAAAACCTGTTCGACGGGCGCTACCAACCCGCGGGTCTCACCCCGACCTACTTTGCCCGTGGCCGCACTTTCTTGCTCGGGCTCTCCGCCGATCTGTGATCGGGAAATATTGAACCATGCTCTGGTTCCGTAACGGGCAGGCTCACTTCCGGGTCTTGAGTTCGGAAAACGCCGGACTATGTTCGGTTCTCCTTACATCGACGTCGCGCTGGGTTTGGCATTCATCTACTGCCTGCTCAGCCTTTTGACGACGAATCATCCTATTTACCCAACCATCCTATTTCCGCGACACGCAAAGACTGCCTTCCAGGTAAAACCGCAGAGGCAACTCCGCGCCCGCCTGGATGCCGATGCGCGTGGTCACATGAACACGTTCGGGCACCGGGCCTCCCGGAAGAATCCGCAAGGGTCCCCGTAGCAGGCTGACTCCATTCTGGGCTTTTCCGATGTTCAACGCCAAAGCCAGTTTCCCCGGACCGCTGCACCAGGATTTTGGTTCCGCGCGACCCCGGCGGCGCGACATCAATTCCGCACCTTCCAGAGGCTCCAAAGCCCTAATCAATACGGCTTCACCCACGCCCTTCGACGCGGTCACCACGTTGAAGCACCAGTACATGCCGTAAATGAGGTACACATAGGCGCGTCCGGACGGCCCGAACATGATGGTATTGCGCGGGGTCATTCCCCGCGCGGCGTGGCAGGCGGGATCGTCGCGCAGGTAAGCCTCGGTTTCCACGATGCGCCCGGCGGTCCGGCCTTCCGGAGTATCGTGAATGAGAAGGGTCCCCAGTAACTCGCGCGCTACGGTAATGGTGTCTCGGGCGTAAAATTTGGCCGGCAGGGGACGGCCGGCGAGTTTCATGCCTCACCGGAGGGCGTCTTCCCGGCCGCGCGCTTGCGGATCAACCAGGTCAAGAGAAAAACCGTCCCTATGCCCAAGGCCTCGGTGGCCAATCGACCCGGAACCGATTCCAGTTTGAACCACGAGGTCAGGATGGGATCGGTGTAAATCATTTCCCCGCCCACCTTGCCCAAAAGGGCGGCGCCCAGGAACACCACGATGGGAAACCGGTCCATGATGCGCGCGATGAGGGTGCTGGCGAAGACGACCAGCGGGATGCTGAACCCCAGGGAAAGCCAGAGCTCCGTCACATCGCCGTGCGAAGCGCCGGCCACGGCCAGGACATTGTCCAGCGACATGGTCACGTCCGCCACGAGAATGATCCAAATGGCCGTCCACAAGGTCTCCACGGGTTTATGCCGGGCTTCCGCGTCCTCTTCTTCCAGCAGCAATTTCACCGCGATCCAGAGGATCAATAATCCGCCCGCCAATTTGAGGAAAGGGATGGACATTAAGTGGGAGGCGATCAAAGTGAACAGCACGCGCAACAGCACCGCGCCGAGGGTGCCAATCACCAGGCCCTTGGTCCGCTTGTCCTTGGGTAAACCATGCACGGCCATGGCGATGACGATGGAATTGTCGCCGGAGAGCACGATATTGATGAGGATGATGCTCAACGAGCTCAGTAGGAATTTGGGGTCCAAGATGGAATGGCCCAGGCTGTGCACGGCGGTAAGACTGTCCAAATTCTCTCCTGCGGATAGGCTTGGCCGCTCTGCTTAATATAAAAAGTCGCGCTTACCGCCCCGCCGGGGATTGTTAATATTTCCAAACAGGACTGGAGCCGGGGTTTACCAAAACACATGCACGACGCTGCCGAAACCATCATACGAATTCTGGATTACCGATGCTTCGGCAATTCCCTGGCGGAGTATGCGGCGACCCTCGCGTCCATGCTGGCGGCCTTCCTGGTCGTCAAACTTTGCGAGAGGTTCTTTTTGCGCCGTTTGCGCGCCTGGACCGCCGCGACCTCCGCGACTTGGGACGACATGCTGGTGGCGGGCCTGGAAACGAATATTCTTCCCGCCCTGTATACGCTGATCCTGTACCTGGGGTTGCGCGATCTCAACATGCGGCCGTCCTTGCGCAGCGGCTTGCATATGGGCGCGACCATCGCGGTCACGGTGTTGGGCATTCGCATGGCACTGGCCATCATCAAGCACGCCATCCAATCCCATTGGCGCAGTCAGGCCAAGGATCAATCCGACGCGGACGAAAAAAAAGTCAACGGCATCATCACCATGGCGAAAATCGTGGTGTGGATTTTGGGCGGGATTTTGTTGCTGGACAATCTCGGCATCAAGGTTTCCGCTTTTGTGGCCGGGCTGGGAATCACGGGCATCGCCGTGGCCCTGGCGGCGCAAACCATTCTCGGCGACTTGTTCGCTTACTTCGTGATTTTTTTCGATCAGCCGTTTGAAGTGGGCCACTCCATCAAGGTGGACGGTTTCTCCGGCGAGGTGGAGCATGTCGGCCTCAAGACTACGCGCCTGCGCGGGTTGGACGGCGAACAGGTGGTCATCTCCAATAAGCATCTGACCGATTCGCGGCTCCAGAACTTCAAGCGCATGACCCGCCGTCGGGCTACCTTGATATTCGAACTGGACGCTTCGAATTCGCCGGAGTCCTTGGCCGCCCTGTCGGAATTGGCCCGGTCGCAATTGACGCGCCATGCCGATGCGACCTTCGAACGCGCGCATGTGCATGACCTGACGTCTACGGGATTGCGGTGCGAGATTGTCTTCTTTGCGGAAACGGCGAATTACGTCCGCTATATGGACATGCGGCAGGACGTTGTGCTGGGATTGCACCGCGAGTTCCAAAAAATCGGGCTACGGC
>JADGQO010000071.1 GCA_017881725.1 Fibrobacteria bacterium
GGAAAATAAAGTTATGGGTTTTATGCGTTCACTACAAAAAATGCCTGCAAGAGTTATGGCTTTCTTTCGGGAAAGACATGTCAGATATGTAATCGGAGTGTAGCCATATCAATGAGACGGGCAGTAAGCAGCTGCGTAACATATTTGGAAATGAAAATCGTCCAACCCGCGCCACGCCGCGAGTTTGTCGGTCCATTCCGGAAAAAGCACATTTAATCCCGTACCATAATCCAAGGAAATCCAACCCTATGAGCCTCAAAGGATTATTCGCAACCTTGGTTTGCTTGGTTCCCGCCTTCGCGGTGGACAAGGTTTACATGCCGTATTTTGAAGTCATCAATGTCCACTCGGATTACCAATACTCCACCGCCAAACTTTTCAAGGGATATGTGGACGATGCAGGAAAATTCGAATTGGTGCTTCCGCCGCGTGCCGAATCGGTAGTGGTACAGCCGCCGGAGGAGGCGGTGAGGAAAACCGCGAAGGAGCTGGGCTGCGTCTATTACTTGCTCGGTGACATGAACCGCATTGGCGAGACCGTGGTTTTGAATCTGGCCATGCATGCTACCGAGAATGGCAAGCGGGTTTGGGGCGATCGACTCAAGGCTTCGGGGCCGGAGGATCTCGATCCGATTTTCCAAAAACTGGCTCGGGCGTTAAAGACCGGTTCCAAGGCCGCCGAGGATGGGGACATTTACAGCGTGACCGATTATGATAGCCGCGAACTGCGGCAAATCCAAGTGAAAAACTATTTCGGCATTTCGGTGGGAGGCGTGTTATTCACGCCTGGCCTATTGTTCGGCAAGGACTGGAATGAGCCTTTCGTGGGCGGCATCGGGGCGTTTTGGGCGTACGATTCCCGAAATGTACTGTTTGAAATGGACGCAGAGACTTATCAATTCGCCAAGGACAGCAAGCTCACCTCCTTTTCCATATCCGCGTATAAACCTTTCGACTCCAAAAGCATGACCCCTTTCGGCGGCGGAGGATTGGGCATCGGCGCCGTGGAAACGGAGTATGGTGGAACGCGGACCGACGGGAGCGGATTGGTGGCCAGGGGCGGCGGCGGTATCATTTTTAATCGCATCGCCACGGTGCAATTACGCGCGCAACTCTTGTATCAAATCGGACTGTTCAACATGAGCTCTCCGCGCAATGATTTCCCGCGCATGGTAATCGCCCGCATGGAACTGGCATTCGGCCGTTGATCGGGATGAGATATCTCTTCTTAACCGCAGTCCTGTTGCTGATTGGGTGCGCGACGACGCGTATCGTCAGCCAGGATCCTTACGCGGAAATTTTTATGGATGAGCATAAAGTGGGCGTGGGCAGCGCCAGCGTGGATCGCGTGGGGCCTTACCACACGGCCCAATTGGAGGCGCGTCGAGGCGGAACCATAGTCGGCTCCACCACCATGAATCGTTCCTTCACCTTTAAAACCTTGCTGTGGGGGATGTTCAGTTATTACACGGGCTTTTATTGGGGATGGTACTATCCGGAGTCCGTCGAGATTCCCTTGAAACCTTCCGAAGCAGGATTCGCAACGGGTTCGGGAGCGACGTTGAAATCGTTGCCGAGCGTATGGACCGAACCTCGCCAAAGCATTTGGATGCGGCCTTTAAAATAACCGCTACTCCGCACATGGGTGAGCAATAATCGATCTATTGCGGGATGAAGGCCCTGCCGGTCAAGCCAGCTTCGGCCAAGCAGGTTACTACCACCATCGCCATCATCGCCGCCGGCGGCGGTACTGGTAGGTGGATGCCTCGCCCTTGCCGCGAGGCGGTAGCCCCTTGGACTGCGGACTACAACATGAAACGCAATCCGGCGACCAGTTCCAGACGTTCCATGGGAACGTTATCCCACATATATTGGTTATACACGTCGCGGATATGGACCGGCACTCCGTTAACCGTGTAGTCGCGGAAATTGGAGAAGACGAAGCGGCCGGAAATGCCCAGAGCCAGGTACCGGTGCAAGAGGTAGTCTCCGGACAAAGAGGCCACCAACCCGTAATTCTTGGATGCGAGGCGATAGGTAACGCCATCATTTAATTCCGTCTGGCTAAAGTGCATATATCCGACACCGAATCCGGCGATCAACACGGTATGTTGGGAGAGACGTTGCCGCGCCAGGAATTCCGGTCCTACGTAAAAGAAATCCGCGTGTTCGCGCAAATCATGGGTCAGCGCATCCTTATCCCGGAACTTGATTCCCTCCGCCGTGGCGTTGGACAAATACCAGATGCTTTGCAAGCCAACGCCTCCACGCGGCAAGAAGAAAAAATCGGCCTCCGCCGAACCGGCGAAACCGGTCGTGAGTCGTCCAAGAAAATTCTTAAATCCGGAGCTGATGGAGTCGGGACTATATAACCACCGGCTATATCCGCCATCCATGGCGAAACGCAGCGTCGTCAAGGCGCTGTTATCATGCGCGGGCTCCACGTTCAAATCCTCGTCCAACATATCGGACGCGCCGGTTTGTGAGGCCAGGCACGCCATCATCAGAATCCAAATCCAATGCTGAAAGATCCGGCGATCGGATATTTTAAGCCTGTACGGCAACAACCGAAATTCCAGGAACCGATTTTGGGGACGCATCGGAATCCATTATATGATTTCTTCGTGGGAAGATGGTAAGGAATGGTTATCTATTGAGCCGACCAAGGAGAGCGAATGGGAAAAAGCGAGGAATCGGAGTCGGGTCGGGATGAAGACACCCAAGGACTTTGGGACAGCTTCGCCAAGCACATCATTCCCACGGTGTCGGTTTTGTTCGGCATCATTTCCACTACCTTTGGTATCCGCTCCGGGTGCGTTGAAACCCGACTGAAGGACCGGGAACAGTCCCAGGGCCATTATCTCGACTCCCTGTAAAAAGAACATGAGATGCGTTTGGCCGGCGAGGAACAAGTTTTAAAAAAGACCGTGACCTCGGATGATTGGAAGATGAAGATGTGGCGGAAGATCAAATGCTGTTGCAAAACATCGAGACGACGCCATCGGTTTATGGCGGCGGCGACAAAGCTTCCGATCCCATTCCGACCGGGTCCGGTGATTCCGGTTCCGCTTCGTCCGGGAAGGAACCCAAGCCCGGAAATCCGGCGGCGGTTAAAAATCCGGTTGATTCGACACAAACTACGGGGACGGCATTGGCGCCGAAAATCAATTCGTATGGGTATGGAGTCCGCTCGGGATTCTGGGGCGATTCCATCCTTCACGCGGAGCCCGAATTGCGAAACCAGGAATTCCAAGAGAAGCTTTCCCAGAAGCCCACGCCCTATTATTTGAGCGTGTTCGTTTGTCCGGAATGAAAAAGTCCTAAGGCGTGCCCAGCGCGCGCAAGGCTTCCTGATAGGCTTCGGGATCATTCGCGTTCACCAGGGAGCCGGGATTGGGCGCGGGAAAAATCGCGGCGTTGGAATTGAGCAGCACTTTGCGGGGACATTCGACGCCTTCGCCCAGGAATTGCAGCAGGCGCGGATAGGCCGACGGCTCGTAGATGGCGCATAAGGGTTCGGGCAAATCCTTCTGCGCGCCCTTGAACGTCGTGGCCATGCGGGCGGGATCACGGGCATTGACCAGAGCCGTCAGCGTCGGGGCGTCCAACAAAGGTAAATCACAGGCGATGACCAAAAAGGCCGCTTCCGGATAGGCTTTCAGCGCCGAGAGAATGCCGCCCATGGGTCCGATGTCCAGAAAGGCGTCGTGGATTTGGGGCAGCCCCAGGAATCCCGGCTGTTGGGCTTGATCGGTGCGGCAAGACAGGAAGGCCCTTTCACACAACGGCGCTAATAATTCCAGGCAATGCTCGGTTTGCGGCTTACCGTGGTATGTGAGCGACGCCTTGTCTTGACGCATGCGCGTGCTGCGCCCGCCTCCGAGCACCAGGCCATACAACGGCGGCTTGGGGTTTTCGAGACGGCGATCCGAAATTACGTGGGAACCGTGACGGAGATCAGATTTACCTCCGGTTTTTTCCAGCAGCCGGATTTCGCCGATGACCATGTTCTGCGAGACGGCCTTGCACATGTCGTACAGCGTCAAGGCGGCGACGCTAACCCCGGTCAGCGCTTCCATCTCTACGCCCGTTTTATGATCCGTGGCGACGCGGCAACGAATCACGGCTTCCCGTTCGGGGTTCAATTCAATGGTGATTTTGCAATCGGTGAGCGGCAGGGGATGGCACAAGGGAATGAGATCCGAGGTTTTTTTGGCGGCCATGATGCCGGCGAGAATGGCGGTTTGGAACACTGGTCCTTTTTTGCCGTGCAGATCTCCGTCCCGGAAAAGCGCCGTGATCTCAGGCGGTAGCCGGACCACGGCTTGGGCCAAGGCCTCGCGGTGACTGACCGGTTTTCCGCCGATGTCGACCATGGCGGGCTGATTGTGTTTGTCGAGATGGGAAAACATAGGGGTACCGCCCGAAGGAGTTATTGGGAAAATACTAACTGGGTCGCGGCCCGGGTTTGCGCACGGTCGGGGAACCGGAAAATTCACGCTTGCGGATGGATGAAAGCGCTGATAGATGGATGAAGGAAAAACGACGCGGGGCCCCGGTGAAGGAGCCCCGCTACAATGGGGGAGATGCCGAGGAGCGGCCCGGACTCGGCCGCTTGACCCGCCTTCGCATGCCCTGGGAGGGCCGCGGAGGGGTTTTAATCGCCTTTGGGGCGAACCGCATCTCCCTTGAAAACGCGTTGGGGGGGTGCTGGATAAATCCTTGTGATCCAATCCGATGCTCAGCCCAAAAGCCTTTTGCGAGGCGCAGACTAATCGGATCAAAAGGCGAATTATGGAGAATTTATTCCAAGCCGCAACCCCTCGAGGCCTGGAATGTCTGCAAAAGAATAAGTCGAGAATTAGGCTTGGGCTTGTCGTTCTCACCGGAAAGTGCGTACTTTTGGTGCGCACCAATTACCTGGAAACGGAGTACTAATGGCACCCTTAAACCGACCAAAGACCTTCGAATTCCTGGATTATCGCCAATTTTTAGCGGCTTTTTTCCAGTTCCGAAAAGAGCAGGATTCGGAGTTTTCCTTGCGAACATTTTCCCGCCATCCGGAGCTGAAATTGTCCAGTTCCAGTTTTATTTCCGCCATATTGAAGGGACGAAAAAACCTGAGCCAAAAGCTGCGCCTGTGTTTTACGCGTGCGTTGGAATTATCGCCGGATGAGACGGATTATTTCGAGTGGCTGGTGCAATTCAACCAGTCGGTTTCGGCGGAAGAACGGGAACGCTATTTGGCATTGCTCAATCGGTTCCATCCTACCAAATCGAAGGCTTTGTCGGATTCCCAAGCGCGTTTTTTTTCCCATTGGCACTACGCGGTATTGTGGAATTTTTTCGCTGTGCATCCGGATTGGAACAACCCCGTATTAATCGGTAAAAGCCTTCGCCCGGAATTAAGCGGCTCGGAAGTTGAGGGCGCCATCCGCGCCTTGCTGGACATGAAATTAATCAAGCGCTTGGCCAATGGATACGCCGTAATCGACAGGCATCTGGTGCCGGGAAAGGGATTTCGTGGCAGCGCCGCCTTGCAATACGCGAAGGGGTTTTTACGCCGCGCGTCGGATAGCCTCGAGGAAGGGGATTCGGGCGAACGCCAAAATATTTTCCTGTTTTGTTCCTTGTCGCCGGAAGGGCGGAAGCGTGTACAACAAAGGATGGAGATCTTTCGCGCCGAGATCCACGAAATCGTCGACCAGGACTCCGGGCAGGACGGCGTGTATGCGTTGGGCGTGCAGTTGTTTCCCTGTACGCAAGCGCAGACAGGACCCGATCCGGCTTTGGTTGAGGACGGAAAAACGCTCAGGACCGGAACGTGGTCGGAAATCCTTTTTCCCGAACTGAAACATTTTCCCTTGCCGGTTTTTCCCGCCACCCCCTAGACTTTACTTCGTGAGCAGGTCAGGGGCCTGCGCTGGAGCGGGTATAATCATGCGGTACCTCTCCAATAAAATCAAAACCCGATGCGGGAGGCTCGGCGCATAGCCGGGCTCTTCCCATTTGTGGACTTTTGTCGGACTTTCTCACCGCTCCGACAGCGCAAAATTTCCACCTCTCCGGGAATGAATTCCGCATTGCCGGGGAAAGAAGTTCGTCTCGCTACCGTCCGCCGCACTGAGTGCCCTCCGATGCTTGACTTTCTTGGGCAGTTTTGGAATTATAGTTTTGAGGAGAGTCCTCTTTCCCCGCAAGTCGCGGAGGAGGGGTGGCGCGAGGCGAATCCTCCGGGCACAATAAGATATGCAGCGTTTTGCCCCACACCTGGGCCGGTTGGCGGGCCAATCCGAATCCATGGCGAAAATGGTGCGCGAATGGGTGCGCATCCGATCGGGCAGCCACGATGTGGACGGCCTCGCGGAGCTTGCGCGGAAATTGAAAAAGGCCTTCGCCGTCTTGGGCGGGACGATGGAGGAGATCGAGCTGCCCCCGCTGGAAACCATCGACTCCTTGGGACGAACCTGCGCCATGCCCCTAGGTAAAGCCCTGCGCTTCCGCAAGCGGCCCAACGCCCCCTTGCAGGTTTTTCTGGGCATCCATACCGACGTGGTTTATGGCGATGGCGACCATGATGGCGCAGAAGGCCCTGAAGGCGGCAAGGGAGGCACAGGGGACGGTGATGTTACTTCGGTGTTACGGGAGGAAAACGGCAGGCTGTATGCTTCGGGCGCGGCCGACGCTAAAGGCGGGATCGCCATTTTACTCAAGGCCCTGGAAACGTTTGAGGCCAGTCCTTTTTGCACCGAAGTGGGTTGGGAAATCCTCCTCAACCCGGACGAAGAACTGGGATCGCCCGGCTCCCGGCATTTGCTGGCACAGGCGGCGAGCCGCAACCATCTGGGTCTTTTATTCGAGCCTTGTTTGCCGGACGGCAATCTGGTGGGCGAACGCAAGGGTTCCGGGAATTTCACCGCCGTGATGCGCGGGCGATCGGCGCATGCCGGACGCGATCCGGAAGCCGGCCGCAACGCCGTGCATGCCTTGGCCGAGGCCGTGGTGGCGCTCCATCGATTCGGGAAAACCCACCCGGGCGTGAACGTGAATGTGGCTAAACTGGAAGGCGGCGGTCCGAGCAACCGCGTGCCGGATTTGGCGCTGGCGCGTTTCAACCTGCGCGTGGCGACGGCGACGCAACAGGCGGAGGCCCTAGGCTACCTGAAGGAATTGGAAAAGGAATTCTCAGGCCGCGAGGGTTATGGGTTGGAAATCAGCGGCGGTTTCGCTTCGCCGCCTAAGCCCGTCACGGCGGAGTACGAATCCTTGCTCATGGCGGTCCGGAGTTGCGGCGACCGCTTGGGCATGGAATTGCATTGGCGTCCCAGCGGCGGCGTTTCCGATGGGAATAAATTGGCGGCCGCGGGCCTGCCCAATGTGGATACCTTGGGCGCGCACGGGGGTAACATCCATAGTACGGGGGAATTTCTGATCTGGGACAGCCTCGTGGAGCGGGCGAAATTGACGGCCCTGCTGTTGATGCGGCTTGGGACCGGGGACATCGTTTGGCCGTTGGGGCGGGAATAGGGAATCGGGAACAGGGGAAAGGGAATTAGGGCATGCGGGAATTGGCGGCGGATAAATTGGGACGTGACGCGCGGGTGGCGGAAGCCAAGCGCCTATTGCGCGCGGCGTTGGCGGAAAGTCAGGCCGGGCTGACGGGTGTGTGCGCGGGCGATCCGGAGCGTAAGGCCGACTATGCCGCGACCTTGGCGCGCTTCGCGGCGGAACGCGGCGGCGGCTTGTATTACCCCTATTTGGGCAGCGGCATCGGGCGTGGGGCCTTGGTGGAACTCGCCGACGGCAGCGTGAAATACGATTTCATCACCGGGATCGGCGTGCATTACCTGGGGCACAACCATCCGGCGCTTTTGGACGCGGGCGTGGACGCGGCCTTGCAGAACACGGTCATGCAGGGCAACTTGCAGCAAAATGCTGACAGCGAGGCCTTGCTGGCTGAACTCATGGCGGCGGCCAACCGGCGTGGCGCTAATTTCGCCCACGGCTTCCTCACCAGCAGCGGCGCGATGGCCAACGAGAACGCCTTCAAGATTTTATTCCAGAAAAAATTTCCCGCCGATCGCGTGTTGGCTTTTTCCCACGGCTTCGCGGGACGCACCATCGCCATGTCCGCCGTGACCGACAAGGCCGCCTATCGGCAAGGCGTGCCGCAAGGCTTGCAAGTCGATTACCTACCGTTTTTCGATCCGGCCCGGCCCTCGGAAAGCACGGCGGAAACCTTGGCCGTTCTGAAGGCGCACCTGGAACGGCATCCCGGCCGCCATGCGCTGATGATTTTCGAACTGATCCAAGGCGAAGGCGCGGGGTATCTTCCCGGTGACCCCCATTTTTTCA
>JADGQO010000072.1 GCA_017881725.1 Fibrobacteria bacterium
AGGCGCGCCGACGCCGGAATAGCGGGACTATTCCAAGGAGGCGCAACGCAGCTCTGGGCCCCCAGGCCCGGCGAAAGTGTTTCGAAATTTTGGAGTCGAGACACTAGGTCCATTATATCCAACCTCGACTTCAGCTTTCCTTAAAAAATTTTGGATATTTCACTTTCACCCGGGAATTCGGACGGACGGAATGGCGCGTCCATTTAAATTTGTGTCTCCGGCCGGGTTATGTTAATTTTGTGCCGCGCTAATGCCGCAGGGAGGGTTAGGCTAACTGGTAAGTCAGCGGTCTTGAAAACCGCCGCCCAAAAGGCTTGGGGGTTCGAGTCCCTCACCCTCCGCGCGGAGCGCAATTCACCTAACTAAGCGGTCAAGCGAAATATGCGGAGGCCAGCTCCAACTCCAACTCCAACTCGAAATCATTTTTGTCCCGGTCCACTTCTACTCTCGCGAATGCGAAGGTATCCACGGACTGGCAGCCGGCTTTGCGTAGCAATTCCACGCAGGCCCTGGCTGTCGCGCCTGTCGTATACACATCGTCAACCAACAGGACTCGCATTCCGGCTAATTTGCTTGCCCGCCCGAGGACCATGGCATTCCTTAAATTGACGCCACGGTCCTCCTTATTCAAACGGGTTTGGGATTTGGTGGGACGGACACGCTTTAGGGCATCCGAGGCCACAGGAACACCGGACCAAGCGGATAGTTCTTCGGCAATTTTTTCGGCCTGGTTGTATCCACGCTCACGCCGACGCGCGGCATGAATGGGAACCGGCACCAACACATCCACGGAATTGAGCGCATCCCGCAAATCGGGACGAAACCGGAAGTAGGCGCACAAAAACCGTACATGGCGCGGGTAATGCCGGTATTTGAAGCCGTGAATCAAGGTGGACAAAGCCGGCGTCATGCGAAATAAAAAGTGTTTCGCGTCGCTATCCGCTCCACCCTGTCCGTCGGGGGTCACAGGCACCGTCATCCGGCTTGCCATAGCCTCCGAATTTCGCGCGCGCGCGAGGTCGCGTAAACACAATCGGCACAAGGGGGTAGCCTGCCACCGGTAGCGCCCACAATGCACGCACGTAGGCGGAATGAAAAGGTTCAGAAGCCGCCGGCCGAACAACGCGGGCCAATGTTTTGCTTTCCCAAATAGGACTGACTTATAGGTTTTGGCCATGGGCTTTCAAATTGATCAGAATGCCCAACATGACCAGACACGAAATCATGAACGACCCTCCGTACGATAGGAAAGGCAAAGGTAAACCCGTCACCGGCATCAGGCCTATGGTCATGGACACATTTACGATGATATGGAATCCCAAAATCCCCGCTACGCCTACGGCCACCAGGCTGACAAAACGGTTGCGGATATCCGCGCCAATCCGAACGATGCGATAAATCAAAATCATGTAGAGCGACAACAGAAAAATGCACCCGAGAAAACCGAATTGCTCGCCCAGAACCGAAAAGATGAAGTCGGTATGCTCTTCCGGCAAGAAGCTGAGGTTGGTTTGCGTCCCGTGCAAATACCCTTTTCCCAATAATTGCCCCGAGCCTATGGCCACCTTGCTTTGCAATACCTGGTAGCCCGCACCCAACGGATCCCGGTTCGGATCCATGAACGTCATGATGCGATCACGTTGGTGTTGGTACAAAACCTTGTTCCATACGAAAATGGCGCCGTAACCGGCGATGATATTCGTGAGCAGCAACACGGCGGCAATTTTCAAATTGATGCGCGTCACAAGGATAATCCCAATGAGGATGACGAACAGGACGGCCCAAGCCACCTGGTGAAAAGTCAAGGCTACCGATAATACCGGCGAGGCCAGTAAAAATATTTCCCGAACGGTCAATCCCGACCAGTAGGCCATGACCGTTGTCATCGCCACGAAGGAGAGCGCCGTGCTCAGGTTGGGTTGATTCAGCACCAGGACAAAAGGGATGAAAAACAAAATCACCGGGGCGATTACGGTTTTCGGCCGCGACAACACGATGGGTTGGAAGGAAAGCAGCCGCGCCATGGCCAAAAGGAACGCGACCTTGGTGATTTCCGAGGGTTGCAAATTAAACCCGCCGGGCAGCGGGATCCATCGCTCCACGGAATTGGCCTTGAAAATGATGATGTAGAGCAACGGAAACATGGTAAGGATGTAAGCGGGATAGGCCATGGCATAGAAAAATTTGGCCGGCACCAGATAAATGCCGGCGATGGCCACCACGCCCATGATGACGAACAGGCCTTGTTTGAGCCAATGCTTTCCCGGTTCATCCCAAGTCGCCGAGTAA
Source organism: Fibrobacteria bacterium (assembly GCA_017881725.1). GTDB lineage: Bacteria > Fibrobacterota > Fibrobacteria > UBA11236 > UBA11236 > Chersky-265. The sequence goes on from JADGQO010000072.1 coordinate 2,290, forward strand.
ACCACCGCGAGACCAATCACAATGATCAGTCCCAGGGTTATCAGCATGGGGATGTCAAAGGACTTGCTGTTTGTCTCCGGCCATCTTCCTTTTGAAATACCGTTTGAAGATTTCCCCGGCGATTGGCGCTGCAATGGATCCTCCGTGGCCAACGTTTTCGAGTACCACCGCGATGGCCAGTTCCGGTTGGTACAGGGGCGCTACCCCGATGAAAAGCGCGTGCGTCTTGCCCCCGTGGGGGTTCTCCGCGGAACCGGTTTTTCCCCCGACGATTACGCCCGTCATCCGCGCTCGCCCTCCCGTTCCGCGCGGGGAGTTCACGACGGCCTCCATAGCCTTAAGCATGATGGCGTGCTGCTCGTCGGTTAGATCAAGCTTCGACAGGATTTGCGATTGATAAGCCAGGACGATTTGGCCTTCGCGATTCCTGATTTCCTTGATGAAATGAGGCTTATACAGGACCTTGCCGTTCCCGAGACCGGCGGCATAATTCGCCAACTGCAGAGGGGTCACGATTTGACCTTGACCGATGGAAAGATTCAGCACCAGGCCGCGGCTCCACGTCCATCCGCGCTTGCGAAACTTATTCGTGTAACTGGTCGAGTCCATCAATTCCCCGGATCGTTCGTCGTCCACGTCAATGCCGGTATGCGCCCCGAATCCGAACTCGCGCGCAACGCGGTTTATGCCGTCCATGCCTACGACTAGGCCTAGCTGGTAATAATAAGCGTCACACGATTCAGTGAACGCGTCGATCATGGCCAAAGACCCATGGCCTTTGGGGTCCCAACACCGCCAGAATCGGTTGCCGAAGCGATAGCCTCCCACGCAGGGTTTGGCCATGCGATCGGTTTCACGAATCTTTCCGGATTGCAATCCCGCTATCGAGACGACACCTTTGAAAGTGGATCCCGGCTCATACCCGCCTACGGTGGCGCGGTTGTTCAAGGGCATCGCCGGATCCAGAGCCAGCTTGGCCCATTCTTTGGAGCGCCGCTCGCGCGAAAGGGAAAAAATATTCCCGTCCATGCGTGGACTGGACGCCATCACCATCACTTCCCCATTGCGCGGATCGATGGCCACGACGGCGCCGCGGACGGTATCGGCCATGAGGGATTCCGCCAGGCATTGCAACTCCATGTCCAAGGTCGTGACCAGGTTGTTCCCCGCCATGGGCTTGATTTGGGGCAGCTCCTTGATGACTTCGATTTCCTTGCCGAACGCATTGACCTTGATGTAGCGGACGCCGTCTTTACCCCGGAAATAAGGTTCATAGGTTTTTTCCAAACCTTTTCTTCCGATCCGATCGCCTTTCATGTATGGAAGAGTGTCGCCGAAATCCTCCTTGTCCTCCTTAATGGATTCCAGTTCCTCTTCCTTGATTTCGTCCATGTAACCGATGACGTGCGCGGCGCTTGACCCGAAGGGATAGGAACGTCGCGAATCCATGATGGTGATAATCCCCGGCAAATCCAATTGATGTTCTTCCACCATGGCGACGACTTCCGGCGACGCGTCCTCGTGGATGACCAACGGTTGGAATTTCTTCCAGCGGCCGCGCGCCAGGCTCCATTCCACCAGGGCGGAATCAAAGATACGGTTCCCGGTGGAATCGCGGAACCGCATCAGGTTGGCGAATACGCGTTTGGGTTCCTTCAATTGGGTGGGAAGAATCGCGACCTGATAAGAAGGCCGGTTACGGGCGATCAACACGCCTTTGCGGTCGTAAATAAGGCCGCGCGGAGCATGAACGATTTGCAGCCGGATGCTGTTTTGGTCCGACAATTTTTGGTGGTAAGAGCCTTTAACGATTTGCAGGTAAAAAAGACGGGCAGCGAGTCCGATCAGCATCACTCCAAACAAGATGGCTAGGTTCCTCGCTACGGATCCACGAAAGAATGGGTCATCCAGACGGTTGGAATTATTGGCGATCATGAGTTATAGGATTCCGATCGCGACGGCGCGACCAGGAAATAAAACACCAAGGCGCCCAGTAGGAGGGTGTAGATTTCGGATGGCAGGGTCTTGCGCAACAAGGCGTCCCAGAAAGCTCCACCGTGGATTCCCGATGAAAGCGAGTAAATTACGTCGTGCATCAAGAAGGCCACCGCCAGGAACAATACCTTTGTAGCCGGCATCACCTTAATCACCTTCTCATCCAGGAGTCCGGTGCAATAGCCCACCAGGCACTTCGCCAAGGCGTTCGCCCCCAAGGTATCGATGGCGTAAACGTCCTGCATCAATCCGATGGTCAGCCCGCTGTAAAGCCCTACGACCGAACCATAGCGCATGGAGACGGCTACCAAGGCGACCATGAGCAAGTCCGGCCTGATGGTGCCGATGGAAATTATCCGCACCACCGATTGTTGCAATACCAGCGCCAATACTAGAAACCCCAGGCTTTTCAGGTAATTCATTTTTCGAGTCCCACCGTCCAGGAATCGTGGCGGATCAAGACGAATACCTCTTCGACGAGGTAAGGGTTTTGGAAGGGCTTAACGACCAGCCCCTTCAGGATATCGCCGCTTTCGCTGGCATCTTGGTGATCGTCTACGACCATCCCCACCATCAATCCCTTGGGATAAACGCCGCCCATTCCGGAAGTGACCAAGGTATCCCCTTTCGCGACGTCCGCATCGGCCGGAAAACGCACCAACAATTTTCCTCCCGGCCAGGACTCCAGCATACCGTTCACCCGGCTTCGATTGCAAAGCACGGAAACCTTGCTGTTCGGATCGGAAAGTCCTTGCACCAGACTATGGCTGTGGTAGGACTTCGCCGTCCGGCCGACCAGGCCCAATGCCGTCATTACCGGCATATTGACGTCCACCGAATCCTCGCGGCCCAGGTTAATGACCCAGTTATTGGAATAACGGCCCGGGTCCTCGGCGCTAATCTGCGCCATCTTCAACTTCAGGCCGCTGCGCGCTCCGAACGCCTCCATCTGTTCCACGCGCGGTAATTCCTTTATGGCCTGAATCAGGTAGTCGTTCTCAAGGCGCAATGAAGTATTCTGCTCCTTTAATTCGTCGTTTTCCTTGAAGACCCGTATCGTACGGTTTAACCGTGATAGGATAGCCTGTGCGGGGTACAAGAAAGTGCTAATCATCACGTCATGGAAGGTTTGGCGCTCCGGCGCTTTTAAGGACAATAAGATGCCGCAGGACACGACGCAGAGGATAAGGGAGCCTAGGCCCTTAGCGACGGTAAAAAACCGAATGAACCAATCGATGATGCTCAAAGCCTAATCCGGGGAATCTGACATTGTGTTGAAGCGAAAGATCGACTCCATAGAATCCATTCCTCCGCCGCCTTTCGCCGATCGCGATTGGCGCTGGGCGGTCGGACTCACCCCCCGACTACGGCTTCCAACATTTTCCAGTTGAAAGCTTCGACGGCGTGCCAGTGTGCCCAATTGCCAGATTCGGCGAGTCCGGAGCCTATCGGCTCGCGTCCATCAGTACCTTGTAATACTTGTCCATATCTTCGAGTATGCGCGCGGTTCCTTTGCATACGCAAACCAATGGATCATCGATCACGTTGACAGGCAAATTGGTTTCCTGCCGGAGTAACTCGTCCAGACCGCGCAATTGCGATCCGCCTCCAGTCATTACGATGCCTTTTTCAAGGATGTCCGCAGACAGTTCCGGCGGAGTTTGCTCCAAGGCGCGCTTAACGGCTTCTACGATGGCGTTCACGGGCTCCGAAAGCGCTTCGCGGATTTCCGCCGAGGTGATTTTCAAGGTATGCGGAATCCCCGCCATCAGGTCGCGGCCGCGCACTTCCATTTCCAATTCATGGTCCAAAGGATAGGCCGATCCGATTTGCATCTTGATCTTTTCCGCCGTGCCTTCGCCCACCAGGAGGTTATAATTTTTCTTCAGGTAATTGATGATGGCTTCGTCCATCTCATCACCACCGACGCGCACGGAAGCGTCGCAAACGATGCCGTACAGGGCAATCACTGCGATTTCCGAAGTCCCGCCGCCGATATCGATAATCATGTTCCCGCTCGGGTCCTCGACCGGAATACCCATACCAATGGCCGCCGCCATCGGCTCCGCGACAAGGTACACTTCACGCGCCCCTGCCTTTTGCGCCGATTCCAAAACCGCGCGCTTTTCCACTTCGGTGATTCCCGAAGGCACGCCGACCACGATACGCGGCCTAAGAAAAAAGAGCGGGTACTTTTGGGCGATTTGGATCAAACGCGTGAGCAGGCTTTCCACCATTTGAAAGTCCGCGATGACGCCGTCCTTCATGGGACGGACCGCGATGATTTCACCGGGGGTACGGCCCAGCATACGCTTAGCCTCCGATCCGATGGCTAAAACCTTGTTCGTGCGCCGTTCCACGGCCACAACCGAAGGTTCATTGATAACGATGCCGCGCCCGCTGACGTGAACGAGGGTATTCGCGGTGCCTAAGTCGATGCCGATGTCGCTTGAGAGAAAACCAAACAAGGGGGAGTTGCTCCTCTATGCAGAAGGAATTTTGAGGAATTTAGAAACTAATAAAACCCCATTCCAGTCTATTTTACAAAACAATCATGGCCTTGGTGCAAGAAATTTCTCAGGAATATGTTTGAGCTTGACGTCGTACCGGTCCCAGATCCCCGAAGTGGTGCGATAGCGGTACTGTCTTACTTGGCATAAATCCAGATTTGGGTCGAGATAGAAGAAAACCAGGTCGGCTTTAGCCTGGAACACACTCGCCGTGTCCCCGTGGAACTCTTGATAATTATCGACTACGAAATACGGCTTCCCCAGACGTGCGCCTTTTGCCTTTGGTGAGAGTTCAGAGAGAATATCCTGAAGATCGGTTTTTCCGATTGCCTCCAACCGGCTTTTAAGCGTGTCATGCGAGGAGGTGCAAGCACCCCACGCAATCATCAAGGAGAAGGTTAAAACGGTTTTAAGTCGGGCCATGGCCCGGTTAAAACTAGAAAGAATAGGTGGCAGATATTCTCGAGATCAAATGATGCTGCGGGCCGGAAAACAGGTTTCCAAAGGTATAGAGGAGATCTTCCGCCAGCGTCGCATCCACCTTTAATTTCTCTTCCACGTTTATTCCGATACCGAAACCAACGGCATCATCAGGCGTGCCATCTGAAGTAGGATTGGTGAAGATATAATTGAATGATTCCCCAGAAATGGTGGATTGCTGATCACGATAAGTAATTTCCTTTTGGCCACCGACGCGAAGTACCAACCAATCCCACCAAACATTCCGTTCAATGCCAAAGGAGATCAGACCGCCGCGGATAGTCTGGTCCAGGCTCGTAACCCCAAGGCGATCATAGGTAACCGTATGGTCGGAATTCGCTGACATCCCATCTTGGCGGCTCTCATCGAATATGCCCTGGGCACCCAACCAAAAAAAGCCGCGATCCAATGAAACATTGACACCTAACCCAAAATGCAGCTTGCTGTATTCGCGTCCCGGTGATTTCAAATCAGACCAACTGAAAATGGGTACGAGTTCCCCATTGATGATCTCCAAGGTCGAAAACGCCCGGCCTTTAACGAAAAAACTTTCCTCCGGATCGATGGACTTGGGGCCATAGCTTATAAACGCGGTCCCGACGGAAAGTTCTCCGTCCACGTTCCTGGCGATGGGCCAATTAATTCCAAGATCGGCGCGCAGGATATAGACGTTAATGTCCGGGCTAATATTCGCGGACGGGGTCGGGCTTTGGGAGATCATTCCATTATGCTGATTGGCGCCTTCTTCCATGGCAACATACACATGGGACCCGAGCATTCCCCCGTTGGAAAGAGTCATGCCCAAGAAACCGTCAAAATTCGTAGCCGGTTCCGGTAGAGGGACGCTTCCGGGCGAATTGGAAAGTTTTACGCTATCAGGCAAAAGCATGAAAAGCTCTTCGTCTTTTCGGTTAAAAGCTCCACCGAGGCTGATTTGAGGATAGAGATTTCCTGTCTCTTTGCTCTTGGACAAGGAGTATGAAAAAATGCCTCCGAACCAACTATTGCTCGGATCCATATTTCTCC
>JADGQO010000073.1 GCA_017881725.1 Fibrobacteria bacterium
AGACCAAGAGGCCGGGCGTAATTCGGGTTTTCAACGCGATGGCCAGTTTCGCAGCCAAGACGACGGAGTCCTGTGTCCCTTTCGACAACCATTCCAGGATGCGCTCGTGTCCGGAGGCATCTTCCACCTTAAGTTGTTTGTCGCCCAATCCGGACAAGACCACCTTCCGTTCTTGGGGCAAGAGTTTGGCCAACATACCAGTAAGTTCCTGCGCCAACCCGGACAGCAATAAATCCGTGCCTTCCCCGATGCCTCGAAATATATCGCGAGCCAAGGCCGCCGCGTCCTTGTCCAATTCCTTGGCCGCCAAATCCGATTCCGCCCTCACCAGCCTTTCCTCGGCTGCAACAATGGACGGGGCTGTCTTCCCCATCGCTCCGCGAAGTTCCCCGGCTAAGCCTTCCTTCCGGGTCAACGCCTCAGTATCACGCAAGTTCTGGACTTGTTCAATATCCCTTTGGGTCTTCAACGAATTCCGCAGGCGCTGTAAACCTGCTTCATCCAATCCATATGCGGGAACGCCTTCATCATCCAGGGTTTGCAATTTTCGTTGCAGTTCCTGGGCAAGGGCTGCGAGTTGCGCGGCATCCGGCACGGTTAACTCAGCGGAATCTCCGGCGCCGCGATTATGGGTTCCGGCGGCGCCGACGTTTTCACCGCTTGCGTGGGCAGCCCGATCGAATTCCCCTTCGGGTATTTCCGCCAAGGACTGAATTTGCTTCGCTTTCAAAATTCTTTCCTGATGGGTCCTTTGGGCCTGCGCATACTTCACTAAGAAGTCTTCGCCATCACGCGCGCCCAGAACGGCCAGCCAATCGGACTCATTTTTTTTGGCCACCGCTTCCGCGTCCTGGGAGATGGAAAATTCGCGCTCCAAGACCTCGTAATCGGACTCATAACGACGCATGCGATCGGCGGCATCTTGTTCCAACCGGGCTTGCATATCGCGTAGGCGGCTCTTTTCCTCCAAAGCCGACAAAATGCCTTCCGGCGTAGTCAAGGGGGCCAGGGAATGGTCCTCAACGCCGGTTGCCATCAACCATTGGTCCTTCCATGCGGCCATGGGTAACTCTCGTGTTACGGGTGGGGAAATGATTCGACGATGTCCGAAAAAAAACAGCGCCGCCGCGGCCAGCACGCTCGAGGCGGCCAATCCCGCCCCCATCGCCATTCCCAAACCGTCTTGAGAGCGGATATGCAGGGCGGAATAGACGGCCAATCCGGCCAAGGTTCCGGCCAGAACCAGGCCCCCGGCCGCGACTGTAGGCCAAGTCCTTTTGGTTGCCGGGGCGGACGGAATCGTTTCAGCCATCGCCAACCGCACCCTTTGCGCGATTTCCTCAGCTTTAGCGGACCACGCCATCGCGCGCGTCATGCCCGCTTGGGCCTCACGCAATTCATCTTTCGCCCGGGATCGAGCCTCGGCCTGCAATTCCAGTTTGCCTCGTACGCTATGCGCATGCGCCGAAGCTTTTCGCGTCGCCCCTTGCAAGGATTCCCAGTCCGATTTCTTGGCCGCGCGTAAAGCCGCCGAAGAACGCCAGCCGGCATCGAGGCTTTCCCAGCTCCGCAGCATTTCCCATTGCGCCTGCAATTTTTGCCGCAATTGGATTTTCTCTTGCCAAATCAAATCCGATTCCAATTTCAAGGCGGTTAGGCGAGCCGCTTCCCGTAACCTGCGGGTTTCCTGGAGAGCTGCGTCCAATCCGACCAAGTCCTGCTCGCGCCGTAAATGCCCTTGCCGTTCCGTGAGCAACCCATTCAATTCACTGCGGGCTGTATCCGCTTGGAGACGCAAGGTTTCCAATTCCTTCATATGGGCGAAGTTACGCCGATCGGAACTTTTTTTTTCGAATTCCTCCGCCAAGGAACGCGGATCCACGCCGCCGTGGTACAGCCCGGCCTTCAACTTTTCCATCCACTCGGAATTGGGACTCCATTCCAATTTCAAGTCGCCGCTGCGGATGGCGTATAGACTGAGGAATTCGTCTTCCGGCCAAGGAGTTGCGGGAGTCGGCTCCACCGTGGCGCGGCGCTGGGACCCATAACGGTCGCGCAGGAGTTTCCCGGCCTTTTTGGTTTCGCTGGGCTTGCACAGGGCTTGGAACAGGCCGTCGAAAAACGTGGTTTTCCCGGCCTCATTGGGGCCGTATACCAAGGTCATGGCCGCTAAGTCGAAGCTGCGTTCCCGGAACTTGCCGAAGTCCTGAAGGATCAGTCGGGTGAGCATCGACAGTCCATTACTTGTGTTCCAACCGTGCCTTCAGAGCGTTGAGCGCCAGTTCACGGGCGCGAATCCAAACGTTCCGCTCCGATCCGGCTTGCGCGGGGCGGCGGGCCTTCCAGGCCTCGAGAAATTGTTTCGCCACGGGGTGAGAGGAGATTCCTGGCAGCGCCGATACGCCGTCGCGCCGGATTTCCATCCCGCGTACCCGCTTCGCGAACTGCGAGAGCAATTGATCGGACAAGCGCGCAACCGCCTTTTCGTCCTCGACCAAACCGGAGAACACCAATTCAATCCAATCGTTACGGCCCCATCCCGCCGCCACGCGCTCCAAGTCAGGCGCTTCGCCTTCCAGGCTCAGGGGCATGGGATATTGCCGATATTCCCCCGCCGAGGACAAAGGCAAAAATTGCGGTTCCTGTAAGCCGCTTCGATCCTGGGAAGGCAACTCCAGCAAATAGGCCCCATGGAGTCCCGTCTCGCCCCGACGCCAAAGACGCGTGGATCCGGGATAGGCCGCCATTACAGTTTGACCAGAGATTGTCGAAAGCGTTTGGCAGCGACGGCCATGGATGTGCCCCAGGGCGGCATAGTCCACCTGGAAACGATGGAAAAGGTCTGGATCGAGAGCCGCCCCGCCGGATTCTTCATCGGGACCGCGATAGGCCATGCCGGCCACTATGCCGTGGGCCATCGCCACCCGCCACCGGGCGGACTTGGCGGGTACGGGCCATTGGCTGTACAGGGCGTAATGCTCCTGATGCGGCACCGCCAGTAACTCTAAAGTTACCCCACCGCGATCGCGACGGAGGCATTGGAAAGGTTTTGCATCCAACAGGGTCAGATTGCCCAAATCCAAACGGGCCAAATCCAGCGCGCCTCGCCCCAGGTCTTCGTGATTGCCGGGCAAATACAGGAACTCGAACTCCGGCGTCCCGATTAATTGCCGAAGGTCCGCCCGCAAGCCCTCGGCATCGGCGAAGGTGTTGAATAAATCCCCGCAGAAAACCAGGTAGTCGACCTTTTCACGACGGGCCGTCTCCAGCAATTCGGAAAATACCGATAGGCCATACTCCTTTTCGGTCAGGGAAAGGTGCAAATCGGCGGCGTGCAATAGGCGTGGCATGTGTTTGGCTTTATAGGCTGCGGACCCGCGTTAAAAGGGAGCGGGAGCGCGCAGCAAAGATAACAAAGCGGAAATCAATACCGCCAGTAGAACCGTGACCAACCGGTGAAGTCGTCCCGGAGTCTGCCACTAACCTCGACTAAGCGGACAAATCACTTAAGGCGGACCGAAACCGCACAACCCACTGGTTCAAGGTGGAATATTTTTCTTCCAATAACCCAGCCAATGCCGGATAGGGAGCATAATCCATGTCCATCATTTCATACTTGAGGAAATTCCCGAACAACCCGCTCTGATTCGCCGCCGCCGCCATGGAAGCGCCGAGCGAGGCCAGTTCCTGGTGTTGGGCCATTACCTTTTCGCGGCGCGGCAGGGCCTGGGAAAATTCAAGCTCCAGGCCTTCGGCCAAGTCCAGTCCACGCGCAAACAGGCCGCCCAGGGTCTCCAGCGCCGCCAACATGCTTAAACGCCGCGCCTCCCATTCCGGCATCCATCGCAGGCGGTGCCACTCCTCCCCGAGACGATGTTCGCGCGCCATCGCCAAGGATTCTTCCCACATTAATCGTCCCATCAACCCTCGCAAATACTGGGGCGACACTTCCGTATGCAAGGGCAAGTACATCAGGCTTCCGTTGTCCAAGAACAAACTGCGGTATGCAAAAAGGTTGGGACGATGGGATGGCAAAGGACCGCCCAAGCACCAGCGGGCCACCTCCAAAACCGCATCCGGCGCCAAATACGGACGGCATGCCTGTTCGGGACAACGCGACGAGGCGCTGCAAGGCGAGCAGGGCAATTCCACTTGGAGGATGACATGGTCGGGTCCGTAAGGCGCGGTTTCCGTATAGAAGGCCGTGGAAAAATACAGGCCCACCGTCCGGGTGCCTACCGCCGCCGCGATATGGATGGTGCCCGTATCATTGCTGATCAACAAATCGCATTCCGCCATCACCGCAGGCAGCAACGACAAAGAGGTGAGGCCAGTGAGATTAATGACCGGCAAGCCGATCATTGCCTGCAATTCCTGGGCGCGCGCTTGTTCACGCCCGTCACCCACCAAAAGGATTTGCGCGTCGCCCTGGGTTAGGAATCCTCGCGCCACGGCGGCGAAATTTTCCAAGGACCAGGCACGGTGCAAATCGCTGGCGCCGGTTTGGAGCGCGACCAAGCGTTTCGCCCCCGCTGCCCCAACCCCGCAGGGCCGCAAGGAATCGGCGCGCATGGGAAAATCCCTGCTTGCATCACTGCGGATTTCGGATCGGCCCTGAGACCGTAACAAACCGCGGGCCTCTTCGCGACGGTACTGTGGTACGGGCAAATATTTGGTTTGCGGTTTGGGGGCCAGGCCCGCGATGCCCACTTGAATGTCCACGATATTGAAAAGGTTTTCCGTCCGATTCGTCACCAGGGAAAACAGGTATTTCGACCAATCGCCCAACAAGCGCAGCTCGCCTTCCACCGTGTGGATGCGCCCCATTTTTTTTTCGGCCTCGACGTTTCGACAAATGTAGGCCGATTCGAAATCGCTGGTGACGTTGACGAGCAGATCATATCGCTCGCGGAACTCGGGACAATCGTCGAAAGGCGCCCCGTGGGGAAAATCCTTTTGTTTTTCCGGATTCCCCAGGGCCGACACCGTATGCGGCCCCAAGGCCAGCAACCGGTCATGGAAGGTCACGGATTCCAACAAATCCTGTAAGCCCCGTAAACAGGCTAAGGTGATTTTCGCTTGGGGATATTCGTCGCGGAGTCGTTTCAGGAGCGGCAAGGTCTGCACCAAATCGCCCATTCGATTCAATTGCAGTACCAGGATGGAGTTCATGCCCGTGCGGGCCTCCGGGTTAGGACGCAAGGATTTACGGTAAGACTAAAAATGATATCCGAGGACCATATCGAAATGGTTCCCGCCGTGGCTTCCATTCCCGAAATAATCGATGCGCGCCCAGGACCACATGGTTTCCAGGCCGATATTGAAATGCCGATCCAACTCCCAGTATACGCCGCCGTTCAACCAGACGCCGATTTTCCCGTCCCGGTAGGTTTCGTTGATTTGCGCACCCGTAAGCTCCTCTTGCGTCGTGATGCGGTTGAAACCGCCTCCGAAAAAAGGACGCACGTTGTACAATTTGAAATCCACGATTTTGCGGACGCCGACGCTCATTTCGAAAGTGAAAAATTTCTGCGTATAATTCCCGACGGAGTCGCTGACGCGCATCACGTCGGGTGCCTGATCGAAAGTGAAGTCCAAGGCGATATTGATGGGCCAAGGCTTTTTACGGAAATCGAACATCAACCGGAACTCCGTCTCATCCGTAAATCCAAAATCACTCCACGCCGACTGATCCAAAAACTTGATGCCCGCACCGGCATTCAGATTCGCCGTCCATCCGGAGTCTTGCTTATTCTCCTCCTTGATGGGAACGTATCCATAGCCGATACCGGCTTTGATATCGCCCTTCACCTCGGAAAGCCCGTCCTTCACCACATCGGTAATCGGCGAAACCCAATTCCCGTTCTTCACCATCACGGTATCCTTGACCACCACGGTATCATGCCGTCCCGGCTCTCCGCCCTGCACGTCCTTGGCCAATTTCAAATCGTTGATCCCGCGATAATTCCGGCGCGTGATGAATTCCGTCCGGACTTTTTCGAAATTCCCATTCACTTCTTCCCCAACGAACAAATCAACCAGGCTGGCCGTCGGTTGTTTTTCCAACATTTTGTACAACCAGTATTTGCCCTTTTCGCGGGTCGCGGGATTGGCCGCGTACACCACGCCCAGATATTTCGCCACCCAGAAGCTATCCACGGCGCGACATTGCGGATGCTTTTGTCGGAACTCTTCCAACAATTGCACCACCGTCTCGAAATTTCCGTCGCCGTATTCGGCATGGATGCGGACAACGTCCAAGGTATCGCCGGACGATGCGCAGGCGGAAGCCGTGGAGTTGCCGTTGGAAACAGGGTTGCCTGGGGTAGCGGAAACCGGGGTGCTTGGGCCGGCGGCTGCGGGTGGTTCAGCCGAAGATGTCTTGCCTGTCGGCGCTGCGGGTGTTTGCCGTGGGAAAGCTCCCGCCATGAGAATGGTTACGAGAATATGCAAGCTGGAAAAAGAAACGCGCATGACAGCATGATTATCATCCTTCCTCCCTTCCAATTTCAAGGCCATGCCCATTCTTATCATTCACTCCCAAAAATGGGATATTCCCGGCACTGGAATTGCCAAGAAAGAGGTTGGGTTGGAAGCAGTTAGAGCTATTTTCTTTTTTGAATCCGGTTCCCAAACAAGACCTCACTTTGCCCACGACGGAATCCCCCATCCTGGTCAATGTGCGCCTGGATTCAAAATACTCTTACCCCCGCACGGGGATCGTGCCGTGCGCCTAGTGTCTCGACTCCAAAATTTCGAAACGAAGGCGGCGAGGAATGGGGGTTCAGGGCAAGGCCCCAGCAAGGCTGGGGTACGCGCGCCGACGCCGGAATAGCGGGACTATTCCAAGGAGGCGCAACGCAGCCCTGGGCCCCCAGGCCCGGCGAAAGTGTTTCGAAATTTTGGAGTCGAGACACTAGCCTTCATCCAAAAGGATTTTCATCCGGCTGGGATGGCGTAAGCGACCAAGGGCCATATCCTTGATTTGGCGCACGCGTTCTGGGCTGACTTGGAGCCGATGACTGATTTGCTCCAAGGATTCCGGCATATCCTGCTCCAGGCCGAAGTACAGGGTTAAGACCAGGCGCTCCAATTTTTTCAAGCCGTCCAATAATTGATGCAACCGTTTGCGGATTTGCTGCGAATCCAGATTTTCTTCGGGATTCGCGAGGGAGGGGTCCGATAAGAATTCCATGGGGGCGGGATCGCCATCCTGCCCCGAACTCTCCAAAGAGATTTGTGATTGGCCTAAACTCAGCAAATCTTCCACCTGCTTTTCCCTGCCGCCCACGGCCACGGCGATCTCCGCATTGGTGGGCCTGCGGCCCAGACGTTGTTCCAATACCATCCGCACAAAAGCAATCTTCCGAATGGCCGCGAATTTTCCCACGGGCATGGTGAAGCATTTCGATTGTTCCGCCAAGGCCGCGAGTATCCTTTGCCGAACCCACCACACCGCGTAACTCATGAAGCGGCAATTACGCGTCGGATCAAAGGTTTCCGCCGCGCGCAGCAAGCCCAGATTACCTTCGCTGATCAAATCCGATAAAGGCATGCCTTGGTTTTGGAATTGTCGGCATACCGAGACGACAAAACGCAAATTCGCCATGATCAATTCATTCATGGCCCGCTTGTCCCCAACCGCCATCCGCTGCAGCAATTTCTTTTCTTCCGCAACGGATATCACATTTGTACGCGAGATTTCCCGTAGGTACAGCGCAAGCGCGTCTTCGTCGCGGAAATGCCGTTTTTCTTTTTGCAATACCTTGGGATTTTCCATATGGGCTGTTCCTAGTTCCATCACAAGCCTCCAATGGCGCGAGTGTTCGTTTGCTCACACTGATGGAAACTAATTTGTCCCATTGCCGGTGCAAATAGTGGCGAGCGATTAAACCCACTCCAGCACGCATTGTCTTTTATTGTCAGGTCCTGCGCGGCTTCACGCACAATCCACACGTATTTTTGAAACGGATTCGCAACGCCGATTCCGGGCTCGAAATTAACACCCGCAGGGTTTCATCGCCATGGGAATCCAGCGCCGCTCCCCCGCCGTTTTCCGGTTGCCATTGCGCGCCCTCGGACTCCGCCAAGGGCGAGTAAACCTTGAAGGCGGATCCTTTCCCAACCTCGCTCGTGACGGTGATATGTCCGCCGCTTTGCTTCAAGAAGCCATAGACCATGGACAGCCCCAGCCCCGTGCCGTTGTCGAACACCGACATTTCCGCATACCGGCCCGGCTTCACGGATAAATCCTTTTCCATCGTCAGCAAACCGGGCGAATCCACGTCCAGGTCGCGGACGGCCGTTTGCACCGTGATGCGGTCGCCGTCGGACATGGAGTCCTTGGCATTGACCACCAGGTTCATCAACACCTGATCCAGTTGACCTGGATCCACCTTGACCAGGCCCCCCCCTCGCCCAGGACGTTTTGCAATTCGATATTATCGCCGATAAGGCGTCGCAGCATATTGGCCATGTTTTCCAGCGGTACGATTTACGGCGAATCAGGGGAAATCGTGGACTCCACTACGCGGATTTTGCCAGGCGGCAACGGGAAAGGGAAGGCAGATCATATCCCCGCTTTCCAGAATGGATTCATAGGCCATGAGTTTGTGCGGCACATCATCCACGATCAAAATCTTAACCGGGGTCTCCCGAATCGAACATGGCGATGAAATCCAATCACAAGGGTTCTCGGGCTACTTAATTTTCTCGCCAGTCTGTCACAAGAAATTTTGGAATTTTTCGAATTTTTTCCCCTCAAAGCGTTTCCCCAACACCGTGTTGGCGACGCTTTCATGGTCCAGTCAGGATCCTTTCACGGTCTGTCTTTTTTCCGCTTGAGTTTTTCACGGGGTTAAGTCGAAGAAAATGAAAATCCGGAATGTCGGATTTTTTGTCACAACAAAAATGAGGCAATGTAAAAAAAACGCTTGAGATTCAGGCTTGTGAGTGTAACTTCTCCACAGGTCGGCCGTCGTCAGGATTTTCGTGCAGAACAACCGCATACTTGCCATTCTTATTGATGTGTTGAACCGTCTCGCTCGGGAGAATCCGTCTTTCCATACCCTACCGGAAAACCTGGAAGCCTCTACCACTCTGGATGAATCCCACATCTCTGACACCAATATCGGAGAACTGGCCCAAGCCCTGCGCCAGCGCTTCGGCGGCATCGCGCTGAATGTCGAACTCATGTACCGGCTGCAGAAAACTTTCGCCGGCACGTCCATGGACATGGGCTATTACAAAACCTTGGGCGATATCGCCCGGCATATCCAAACCAGCCTCCAACACGGCGTCAAGAACCCCGTCGTTGTCTATGTGGACGATGAAGAGGAAAACCTCTTTATCTTTCGCCGCCAATTCGGGAAGCGTTGCAACTTGCGCACCTTCACCGATCCGCGGGAAGCCCTGGCCTTCATTTCGGAAACCCCCGATGTCGTACTGGTCCTGACCGATGAATCGATGCCCGCGCTCTCCGGCAACGCGCTCTGCGACGCCGTGCATGAAAGCAAGCCTTTCCTGAAGTTCGTCCTCATCACGGGCAACCCCGGTGGGGATCAAAACCTTGTGCATAAGTCCCTGCGCCAAGGCCGATTCTACGATTTCATCAACAAGCCCTTGGACTTCGCGGGCAAAGGCGAAGAGTATTTCACGATCATCAACAAAGTACTGACCGGGGAGTTCTTCTAATCCATGGGGACGCGGGGAATTCTTAACCATGCTCCGGGTCCGTTACGGGCGGGCTCACGAAAGGCTGTTCCATGACCGTAGTTATTCCAAAAAGCAATCCCAACCACCCCGAGTGGTTCGAATCCTACAAGGAAGAGTACCTGAAGCGTTGGCGGGCCTATGAGCCTTTTCCCTTCGATCAGCCCTCGGATACGCACAATTACCTGAGCCTGCACCAGAACGATTATCTCCGCCTAAGCGACCATCCGGAGGTGATCAGGGCCAAGAACGAAGCCAACGAATCCACCGGGAGCGGCCCGATGGCGTCCATCATCTACGGCGGGGATACGGGACAACACCAGAAATATCGGAGCACCCTCCAGGAGGTCATGAAAACCGGGGACGTCATGCTGACAACCGCAGGATGGACGGCAAATGTCGGCATCGTGGAATCGGTGGCGCTGCCCGACATGCCCATCTATCTCGACTACCAGGCGCACGCTTCGCTGTGGGACGGGGCGCGGCTTTCCGGAGGAAAAATCGTACCCGTGCGGCATAACGACGCGGACCACCTGGAGAAACGGATCAAGCGATCCGGCGCGGGTGTGGTCTGCATCGATGCATTCTATAGTACCGATGGGAGCGTTCCGGATTTGGAACGTTATGTTCAGATCTGCGAGGAAAACGATTGCTTGCTGATCCTGGACGAAGCGCATTCTTTCGGCATGATTGGCCCCAATGGAGGCGGCTTGGCCGTTCATCTCGGGCTGGAAAACCGGATCCCGCTGCGCACGGTTTCCATGAGCAAGGCCCTCGGTGGGAACGGCGGATTCATCGCCGCATCGGAAGAACTGGTTTGGTTTCTAAAGCACCGATCCAGACCAGTCATTTTCAGTTCCAGCCCCTCACCCGCCGGGTCGGCCGGCGCGAACGCCGCGATGAAGGTCGCCCTGCGCGAGCCCGAACGCGCCGAAAATTGCCTTCGCATGGCGGCTTTGCTCCGGACGCTGCTTCTCGAACGGGGCATCGATCCGGGAACCAGCAACAGCCAAATCATCTCGATTTATTTCGACCAGGATCCCTTGGCCGCCAAATTCTATGGCTTGATGAGAAAGCACGGCATCCTGGTCTCCGTATTCACGGCGCCGGCTGTGCCGCGGGATACCAGCTTGGCCCGGTATTCGATTCACTGCGAAGTGACCGCCGCAGACATGGAACGGGTAGCCAATGCGACGGCTGAGGTGGTCGCTAAAATGGCCGTCCAGGTTAAACCGCCATTTTCTTTCGTTGAAAAAACATGAGCATAACGATATCGTTAGAACCGAAATTGAGCAGGGCCGGAGGAGCTCATTAATGAACAGCATGCAAGCATATGAAATCCTGAAAGAAATAGTCCAATCTATGGCCCTGCGCGGGGAACACGTTGGACCCTTGTCGCCAGAGCCAAACCCTGACTTACCTTTGGAAAGTTCCGGAATTGATCTCATCGCATTTTCCGATATTACCGAAGATCTCAAGCAAAGATTCCAAGGCAAAGACTTTCATTTGGACCAGTACCTGGTTCCCGATGAATTCCACTACTTGACGATGGGAAAGCTCCTTTCCCAACTTGCGAGCGCCCTTCGCACAACGGTGCAGAATCCCCAAGTCGTCTATGTGGATGATGAAGAGGAAAACCTTTTCATCTTCAAACGCAAATTCGGGAATAAGCTGAACCTCAAGACTTTCGTGGATCCCCTCGCAGCTCTCGAGTACATCAAGGCCGAGGATTCGGTCACGCTTGTCATCACGGACGAGGTGATGCCGAAAATGGGCGGCAATGCGCTTTGCGATGCCGTCCACAAAGCCAAACCGATGCTCAAGTTCATCCTCATCACGGGCAACCCGAACAGTGATGGCGAGCTTTTACAC
Organism: Fibrobacteria bacterium; assembly: GCA_017881725.1. GTDB lineage: Bacteria > Fibrobacterota > Fibrobacteria > UBA11236 > UBA11236 > Chersky-265. Next base: position 11,584 of record JADGQO010000073.1, read on the forward strand.
CATACTCTCCGGCAAAACAGGTTTTATGAATTCATCAATAAACCATTGGACTTGGCAGGCAAAGGTGAAGAGTATTTCGCACTCATAAACAAGGTATTAACCGGGGACTTTTTCTAAACCATGAGGACGAGGGGGATATCTAACCGGAGGATATTACCCATCAAATCAGCCGGTTCTAGGCGATGGGCAGGGAGGAACCCTTCACCTGAACCAGATCGATCCAACGGTAGTTCCCGAAGTCCGGCGGCAACTCCTTGATGACGTCCTCGGTGACCACCACCTCAACCGCTTTTTGTTTTTCCTCATCCGGTTTAGCCAGTGCGACCTTAGCTGCGGTAATCCGAATGTGGAAACTTTCGAGTACATGCATGACTGAGGCGGAAACAATTCCCCCGGCCGACGCGGCCGCGACTTTGGCCGCCTTGGATGAAATCGGGACCCATCCGGAAGTCATGCAGGAACTCAAGAAGAAAACCGAATACTTCAGGAGAAAACTTCTCGATTTGGGATTTGATTTGGGCAATAGCAATAGCGCAATCGTTCCGGTTTATATTCTAAATTTTGAGACATTGCTGCAATTTCCCCGCGATCTCTACTTGGAAGGAATATTTTCCGTCTCCGTGGCCTTTCCGGCGGTTAAAATTGATGAGGGCCGATGCCGATTCACGGTGAACCAATCGCATACTTTCGCGCAAATCGAGACGACCGTTTCGGTCCTGGAAAAATTGGGGAAACAACACGGGCTTATCCATAATCGGGCTGGAGTAGAAAAATGAATATTGAAAGAGTTTATGGAATATTGCGCGATATAACCTTAGCGATGTCTAAGGTTGACGCAACGATAAAACCGCTACCTGAAAAAATGGTGAGCGACACGCCGTTATCAACGCTGGGCTTGGACATCGTAACCCTTCCGAAAATAATCGCTAACCTGCAGAGTAGATTCCAAGGACGTGACTTGGGTACCCGGGAAATATTTTTGAACGAAACATTAAACAGGATGGCCATTGGCCAACTCGTGGAAATACTTGCAGGCTCGTTGCGTACGGAATCTCAAGATGCGATCGTGGTCTACGTGGATGACGAGGAGGAAAACCTTTTCGTGTTCAAGCGGAAGTTCGGGAAAAAATTGAATCTGGTTACTTTTAGCAAGCCCATCGAAGCGTTGGACTACATTCAAAAAACATCGAATGTCGGCTTGGTAATCACGGATGAAGTCATGCCGAAAATGACCGGGAACGTCCTTTGCGACGAGGTAAAAAAATCGAAGCCCAACCTGAAATTCATTTTGATTACCGGAAATCCTGATCAAGATGACAACCTTCTCTACAATTCCCTCCGACAAAATCGCTTTTATGAATTTTTCCACAAACCCGTGGATTTTGATAAAGAGGGAGAACAGTATTTGAATATGATTCAAGGCCTATTGGATTTTGAATGGTAACCGTGAATTAAATGGCTTAAACTGAATAAACCTCAAAGGAGGCGCGCGCGACTAAAATTATTCCGTCCCGGCCCTAATCAGCACCCAGCCGGAGGGTCTCCGGCTCACTTTTCATAGAAAATGTGCACGCCTTCCCAGCGCTCGATTTGTTCCCAAGCACCCGCAGAGTCGTTAATCCAGACGTCACAATGCCGGATATAGTACCGGAGGATATTGTCCATCAAATCAGCCGGTTCTAGGCGATGGGCCGGGACTTTTTCCAACATGGCCCGGAAAAGTCGGGACGCATCCTTGAAGCCCTTCTGGAAATAAATAGCCAAAGCCTTTTCCAGCAATTCGCGAGTTTCATTTTTATAACGTCGGACTTCCTCGGGCTGATGTCCGTAGATTTCATAGAGCTTAAGGTGTCGGGAGGAACCCTTCACCTGGACTAAATCAATCCAACGATAATTCCCGAAGTCCGGCGGCAACTCCTTGATGACGTCCTCAGTGACCACCACCTCCAGGTTGTACATCTTGGTCTTGGATTCCAGGCGCGCGGCGATGTTGACCGCCTCTCCGATTACGGTGCGGTCCAGCTTCTCGAAGGATCCGAAATTGCCGACCATCACCTCGCCCTTGGCGATGCCGATGCCGTTGCGGATCATGGTGGCCCCGCCCTTGTACATGACGTTGTTGAAACGCTGCAATTCCAGGCGCATCTCGATGGCCGCACGCACCGCGCCCGCTCCCGTGGGGAACACGCCCATCACGCAATCGCCCATGATCTTGTCCACCTCCCCGCCATGGCGCATGATGGGGTGGGTCATCAAGGTGAAATACTGGTTCAAAAAGGTTTGCTTTTCATACGGACTGAGCACCTCGGTCAGGTGCGTGAAATCGCGGATGTCGCAGAACATGATGGAAAGGTTCTGGATCACCGGCGGCGTGGCGGAAGGGTCGACGCCGGCATGGATTTCCTGGACCAGGGAGGGGCGGACATACACACGGAGCAAGTCGTCGCGCTTGCGCAGTTCGGCATAATTACGGGCCGTTTCGATGGCTTGGGTTTTTTCGTTTTCGGATTTGGAAAGCGCCATCTGGACGGCGATGATTTTGTTGTGTGTGATTTCCATCGTCAACTTCAACACGCTTGCGACAAACCCACCGAAAAATGAGACTACATGGGCCTTGATGGATTCTTCGATCAAAGGAAGTCCATGCGGGTGGGACCGGAGAAAGGCAAAAGACGCGAGACAGACCGCGCCGGGATAAAGAAAAATCAAAAAAACCGGTTTGGCGGTGAATCCGTATCCAAACCCGGCAAACACCATGGACGCCCACCAATAAAGGTTTCCGCCGTTCATTAGGAAGTAATAGGTGAAGAAGGCGGGAAAGGTAAGATTTACCAGCTCGTAGTAAAATTTCTGGTAGCCATTGAGTTCTTTTTCCCGAGGGAAAAAAATCAAGGCGAGGTACAACAATGCCACGCCGCCGCGAATATACACGGACTCCCAATAGCCCAGGCCGAACTTTAGGAAAAGGAAATATACCGGATGGGCGAGGCAACCGATGAATCCGAGAACCCGAATCGATTTTTGGACGAATCGATAATCAAGGTTGAAAATTATTTTAAACAATATGGAAGCCCTCTATCCAATCCGAACCAATCATAGGACGTGGCTATCTTTAGATGCAATTTTGATTTTATCGGATTTTCGGGCCTCTTGGAATCTTGGATAGTTGTTACTGTTTTTCATCGCAACGGCCATCACACATTGGCAAAATAGGCCAACCGATTCATCCTTGCCGAAAACCCCATCCTACCCCTAGAATCTTCAGGCATCACTTGAGATTAAGCGCCGGCTGACGTCACGCAAGAAGCCGGGCATTGGGTATTTGGGAATTCGTTTGCCATGAAACAAAAAATCATCCTTCCCGCGGAAACGACGACCGGTGATTGGAAACCGATCCTTCCAAACAAGGAGGCCGGCTTCACACTCTCTCCGGACGGAGCTTCGAAATCCGATCCTAAAAAGTTCGAGGTCGGGAAATTCAAATTCCATGGGCTCTTTGAGAATCGGACGCAAGAACGCATTTCGCAACGCGAGTTGGGACTGGTCCAAATGTCAATGCGCCAGCCCGGGCGGGAGGAATGGATCGCCGTCCGGCTCTGGGATTTCACGTCCATCTCTTTCGGCGTACAGTTTTTGCCGCCACAATCCATCCAGGATCCCGCCGGTTTCCAACGCCCGGAAGCCGGCTCCCCAACCGAGCCGGCCGACGAACGTGACCGATTGGAATTAGGTTCCCTCCCCGCCGATTCCGGCAAGGTACAGGTACAATGCGGCGACCAAGTCGAAATCCGCATCCGGATTACCCATCACGCGGAATTCCAGATTTGGTGCGAAGTCAAGAATACCGTGGCCTGGAAAGACGGCGTCAAAATCGGTTTGCGACGGCTGGATATCGCCTTCCCGCAAAGCGTGAACAAGGAAAGGCGCGAAAATTTCCGACTGCCCGTGGCGCCGGCTCTGGCCTTGAACGCCCGCTTAAGTCATCCTTTCCTGTTCGGCCAATGGAGTCTCATGCAGGTTTCCGACGTGAACCACAGCATGGGACTCAGTTTCGACTGTCGCGATCCGTCCATCCTGGTTTTCGAGGATATGGAGTTGGACATCCATTTCGAGTTGCCCAACCTGCGTCAAGTCGCAATGTCCGCGCGCGTGGCCTGGGTGCACGCGACGGAGGCTAATCACGTGAAGTTCGGCGTGGCTTGCCTCGATATGCCCTGGGCGTTACATAACGGCATCTGTGACTTTTTGTTGTTCTCGCGCCATTGGACTCCCCTGCGCCTGCGCGAGGCGGGTTTCCGCGCGCGACGAGTAAAAAACCGCCTGCGTTTCCGCACGGTTAAAAACATGGGCGATTACGCCGAAGTTCTTTATCTCCGCCGCGACGCTTACGTTGGCGCCGGCAAGAAATCCGCCGATACCAAACCCGAGGAAATGGCCGGCTCGCTGGACGGCTGCAGCCGAATCCTCATGGCCCATCACCATAACGACTTAGTCGGCAGTCTGACGTTTACCTTTCCGCCCACGGAAGATACGGTGTTGGACAGCCAGGCCGGTTTTCCCGGAAAAAAATATCCCGTCGCTTTGCCGCCCAAAGCCAATCTCATCGAAGTATCGCGCCTTTGCATCCATGGCGAATACCGGAATACCGACTTGTTGCAAGGCCTGTTCGAGCACGGCATCAAGCATTTCCTCATGTCGGATCGCCATTGGCTCCTGACCTCGGCGGTGGAAGGATTGCTGCCCGCGTATTTGCGAATAGGGTTCGTACGGCTCAAGGCCAGTTACAGGCATCCGGGCCTGAATCACCAGGAACATCATTTGATCCTGGCCCACAGGAACACGTTCCTATGGGGACAGGGCATGAACCTTATGGTTTGGAATACGTTATTCTCCGACGTGATCGCCTATATGCTGGACCGGAAATTAATCGAGGTGAATGGTTTGGAGCGCGCAATCATCAGATCCAAGTTGCTGCTCAGGCCGGTCTCTCGCTTGTTCGTGGAACGCCGCGCGCAATCCGCTTTCCAAGCGCATTTGAAGTCGCTGAGGGAATCGTTCCGACATCGTCCCGGGAAAGAAACCGTTCCCGAAGCGGAGATGTTACCCACTCCGCTGCGCGCCCCCTCAACCCCCGAGTCCCCGCGCGATTCCTCCGACTAGTCCCCGCCCGGCCATTTTATTAACTTGCCCGGCATTTGCGACCCGTGGCCATCAGGCCACGGCCTCGACGCGGAGGATTTACTTTGGCCGATAACGTGCTTACCGTCCAAAACCTGCATAAAGCGTGGGGAGAAAAAGTCCTCTTCGGAGGGCTGTCGTTCGGCATAGACCAAGGCCGCAAGGTGGCCTTACTCGGATTAAACGGCAGCGGTAAAACCACCTTATTGCGCATCCTGGCGGGAGTAGAATCGGATTTCGAAGGCTCCATCGCGCGTCGCAAGGATCTTACCCACCGTTACCTGGATCAAGACGTAAAAGTAGTGGAACCCGGTGACAAGAACGCCGTCGTAGGTGATTTGCGCGCCGGCCTGCGCATAGCGGACGAAGTGTTCGCTCCGCACGGCAAGTTAGGAAAACTGTTAGCCCAATACGTGCATACTCCGGACGGGGATCTTTCGGACGCCATCGATAAGGACCATGGTTGGGATCTTTATGGACAGGCCCAGGCGCTGGCGGGACAATTGGACATCGAACTCGATTGGATCATCGACCCGGCTTTATCCGGCGGGCAAATCAAGAAAATCCAAATCATACGCGCCTTAATCGGAGAACCGGATTTGGTGCTGATGGACGAACCGACCAATCATCTGGATGAGGCCGCCATCCGTTGGCTGGAAGGGAAGCTCGCCGGTTACCGCGGCACCTTGATTGTCGTCACTCACGATCGCTATTTCCTGGAAAACGCCGTGGATCATATCCTGGAATTGTGGAACGGCGATATACGCTCGTTCCCGGGGAATTACGGCCGCTACCTGGAAAAGAAAGCGGAACTGGAGGCCACGCTGGCCAAGGAAGACGCCAAGCGCCTGTCCTTCCTGCGCACCGAAATCGATTGGATCCGGCGCGGTCCTAAAGCCCGGGGCACCAAGGCCAAGGCCCGCATCCAGCGCTACGAGTCCGCGCGCGACACGCAGGGCTTTTCGGCCGACAAATCCATGGAATTAGAGTTGGACTCGGCGGCGCGCCTGGGCAAAACCATTCTGGAAATCGAAGGCCTGTCGAAAGCCTACGGCGATAAAAAGCTGTTCCAAGGATTGGACCTGAGTCTTCTGGCCGGGGACCGGGTCGGCGTATTGGGGCCTAACGGATCCGGAAAAACCACTTTCCTGAAAATCCTGCTCGGACAAATCCAACCCGACGCCGGCAAGTTGCAGTTGGGAATCAACACCTCCATGGCCTATTTCGATCAGAAGCGCGAATCGCTGGATCCGGAAAAAACCGTCTGGGCCACGCTGGGCGGGGATGCCGAGGTCGTGGAATTCGGAGGCAGCAAGGTTCCCAAGCGCCGCTTCCTGGAAAATTTCCTCTTCCCCAGCCGCATGCATTATTCCAAAGTAAGCCGGTTGAGCGGCGGCGAGCAAAACCGCTTGCAACTGGCCATGGCCTTGGTATCACGGCCGGCCAACCTTTTGATTCTCGATGAACCGACCAACGATTTGGACATCGCCACTTTGCAGGTCTTGGAACGCGCGCTGGCGGAATTCCCCGGATGCGCCATCGTGGTCAGCCATGATCGATTCTTTCTGGATCAAGTCGCCACCTCCATGCTCTTGTTCAGCAAGAATGGCAGCGTGAAACAAATCGCCGGTAACTATTCGGATTATCTGGAGTGGGAGGAATCCGATAAAGGCGGCTCCGACTCGCGCAAGGTCAAGGACGGCAAGGAGGGTAAAGACGCCAAGCCGGATGTGGGTAACGCCACCGGGGAACGGAAAGGTTTGGACAGTAACGCATCGGCTACCGGTAACTCGAGCGTGACTTCGGGTGATGGCACCAGGCGCAAAGCCGGCCTTTCCTATATGGAAAAAAAGGAGTGGGAAACCATCGAATCCGCCCTTGCCGACAAGGAACGGGGAGCGGTCCAGGCGGAGCAGGCGTTAGCCGAAGCTTCAGCTGCCGGGGATTTTCCCGCTGTGCAGGCGGCCAATCTGCGGTATGAAACCGTGAAATCCGAAGTCGAAAAACTATTCGCCCGCTGGGAATGGTTGGACGCTAAATTGAACGGACAGGAATGACAAAGCCCCGCTAAAGGTGCGGGGCTTTTTTCCGATTTTCGGTCTCGCGATGCCGGCGATCCGAGGACCAGGGTGACGGATTGCGGGTAAAGCTAAAGTTGTTCCTTCTGTCCATGATAAACTTCCTTGCCCACCAGATTATCGATCTCACGGCGAAGCCGGAATTCAAAACCGTATTCGGCGGCTCCCACCACGGTGTCGAAGGGTTCGGCGATATCGTTGCCGCGCATGATGCTGCGGACTACCATTCCGGTACGTCCAAGAATCGATAACTTCTCCCGATCCGGGATACTCGGCTTGCGATTTTTACGCAAGTTACGGATGGCGCTTTTCGTTTCATAAAGACTCGCCTCCCGCACCGTGAGCCAAGCCATTACCGATAAACCCAACAAGAATACGGCCAGCAACCAAATCCCCGTTTGTCCCGTCATACTATTGTTCCGAACGACATCCGCGACGACCATGAGCGCACCCTCCACTTCAGATTCTATCACGGGGCGCTCTGCCTGCCTAGACCTAAGTGGATGGGTTTGGCAGGAGTACAGAATAATCCAATTCGGTTTGTGGAGATGCCCAAAGGGTCTTAACGAGCTGGGGCTGATGGTCTAAATCCCGGCAAGTGATGAAAATAACGATTGATTTTTTATCGCAATTCCAGGGTTTCTGTTTTGAAGTCTGCATGACAAAATCACCGTAAGTGACTTTTATTTCAAGAAGTTATAGCACAACCCGAGCACTTGGAAATCTCCCCCCTTCCAGGCTCACTGGCCCCCGGCATATAGGCGACTCGGGGATACCCCATGTTTTAAAGGGTGTCGGCCGTGAGAGCGAAGCGGAGCCACCGGTTTCCGAAGGATATGGCATCGATTTTTTCTACCTTCCAGCCGCCTGAAATCGAAATCACCCTCGATCCCCGGCGAAGCCGGAAATAATTACTAGGAGTGGAAATGAATACTTTGAAAAAAGCCTGGACCATTTGTTTGTCCGGCATCGCCTTAGCTGCCTGCGATAAAATCGACACCAAAGGTTCGCGTGAATTGAAAACCCAAAAAGACAAGGTGAGCTACGGCATCGGCTTGGATATCGGCCGCAGCTTCAAGCAACAAAATCTGGAAACCAACGACATCGATTTGGAAAAACTGCGCGCCGGCATTCAAGACGCCTTGAGCGGCTCCAAACCCGTCATGTCGGACTCCCAGCTGACGGAAACCATGATGGGCTTCCAGAAGTCCATGATGGCCCGCCAAGACAGCACTAACCGCAAAAAAGGCGAGAACAATAAAAAGACCGGCGAGGAATTCCTGGCCAAGAACGGCAAAGAAGCCGGCGTGGTCACCATGCCCGATGGATTGCAGTACAAAATCCTCACCGCCGGAACCGGCAAGAAACCCGATTCGACTTCCACCGTTTCCGTGAACTATGTCGGCACCTTGCTCGATGGAACGGAATTCGACTCGTCCATCAAGCGCGGCCAACCCGTCACCTTCCCGGTTAACGGCGTTATCAAAGGCTGGACCGAAGCCTTGCAGATGATGCCCGCCGGTTCCAAATGGAAGATCTTCGTCCCGTCCAACCTCGCTTACGGCGAACGCGGCGCGGGCGCCAAAATCGGTCCGAACTCGACCTTGATTTTCGAGGTGGAATTGATTTCCATCACGGAAGCGCCCAAGACCGAACCGGCAAAACCCGAAGCGGCCCCGAAGGCTTCCAAGGCTGAAAAGCCCGCGAAAGCCGAAGCGGCTCCGAAAGCCGCCAAGGCCGTTGCCGCTCCCGCCGCTAAGTAGTGGCCAAATAGGGATTGGACATCACCTCATCCGGAGCGTGAAGCATGGCTGAGGTTTCCAGCAAACCTTTCCGAAAAATCATGGTGGCGAACCGCGGGGAAATCGCCATCCGAATCTTTCGCGCGGCGGCGGAGATGGGAATTCAAACCGTCGCCATCTACTCCCAGGAAGATCGGCTTCATCTGCACCGTTACAAGGCGGATGAGGCCTACCTGATTGGCGCCGGAAAAACCCCGGTAGGCGCCTACCTCAATATCGAAGAAATCGTTGAACTGGCCGTGGACAAGGGCGTGGATGCCATCCATCCCGGCTATGGTTTTCTGTCCGAGAATGCCGACTTTGCGCGCGCCTGCGTTAAGGCGGGTATCACCTTCATCGGACCTCCTCCCGAAGTTTTAGATGCAATGGGCGACAAAACTGCGGCGCGTCTTATCGCCGAGCGAGCCAAGGTGCCGGTTATCCCGGGCACGCGCGAGGGCGTGGAGACCGAGCAGGATGCTCTTCTGTTCGCCAAGGAATTCGGCTACCCGCTGATTATCAAAGCCGCCATGGGCGGCGGCGGCCGTGGCATGAGCGTGGTTAAGGACCGCAGCGAATTGCTCAATGCCATCAATCGGTCCCGCGCCGAAGCTGAAGCCTCTTTCGGGAATCCCAAGGTTTTCATCGAACGATACCTCGACGGGCCCAAGCATATTGAAGTCCAGATCCTGGCCGATCAACACGGAAATAGGGTCCACCTTTTTGAGCGCGATTGCTCCATCCAACGCCGCCACCAGAAGGTGGTCGAGGTGGCTCCGGCCTTGAAGTTGAGTCCCAAGCAAAAGGAAGCGCTGTACGCCGACGCCTTGGCCATCGCTGCGGAAGTCGGTTATGTCAATGCCGGCACGGTGGAATTCCTGGTCGACAATAAGGGACAGCATTATTTCATCGAGGTGAATCCGCGCATTCAGGTGGAGCATACCATCACGGAAGTCATCACCGGCCGCGACATCGTGCAGAACCAAATCCGCATCGCCGAAGGCTATCCGCTTTCCCACGACTTCATCCGCATCGGCTCGCAAAAGGACATTAAGAAAAGCGGCTATTGCATCCAGCTTCGCCTGACCACGGAGGATCCGGAAAATAATTTCGCCCCCGACCATGGAAAGATCACTGCCTTTCGGGCCGGCGAGGGTTTCGGTATTCGCTTGGACGCGGGCTCCGGCTTCGATGGCGCGGTGATAACGCCGCATTACGATTCCCTGCTCATCAAGGTTTGTTCCTGGGCCCTGAGCTTCGATCAAGCCGCCAGTAAAGCCCTTCGCTGCATCCGCGAGTTCCGTATCCGGGGCGTTAAAACCAATATCCCGTTTTTGGAAAACGTCCTCAAGCACCCGGATTTTTTAAACGGCGAGTGCACCACCACATTCATCGAAACGCATCCGGAACTGTTCGATTTCAAACCGAAACTGGACCGTGCCAATAAGATTTTAAACTACTTGTCCAACTTGGCCGTCAACGGGTTTCCGGATGTGGATCCCAGGCTTAAACCGGCTCGCATCCAAACGCCGCAAGTGCCGAAAATACCAAAGGTTGCGCCACCCGTCTCACCGGCTTTTAGGATATTCCAGGAACAGGGTCCCAAGGGTCTCGCGACTTGGATTACGCAACAAAAACCACTGCTTGTAACCGACACGACATTCCGCGATGCGCATCAAAGTTTACTCGCGACGCGCATGCGCAGCGATGACTTGTTCCGTATCTCCCACGCTACCGCCCATCTCGCCGCACCGCTCTTCTCCCAGGAAATGTGGGGAGGCGCGACCTTCGACGTGGCCCTGCGCTTTCTGCATGAAGACCCTTGGGAGCGGTTGCGCCGTATCCGCAAGCTCATGCCTGGCACCTTGCTGCAAATGCTCCTCCGGTCCGGCAACGCGGTGGGCTACACGAATTATCCGGACAATGTGGTCAACCGCTTCATCGACGCGTCCGCCAAAAACGGCATCGACGTGTTCCGGATTTTCGACTGTCTGAACTGGGTGGAAGGCTTGAAGCCCTGTATCGCCGCCGTGCTGAAAACCGGTAAAATCGCCGAAGCGGCCATCTGTTATTCCGGTGACATCACGGACGGCAAACGCGTCAAATACACTTTGCAGTATTACGTGAAACTGGCCAAGGAATTGGAAAAGGCCGGAACGCATATTCTAGCCATCAAGGATATGGCGGGATTGCTCAAGCCCCAGGCCGCGCGTATCCTCATCACGGAGCTGAAGAACGCGGTAACGGTTCCCATTCATTTGCATACGCATGATACCAGCGGCAACCAAGTCGCAGCGCTTTTGGAAGCCTCCAAAGCCGGCGTTGATATCGTCGACGCGGCGTTGTCGTCCATGTCCGGCATCACGTCCCAGCCTTCTTTAAATGCCCTAGTCTGCTCTCTGCAAGGCACGGACCGAGACACGGGTTTAGACGAGGATGGGTTGCAAAAGTTGGCTGACTATTGGGAGGTGGCCCGCGAGCCTTACGCCCCCTTCGAGTGCGGCCTCAAAGCCGGCACCGCCGATGTCTATCGTCACGAAATGCCGGGCGGCCAATATTCCAATTTCCGCGCTCAGGCGATTTCGCTCGGGCTGGGCGAGCGTTGGGACGAGGTCAAGAACATGTACCGCACGGTCAACGACATGTGCGGCGACATCATCAAGGTGACGCCGTCTTCCAAAGCTGTGGGCGACATGGCCTTGTTCATGACGCAAAATAATCTGGCTCCGGAAACCGTCCTAAGTCGTTCCCGGGACTTGGCTTTCCCCGATTCCTTCGTAAGCATGATGAAGGGCATGATGGGACAGCCCCCGGGTGGTTTCCCACCCGAATTGCAAAAGGCAGTTCTCAAAGGCGAAGAGCCCATCACTTGTCGTCCCGGCGAGTTGTTGGAAAACTTCGACTTCGACTCCGCGCGCGCCTCCCTGAAGGCCAAGTTCGGCGTGCATTTCGAGGAAGAGGATTTGCTCAGTTATGCGCAATACCCCAAAGTATTTGTTGATTACCTGCGCTTCAATGCCGAGTTCGGCGACGTGTCCGTACTGGAAACCCCCACTTTCTTGTACGGCCTCAAAGTTGGTCAGGAGCAGGCCATCACCATCCAAGAAGGCAAGACCCTAATCATCAAGCTCCTGGCCATCGGCGAGCTGCAAAGCGACGGGACGCGGAGCATTTTCTGGGAGCTGAACGGTCGGCGCAGAAATACCGTGGTGGTGGACCAAGCGTCGGGCGTCGAAGTGAAACGCCGCGAGAAGGTCGATCCGGACAATCCCGGGCATATCCCCGCTCCCATGGCTGGCAAAATCGTGGAGCTTGCCGTCGGATCCGGCGACCAGGTCGTTGAGGGCCAGAAGCTCGTTTCCACCGAAGCCATGAAAATGTTGAACGTGGTTAAGTCACCGTGCGCCGGCGTGGTCAAGCGCGTGCTGGTGCAGAAGGGGGACGATGTCGCCCCCGGTGATTTGATTTTCGAGATTCAACCGGACTGAACTTCCATTGAACCTTGTCACCGGCCAACCCACTTCGTTGGCCTAGTGTCTCGACTCCAAAATTTCGAAACACTTTCGCCGGGCCTGGGGGCCCAGAGCTGCGTTGCGCCTCCTTGGAATAGTCCCGCTATTCCGGCGTCGGCGCGCCTTGCTCTGAACCCCCATTCCTCGCCGCCTTCGTTTCGAAATTTTGGAGTCGAGACACTAGCGTAATTATTGGGAGAGGAAAACACCTTCCCTGAACGCAGAAACGCCATCCAAACCTTTTACGCGCGCCAAGATTAATCCCTGCGGCAGTTCGGCGTGAATGACGCCGTGGAATGCCCCCGCGGCCAAAGGATAACGGGCTAATTCCCGTCCGTGCAAATCCACCAAAGACAAAACCGCCGGCGTCACCAAAGGCGATTCCACCGACCACAAGAGCAATCCGGCCTTGGCCTCCATGCGTAGCGCCTGTGCCGGGCGCGAAATATCGCGGTGTAAAACCGGTGCGGCCCCTTTCGCAACCAGGATCACATTGTCGATATGCAAGGTGGAAACCACTTCGCCGATATTGAATTGGATGACCCCGATGGTCCCGTCCGCCAAGGTTTTCAGGGCCTTGAGCTCGACTTGGTAATTGGCCTTGGCGGTCGTGACGGTGACGCTGTCTCCGCTCTGCCAATTCCAATCCGAGGTGGTCAGCCCGATATTGACGTAACGGGGCGCGTTTGCCCAGGCGTCAAAGGAAAGGGCGTAAGTCGCTCCGGCTTGCAAGGCAAAGCCGCCCTGCATCAATTGCATATGCCAATTCTGAGTGCCCGCGGCCGTCACGTTGATGTCGGCCTGTCCCGCCGCGTAGGAAATCGTACCGGCGGAAGTGCCCGTGGTGCTGATATTGAATTGCCAGGCTGCATCGGAAGCGAAGTCCCCGTTCTTGAGCAGGTTGGTGCCCGCGGCCGGACGGAAGTTGGCGAGAATGTTTCGATCCTTCATGGCCTTCACTTTGATCGGATTGACGGTGGCGGCTGCCGTCGTGTCGCCGGCCCAGCCGACGAACTCGTAGCCCGCGTCCGGCGTGGCCTGGATGGAAACCGTCGTGCCCGTATCGACCCGTCCCACCGGAGTCGCGATGAGCTTGCCGCCTACCGTAGCGGAGGCAACCACGGAAAGTTTGCCGTCCGATATTCCGTCAAACTTCACGTCTGGCACATGCGCGCGGGCGAGTTTGGCCAGGGAGGGCGAAGCGGTCGGGAAGCCCTTCATCCAGGCATCTCCGGCATCGGGCTGATATTGCCAAAAGAGACCGCCGGCATATCCGTTCTTGAACAGGTTTTCCAGCAAAGTATCGACGGACTCGGCGTCCTGCATGGCGCTGGTGGAAGCCGTGGTCGGTCCCCAACTGGAGGAAGCGAATTCTCCCACTACGAGGGGTTTGTCCACGCTCCAAGCCGCGGCGCCCTTGTGGAAAGGACTGTTGCTGGTGCCGTTCCAACCGTAATAATGGACCATGTAGAAGTCCAGCGCGCCGTTGGAGTCCGCTCCGGCAGCCTTGAGGGCGGCATCGGTATACCAACCCAAATAGCCGGCTTGCACGACTCCCGTGGAAACGAGCACGCCCGGCACAGCGCGGTGAATGGCTCCGGCCATCCGATTGGTGAATTTCTGGACGTCGGTTTTGGCGATCCGTTGGGAGGTCCACCCTATCGATTCAACCATGCCTTCGGGTTCATTGGCGATTTCCCAACAGAGTAAATTCGGATCCTTTCCGATGGCGGTCACCAGGGGAACCACGGCTTTATCGATATATGCCTTGAGGCCGTTATCCGTGGTCAGCAGGGTTTTGTTGTTGGTAAGATTCACGCCCGACTGGCTTTGCAGGAAATTATGCGTCAGCAAGGTCAAGACCAGCAGCATCTTGTTTTCCTTGGCGATGGACAACATTTGCTGCACATTGGCGACCGTCTTGGAGCCCAAGCCGCTCACCAAACCATCGGTTCCGAAAACCGGGTCTTTGGATCCATTGGTCGAAAGCCAAACGCGCATGGTATTGCCGCCGGAATCCGAGACGGCTTTCAGAGCCGCTTGGAAGGCCGTGGCATTCAACGGGGTATCGCCCACATCGCCGGCAAAGTTTATCCACGCGAGGTTAAAACCCGCCACGAAAATTTTTTCTCCCGAGGGTAAGGTCACGCGATCGGAAAAGGCCATGGCGCCGGTCCGGGGGGCTAGGAAAATTGATACAGCCAAACAAACTGCAAGAATTCCGATTTTGGTTTTTAAAAATTTGCATGCGCATCGAAGGGGAAAATTTTTGGCCAGCATTTAGTCTCCAGGAGAAAAAATTGGATTACGGGCGGAGGCTGCCGGATACGTTTCCAATCGCAGCGACCTAGCGTTCAGTCTCACTCACCCATGTCATGGATTCAGGGATAATTTTTTACCCAAAGGTTCACATTTGGGAGAATTTAGCGACGAGGAACCGGGTTGAGGCGTAGTCCGACTTTACGGAGTTTTGTCCACCTTGGCGGTCTGGACTCCGATTCGGAGCATTTCCGGGTTGAGACCGGTGATTTCGATGCAGGAAAGATTCAGCGGACCGAAGCCCGCGCAGACCTCTCAACTACCCGTTAATTCGAGGCTTGGCCTGGCGTCGCGCCGGCGCCTTTAGGCGTCATGTCCGCGAGCACATTGACCGCTTCGCGGAGATAGAAATCACGTCCCAACTGCTCGTGCCATTTTTTTTCTTTTTCCCCTTCCAGGGAATCAGCTGGCGGCTTGGCATGACCGAGCGCCAATACCGAAATATTCACGTTTTCCTTTTGCAGGGCTTCGTATTTTTCGGTTTCCTTGCGGGCGGATTCCTGCTCCAGGACATATTTGTTTTTTTGCACGCTGACCCATTGGCGCTCCCGTTGCTTCTGCATCTTTTCCGCCAACTCGGCCAATTGACGAGCTACGGGATCGGATTTCAACCTCGCCTGTTCCCGCTTGCGAAGCGCGCCCATATCCAGGTGCTGGCGCGTCCACTTGGGATAGGACAATGAGCTGACCGTATCCCAGGGCAGCGGATATTCCAAATTCTTTTCGCCCACCTCGAGGTTGCTGTAGCCGTCCGGGATCAAGAGGTCGGGAACGACGCCTTTATATTGCGTGGTGCCGCCGTTGATGCGGTAGAACTTCTGGATGGTCAGCTTGAGGGATCCCATGGGACGCATGGACGAAAAGGCGGGAGGCAAATAGGCATCGAGGTCCAACATGGACTGTACGGTGCCCTTTCCGAATGAAGTATCCGTTCCCAGAATGACCGCGCGGCCGTAATCCTGCAAAGCCGCGGCCACGATTTCCGAGGCGGAGGCGCTGAAGGTATTGGTCATGACCACCAGGGGACCGTCGTAGGTGATGTCGGTATCCTGATCATTTAGGACGGTGACATTGCCTTTTTGATCCTTAATTTGCACCACCGGGCCGCTCTTGAAAAACAGGCCCGCCATTTTTACGGCATCATCCAAGGCTCCGCCGCCATTGTTGCGCAAGTCGAGGACTATGCCCTCGCCGTTTTCGGCTTTCAATTTTTCCAGCTCGTCCATCACGTCGGATGAGGCGGTCCGGCCCTTGCTGTTATTGAAGTCATGATAGAACGCCGGCAAGTTGATATACCCGAACTTGCGTTTGTTCGCGTTAGGCGACATGACCGCGGATTTCGCGTAGGTTTCCTCCACCACCACTACGTCGCGGACGATGGAAATGACCTGGATGTGTCCGGACGGCTTTTGCACCGTGAGGCGCACTTCCGTCCCCTTGCGGCCGCGAATGAGCCGCACGGCTTCGTTCACGCTGGCTTCCACCAGATCCACAGGCTCGTCAGACCCTTGAGCGACCTTCAGGATTTTGTCCTCGGCCTTCAATTCCTTTTGCCGCCACGATGCGCTTCCCGGCACGATGCTGACGACCTTGATATATCCGTCCTCTTCCCGCAGGACGGCGCCGATGCCTTCCAAGGTTCCCGTCATGGACAGGTCGAAATCTTCCTTGGCTTCCGGCTTGAAGTACTCGGTATGAGGATCATACGCATTACCCACTTCGTTCAGGTAAGCCGATACCCGCTCCAGGCGATCTTCCTTCAACATCCGCTCAAACAAGCGTTTGGTGCTACGCGCGACGTAGGCTTTGGCGTCTTTTTCCTGTTCCGGCGTGGCGGGAGTCAGCTTCACCGATTTGGGTTTTTCCCCGGACTTGGGTTTTTCCTTCGGGTCGTCTTTTCCCTTGTCTTTTTCCTTGTCCTTCTCTTTGGTTTCCTTCGCGTCCTGCACATGCGTAAGGACTTGGTATTTCAACGTGCGCAGCCAACGCTGCCGCAGCTCGTCCTTCGATTTGGCATACGGCTGTTTCTCGGGATCGAGCGGAAGGGAATCCTCCACCGACAGATCGATGGGACCCTGCAACAACGCCGCCGTGACCGCTTCCGCCTCGGCGATGCGCCGGCGCAACAGCGTATAGGACGCGTCGAAAAACGTGGCTGTGCCTTGATTCAACTCATTATCGATATCGGTTTCGAAATGCGATAGGCTGTCGACATCATCCTGGAGAAGAAAACGCTTTTGCGGATCCATGCGCTTTAAATGCAGGGTGTAGACCTTTTTGGAAAAGGCGTCGTCCAGTTTCGGCGGGCTATAATGCCAGGAGCTCAGACTCTTAATGATGATTTTTGTTAGGAATTCCTCCTTGGTCGGCTGCGCGCAGGCGACGGCCCCCAGAAAGGTGATGAGGCTTGCGACCGAACCGACTCTCCCGATCATCACTTTCATTCCCGCTCCATGGATTGGATTCGGCGTGAACCCAATGGGGGTTATTATAGCAATTTACCCCTTTGGAAGCATGATTAATGGGCCATTGCCCGCGGTTTTATGATCCGGATTCCAACCGCCCGCCAGGACCGAATTCGCCTCCGGAATCCGCTCCGCGAGGCCGCAGCGTAACATACACGTTACCCTAGAAACCTCGCGATGCGAAATCTTCCCTCCGGGCCGTAACCGGTTCCCAAACGCGATCCGGCCTGCACGGATCCGCTTGAACCGCTCGCCTGTAAGGTTATTGTCAAGACTCCCGGTAATAATTTGGGCCCTCCCAACCGATTCAGCGGGGTGGCGCGGTCGCCGAACGAAGATGTGTATGGGTCCCGGCGGCACTTTGGGAATTCGAGGCCGGTCCGGCTTCCGCTTATTGGCCAGGGCCCGGAAAAATTCCCGGTCCAGCATGAAGGAGTACCGGCGCGGAAAGGAATGGCGAGTTATATTTCGGATTCCCCCTGGACGGAGGCTTTAATGGCCAAACATGACCAACGTATCCTGAAATTCCTGAACCAAAACGCCGATCGCGCGCCGACCATCACGGAGATGATGACACGGCTCAATATCAGCATTTCCGATATCAGCGATTCCTTGACCTCGCTGCAATCACAAGGGCTGGTGGCGAAGAAAACCAATAGTCAAGGCATCGAATGCTGGTTTCCCGCCAATAGCAGCCAGATCCAATCGATGGGCCAGCGCGAGGCGACGGCGGAAATGCGCGTTCCCACCGACGCGTATCCGATGGAATCCCGCAGGCAGGAATTCCGGGCCATGGACACGCGCCCAATCGAGCCGCGTCAAGCTGCCGTAGTGCCGGAGCGTTCGGCTCCAATTCCATCCATGCGCGCGGAGGCGCCTAAACCCGGTCCCGTCCCGGTCCAGCATTTGCCGGTTTCGGAACCGTCCACCGGTCAAATCCCGAGTTTCCAGAATTCCACTCCGGCCTTTCAATCCGCTCCGATGTTCGCGACCCAACCCGCTGCCAAGGGCGTCGGGATGGTCACGTTTATCGCCGGTCTGGCCGTCGCCGTGGTGTTTTCGACCTGGATGGCGGGCCGAATGGCTTCCCGAGAAGTCCAAAAAGCCTCCCGGAATTTCGTGGAGCAAAAAGCCTTGAGCGACGCTAATGCCGCCATGGCGGATTTTCAAGCCAAAACCAAGGCGCATGTCACATCACTGGAAGATCAGATTAAAAAAATTTCTGATCAACTTGCCGCCGCAAAGTCTGCGGCCGACTCCATGAAAGTTGCTGCCGCGCCGACGCCAACGCCAACGCCAACGCCCGCCAAAGTGAAAGGGAAGGCCTCCAAAGCGGAAGTTGCCAAGGCTGAGGAACCCGCACCGAAGGCTAAAGCCGGAAAGGCCAAAACCAAGGTCAAGCCCTCACGGAAAACCATGGCGGCGAAACCGGCGCGTGATCCTGTAGCCCTGGCGCGCGCAGCGGCCTTGCGCAAGCGCGCGGCTTCCCAGCCCGCCGCCCATTCGGAAACGCAGACCGAAACCCCGCCGCCCGCCGCTCCCTCGGATGACGCTGCGTCCTCAACGCCCTCCTCTGCAGCCACTTCCGCTGCGGCGGAACCGGCCCCCAGCGTTCCGGAGCCCCCGGGCGCAAACCCGGATCTTCCTCCTCCCCCGAACGAATAATTGCACGACACGTAGGCGGCCGGTTATAAGGCCGGCTTCAAGTTCGAGTTGCCCTGGCGATTGGAAGTCCTTCCAATCGCCTTTTTATTACTTGGTTTTACTTCGCTTCCTGAATGCTCAGGGAACGGAAATCGTGCGCCACCTTCTCAACTTCGGCGATGAAGCGCTTGCGTTGGTCGGGCGTGAGGAAATTATGAATGACCAAAATCATGGATTTCATGCGAACGTCGTATTCCTTCAGACGGGTTCGGTATTCCGGGGACCGGAAAATATCCGGATCCAAATAGTAAGCCGAGACGTATTCCCTGAGTTCATTCTCAGGAGCATGGCGGCGCAGCTTCTCAAGCAAAATTTGCACGCCCTTCTGTCGGGTCTCCAACCAAAGCTGCCCATTCCAGGGCAAGGTTCGGCTTAATACCTTAATCTTTTCTTTCTGTACGGGAGCCAACCTGCCCGTCCAATCCTCCAACTCGTCGATGATTTTCTCCGCGCGCCGATCGTATTTCTCATCATCGCCGCCGCTGAAATCCCGGGCAATTTTCTGATTCTTCTTGTTTTGCTTTTCCAGCCAGGCATCCATTTCCTCAGGCGTCAGGGAACGCAACAGGCCCACCGCCTTGTCGACGACCGGCGCCAACGTGCGTTTGCGCAAATCGAGATAACGGGCATATCCGGTATCAATCTCCCCCATCCTGAGGCCGGTTTTCAAACTGTCGGCGACCCATTCCAGCATGGTAGCGTAAACCGGGAGCATGTCCTTGCGATGCCACCGGAAATAATCCGCGACGTCCTCCTTTAAATGCGCCCGTTGCGCTTTGTCCAAATCGAAATTATCCTCGACGGAATAAATCACCAGCCAATCCGCGTATTCATAACCGAGTTTGAGTTTGTTGCAGCCAACCATACTCAACGCCGCGAATAAGACGACGGGCGCGAGCCACCGCATGGATTTCAAGAAGGTGCGAATCGGATTCAAACGGAGATCCTCCATGTCGGCCGACTCAACCGGAAAGCCTCAGAAAATCGGAAAGTCAGAACGTCAGGTTCAGAGCTTGCACGACCAATTTGTCCCCGGAGGCATTGCGTCCCGGCATAAATCCGAAGCGCGGCGGAAGAAGATGCACTGCGGCTTGATGGCCAACCACCTTTTCGCGCGCATGGTCGCGAAATAGCCGGGAAATATTGTACCCGAGGACGCTGCCGGTAGTCGGAATCGCCAGCAAGGGGATGAACGGAAGCCAATGGATGTCGTCATTCACCCCCAGCAAGTGGGCCGCATAAAGCCCGCCGGCGGTCGTCAAGGCGCCGCCAACCAAGGTTAGGAATAAGCCGCCCTCCTCCTCGTCGGTTTCGCCCACGAAGAAAGCGGTCAGGCTTGAACCCAATAGAATTCCGGTCGCGCCCCCGTAAAATGCGCCGTAGAAATTATCATACCTGATCCCAGTAAACGTCAGGGTTCCTTGGTGCGCCTGGGACTCGCCTTTGATTGCCGTTTCGATGCCGCTGCCGATGTAAAAGCCCAAAGCTCCCGATACGATGGAGCCCAAAATGCCGAAGCCGTATTCCCGCGCAGCCAAAGGCGGGTCGTTGAATATCCGGTAGTCTTGGATGGGACGCTTAAATTCAGATGGTCCTATGCTTGAAGTCGAATCGGTAGCAGTCAAAGCGGTTGCACGGGTAGTCACCTTCACTGAACCGGAATCATGGGCAGGCTTGGCAACGGCCTCGGAGGCCGGTTGCGCCTTCACGGCGCCGGTGGCGACAGCTTCGGCCGAAACGGCCAAGGATTGGCTTAGCGCCATGCCGGCAACCACAAAAAAGGCGGAATACAATTTGCCCATGAGTCCTTCCCGGCTCGCAAGCCCCGGATGCAATTAAGATGGAACCGTAAAATACACGGATTATGACGGCGTAAAGATAGTAAACGCTGATTTTCCGACCTATTATCGAACACGGGCGTCTTATCCTGGAACGCGATTCCCGATGGGTAACTGATTTAAACGGCGCGTCGACTTCTTTCCAAGGCGGAAATGATGCGTTTCCGTATGCATGAAATCTTGGCACGGTCGTTGCCATTAACGTTGCCATTAAGGAACCGAATGGGCATATGCCCACGACAAAAGAATCCAAGCCCAGCTTTATGGGTGGAAAGGCGAATATGGTTATCAAGCGACTGACTTGGCCGGCTGAACTGACTCTTACCTTGATCGGCGGGAAATGGAAGGGGTTGATATTGCACCGCCTACTGGAGGGCGAGTCCAGGCGTTTCGGTGAACTCAAGCGGTTGTTGCCCGGAATCTCGGCCAAAATGCTGGCAAAACATCTGAAGGAGCTGGAGTCCGATGGCTTGGTGATCCGATTGGAAACCGGAGGCCTGCATCCGCGCATCCTGTACACGCCAACCGCGCGGACGCGCAGTCTCGCGCCCATTCTAGCGGCCGTGCGCCAATGGGGCGAAGAAAATTTGTCGGCATATGGGAATGGGAATGGCAATGACAATGGCGCCGAGAGTTCCGCCACCGAGGAAATTATTGCGCTTCCGGAGAATCCTGCGGAACGTGCCTGGGCGCCGAGCTTAATTCGTAACGCTGTTCCTTCAGAGCACTCAGTAGCCCATCCTGCGACAAGGATTGCGTAACGCACAAGCTGAGGTAATACTCCTGCTGAACGGGATCCTTGCACCGGTCGAGGATTACCGCGTGGCATTCCCATGGGATGACACGGAGCATCGGCAGCAGATCCGGCCTTTCGAAATAAGCGAGGTAGAACAACCGCATCATTTGGAAATCGGCCGGCATCAGGCCTTTGGCGCCTAAAAACTCCAGCCGCAACTTCGCGGAAACGGCCTCAATCACCGGCTGGGCGGAAATTCCATGCGCCTGCATCATGGTGAGGCTGTGCCCCACGTCCCAGCAAAGCCCTACCCACTCCGAGGAAATCAAAGGCAGGTTGCCTTCCCTACGCGCGCGCAAATGGACTCTGATGGTGTCTTGAAGCCATTGGATGGCGGTATCTTCGTAAGGCTGCATGTAAATTTACCGGGGATTCGTGTTAGTGATCACAAATGCATAAACATAAAGTGCGCCGCTTCCATCCAGCAGGCATAGTACTATAACCTTTTCCCGGATTCAAACCGGAACCCAACCGCCTGCGCGGAGGAAATACGAAAATCAAAAAATTCATCAAATGGCCCACAGGGCTAAAATAATCGGACCTCCGGGCAATACCTTGGGAAGGCCTTGAAACACATCAAGTTACAAATCGATGAAAGTTCGAATTCGGATTGGCTTCGGGAAAAGCGTGAAAACCGGTGCAAAACGGCGATAAGTCAGGACTGCCGGCAGGAAAAATGGTAGACTCAAGTTGAGTTTCAGCCGCGGAGGTGCCGATGCAAATGAACCCCGAGCAAATGCAAATGGGCGTCGCAGTTTTCAGCGTAATGATTTTTCTGGTTTGGATATTGCCCGGCGTCGTGTGCCGAAAAGGAAAATTTCCGGAAGATTTAGCCCGGAGGAAGTAAAGCACGGGCGATACTTGCGTCCTGGCCGCCGGTCTTGAATGGCCAACGTCCCTTAACGGCAGGAGATCACCTGATGCGCCGATGCGGCTAATTTTCCGGCAGTAATTTCTTATTCCCGCCCAATTTTTGGTACGACTTGAAAAACGGTTTGGCGTCTTTAGCCCCTTTTATCGAATGGGTCGCGACTCCGGCATAAAAGTAGCCCATGGGTTCCTCGGGGCAAATCCGAATGGCATTGCTGCCCGACGCGAAGGTCGAATCCATGCGGCCCTCCTGATAGGAAATTTTCGCGGACTGAACCATAAGATCACAGGAGAGTGGCTTCTCGCGTAATCCTTTGCGCGCCAGCGCCATGGCCTCCTCCCGGCGTTTTCCCGCCACCAACGCCTCGGACAGGGCCACTGTAGCTTCCTCGCAGGCCGGATCGATCGTCAATGCCTTTCGCGCCCATTCCTCCGCTTCGGAAACCTTGCCGGCCTTTCCCATTATCCTGGACATATACGCCATGGCCTCCGGTAACGGGTCGGCGGCGATGCTCAATTGCAAATGATGCGCGATAGCCTCGAATTTCCCCTCCGATTCGAAAGCTAAGGCCAGCCCGTAATATCCACGGGCTTTCCATAGCGGCTCGGCATGCATGGACAAGTCTCCAAAGGTGTTTTCCGCGTCCTTGCCATCCTCGAGTTTGATTTGGCAAAACCCTTTTCGAAATTGCGCCTCGGGGTATTCAACGCGATAGGTCAAGGCATCGGAGAATTCATTCCGGGCCTTTTTCCATTGGCCTTGATCGTAGTATCCCAAACCCAGGTAATAATGATATTCAGGCTTATGCGAGTCAGCGTCAATGACCTTTTTCATCACGTCGATGGCTAAATCAACATCGCCTTTTAAGATATGCGCTTCCGAAAGCGCCAATTGGGCCTTGGCCCCCGAAAACATAACCTCGTTGTCTTTTTGCAGATCGCCGCTGCCCGCTGCCAAATCCACGGCTTCTTGTCCGCGCCCCAAGCGCACCAATAAATCCATGCGCCGGGCAAGTAAACGTGACGAAGGGTTTTGTCGGGACAGTTGTGAGTAAAGCGCCAATGCCGTCGCGCCATCGCCGGAATTGGCCAAACAATCGGCATACAACAATTGGCCGGAAGGGCTCAAATTCGACTCCGCGGCTTTCAGCGCCGAAATCGCAGCCGTGAACTCATCCTTGTCCTTTTTCAAGGATGCGAAAGCTTCGGCATATTTTCCCGAGTTCGGCTGACGATGATTGGCCTTGAGAAAATATTCTTCCGCTACCGGCGTTTGCTGTCGCTTCAAGGCGATGAGCCCCAGCCAATACAGGGGTTCGGGGTCGGACGTGGAATTTTTACCCAACTCCTTGACCAGGTTTTCGGCCCCATCCAAATCGCCTTTTTCCATGCGCACGCGGGCCAATTCATATTTTAAATGGGGATCGGAATTCCCAAGACTTATGGCCTTTTGGAAAGCCGCGGCGGCCTCATCGACCTTTTTATTCTCCATCAACGCGCGGCCCATTTCCGCCCAGTCGCCGGCATCGCCGCAATGCGGCAGCGCCAGTTTAAACTCCTTTTCGGCGGCAGGGTAGTTTTCCTGGCCGAACCGGAGCCGGGCCAGTCCCAAGCGCGCCTCCTGGTCCTCGGGCGAAAGGCGCACCTCGTCTTCCAAGGCTTTCGCAAGATCGGCCCGTCCGGCGGAGACCGCGATTTCCAGGCGCGCGCGCGCGATATCCCGATCAGTCGGCGCCAAGGTAAAGGCTTTCGCGTAGGCGTCCCACGCTTTTTCCTTGCGGCCAAGCCGCCACTCCGACCCGCCCAGAAGTTTCCACAAATCCCCGCGTTGCGGAAGGGCCGCCGTCGCCTTTTCCAGCAGAGGCGCGGCGCGTGAAAAATCACCCCGGTGCGCCGCTTCCATGCCCAGATAAATATTGGCCTCCAACTGGTTTGGATTGCAGATTAGAACCCGCGAAAATTGCTCCGACGCGCGCAACGTATCTCCGCGGTTACGGTAGAATTGCGCCAAACGCAAATGAAGATTTTCCTGCTCCGGACGCCTGTCGGAAAGGATCTGCAGAAACCCCATGGCTCCGGGTTCGTCTCCGGTTTTTTGCTTGGCCTCGATTATCGGCTCAAGGAAGGAATCATTTTTGGTTTTGGCGTATTGGCTTTCCAGGAGCGGAAGTCCTTCCATATATTTTCCCAGGCCTACGCATGCCTTGCCTTTCAGTCCGGCGAGATCGGGTATGTCTTGCGGTCCTTGGTTCAAATAAGTGAGGGCCTTTCCGAAATCGGAGCGCGCCAACATAAGACAACCCGCAGAATAATACGCCTGGACGACGGGAGAATCCTCCAGCACGGCTTTAAACACTATCGCAGCCGAATCCAAGTGGCCCGTTTGATACAACCCCAGGGCATGCCCATACCGCTCCTTGCGATCGCGAGCCACCTTTTCCTGCTTCTCGGCATCCTCTTTTAATTTTCTTGCCTTCTCCTCCGCAATGCGCTGCTTGTCCGCATTCTCGCGCGCCAGTAAATCTTGCTTTGCCTTCTCCTCCGCGGCGGCCTTTGCTTGCCTGGCCTTTTCCTCCCGGGCCGCATTGTCCTGTTTTTCCTTCTCTGCACGGGCTTGCCGTTCCTGTTTTTCCTTTTCCTTTTCCTTTTCCTTTTGGGCCTGTAATTCTTCCTTGGATTTTCTTTCCGCAGCCAATTTTTCCTGTTCGGCCTTCTCTTCAAGGACTCGCTGGGCTTCGCGGGCAATGCGCTGCGCCTCGGCCTGGGCTTTCGATTTTTCTTCCGCCGCAATCCTGGCCGCATCTATTTTGGCGGCCTGAGGTTTTACGGAATCCATCGCTGCCGCCGAATTTTTTTTGACTACTACCGGAGTAGAAGATGCCGGCAGCGAGGGTGATGCCGATGGTGATGTCAATGGCGATCCCGGTTTGGACAACGCGAGAGCCTGAGCCTGATACGTTTTCCGCTGTTCAGCCTGATCGGAATACAACGCCGCCTTGCCGTAACTTTCCGCGGCTTGCGCGGGATGTGCTTGCGATTGCGACGATGCCAGGCCCGCCCAATACTCACCGCTCTCCGGACTCCGCTTCAACAAATCCCGGAAAATTTTTTCGGCTGGGGCGGACTTGCCCGCTCGGAGATATGCCTGGGCGAGCTTTGCCGAATGAACCGGATTCGCAGCGGGCTTGTCGGACAGGGTTTCCAGAGCGGACATGTATTCATCCAAGCGGCCCGGTATCCCGACGGTTTCCACCGCCGTCAAAAGCCTTTCGGCGATGTGGATGTCTTTAGGCCTATGGGCATTGAGTGTGGCAAGGACGGGGATTTGTTCCGCAATATTCCCGGAGCCTTCAAGCGCGGAAAGGAAGTGTTCCAACTGCGCGTCATCCAAGGGTTTCAGGGCGCGCGCTTTGGCATACGCCTCTACTGATCCGCTAAACTGCCCTGCTTCCAGGTAAGCGCCCCCCAAAGCTACGGTAGCGTCCCAGTTACCTGGTTCGCGTTCGACGCAAAGCGCAAGCATCCGGATGGCCTTAAGGACATCTCCCGAAGCGGCCACGGACTTGCCCTGTTGGCAAGCTTCCGATTCTTGGCCGATCCGCATCGGCTTCTTCGCCGGGGCCGGAACCACGTAAATCATTCCCACGGCGATCGCGAGCGGAACTGTGGCGGAAAAACCAACTAAACCGG
This sequence comes from Fibrobacteria bacterium, assembly GCA_017881725.1. Classification (GTDB taxonomy): domain Bacteria; phylum Fibrobacterota; class Fibrobacteria; order UBA11236; family UBA11236; genus Chersky-265. The sequence goes on from JADGQO010000073.1 coordinate 37,815, forward strand.
AAAGACTGGAATGAATGGCCATTGCGACCCCCTGGGGTTAGCGAAGCATGTCTGCAATCAGTTTTGGAGAGCCATTCCGCCGTAAGGCTCAAATGGATGCGTAAATCTAAGCTGGACTGCGATAATCGACGCGCAAGCCCTGCGGAAAAGGCTTGGGACTCCGGTACGGATCCTCCCAGCTAATCCTGCGGAAAATTTTTTGGGAACTCGAAAATGCGCGAATCCAAGAAATTCGGAAGGATCTCTTTTTTTCCACCGATTTTTCTGGATATCCGTGCTTTGGAAAAATATCCTAACTACCGATAAAAGAGTTACCCCGGTTACAACGATCACATTTCGGGAAGGAATTTTCGAATGACCCCAAATCCAGCAAACCGAATTTCGCCAGAAATTCCCGTCCTCATCAAACTCCGCACGCAATATTCACAAACAACCGGATGGGGCGTGGAATTAACAGCGCGCCGCCATTTTGAAAAGGTTACTTTCCCCGCAGAGTAGCCGTCCAATCGCGGCGGAAAACGCGTCAAGAATAATTATGACTGAAACTAACGCCCTCTCAAAATTCGCACAAGAAAGCAGCCCCATGCCTGCCAGCTCTTGCGTTGGATTTGAGACGTTTCCCCATGACCGCGATGTTCTGGTTAAAGGGGAAATCGAATCCGTTTCCAGGCCGTGCTCCAAAAGGCCTGGATTGGCGATTTGGCTGGCGCTGGGAATGGCCGGAACCCAACCGATTACATCCGTTGCCGGCTCCTTGGAGGCCAATCGCGCGCTGATCAAAACGGACGCAGCGTTTACGGCCGATAAGTTCATCCTGGATCAAGCCGCCATCATGGTCGAACTGTATTATCGGATGGACGAGGATGAGGCTTTGTTTTTTGACCCGCTGGAGCCTCAGGTGGTTTTCGGAAAAACCTCGCTGCGGAATCTGGACGAAGACCAGGCTTCGGACAGTCTAAATCTTGCCCTCAAGGCGATGCGCAATCATGTCCATATGGTGATCGCGGCGGGCGCCGAAGCATGGCGCGCCGTACCGGAAATCCAGTCCTGGGAAATTCCCGAGGATTGGGACGCCGAAGAAGTCCTGGCATCGGCGGATCGCATGGCCTATCGGCGCGGAATGCGTAGGACTTTCCGCCGCAGTCTGGAAAATTCCTTTGCCTTCGCGCCCCAGTTGGACAGCGTGCTTAAAGCGCATGGCCTTCCAACGCGGTTGAAATACCTCCCCCACGTCGAATCCCGGTTCCAGTCGGATGCCCAGTCCCCGGCCGGAGCCGTCGGCCTTTGGCAGTTGATGAAATCGTTCGCGGGACCGGATTTGGTGATTGATAACCGCATGGATCAGCGCCTGGATCCCAAGGCATCGACAATCGCGGCGGCTCGCTTTCTGAAACGTTGCCAGAGGGATCTCGGTTCTTGGCCGCTGGCCTTAATGGCCTACAATAACGGTTTGGGGAAAATCCAAAATGCGATCGACGCCACCGGTAGCGACGAGCCCGTGGACATCATCCGGAATTTCAGCGAGGCACGGTTCGGTTCGGTATCCCGGAATTATTACGCCATGTTCCTCGCCGCCTCCAGCCTGGCCATGCAAGCGGAAAAGCTCTACCCGGGTTTGCGGAAACACGCGCCGGCCCCGTATCGGACCCTCACCTTAAACCATGCCTGGACGCCGCGACAATTGCGTCTGCTTTCGGGATACAGCCTTGCCGTGATTCGCGCATGCAACCCCGAATTATTGACCATCGTATTCAACCGCAATCTTCCGGTTCCGGCGGGCTTCGCCCTCAAGCTTCCTCCCGGTAAGCCCAGCCGCCAGGATTTGGAATTTGCGGACATCCGCACCGGCAAGCGCGAGGTGCAGGAAGGATCCGCACCGTTCACGCTCAAGGGCTTCCCCATCCCGAAGTTCGCGGAAAAATTGGTGGGGCGCCTGCGCGAAGTGATTTTTCGAAATACGGATACGTCCGTGGGAAATGAGTTGGCCTACCTGAATTCCCAAGGTGTTTTAAGCGCCCGATGCCTGGCCCAAGCGCAGCAGGATCAAATCCTCATCGAGCCTCACCCCGTGGTACACGCGGCGCTAATCGCGCAAGGCGGCTGACAAACGACTGAAGCAGGACTGAAAACTGCCGCAAAAATTTCGCGCTTAAGCCACCATTTCAAGCTGCGTCGCCGACTCTAAGCGGCCCCAAGCCCAAAACCCCTTCCACGCGGCCAGCGGTCAACGCCAATCGGCCCATGATGCGGAAATACAGCGCATAGCAGCGGCCCAAGGCCTCCTCTGCGGCCGCGTAGTGGCCGGCGAAATCATTTTCGGATGGCAAAGGATCCAACGCATATTCGCCCAGCGTGCCCGTGGGGCCGGAGAATCCGAAGGGATACGCCGTAGCCGCGAAGACAACCGCCAGCGCCTCAAGATCCAGACGGATGGCCAGCCCGTGGGCGCGTAGCTGCGCGTGCAACTCCCGCGCGTGGGCATTGCCTTCCAAATTTTCCAACAAAATGCCCATGCCGTGCAGACTACGGCGCATGGAAACCAGGCGGGGATAGGCTTTCGCAAGCACCTCCAGGCAAGGTAGCATACGCGTTACCTCGGTGGCGGAAGCCTGCGCGTCGGGCAGGCTTAGTCCCACTTCGGCGTCGCCGACCAGCCGCAACGCCGTTGCCAAACGAGTGCGCACATCCGATTCAAAGGGATCCAAAAACTTCGCCAACCGGCGTTGATCGGCCTCGGCGCCTAGGAATGCCTGAGCCGCCTGGTTCACTCCTCCGCGTTCTAACTGGAAATCTCCGGGTTCGATCCAAAAATTGGCGCGTATCAAGGCCTGCGCCTGGACGGCATCCAGCAACCGGAAATCCGCTTGGGCGAATGCCTGGTAACGCTCCGACATTCCGGCCGCAACGGATTCCAAACGCCCGCGCGCCGACTGGAGTCGCTTGGTTAAAGCCCGGCGATCAGGCTCGCCGCGAAAATCCTCTTCCCCCACCCATATCGGCCGAAGATTGGTGAGGTAACCCAGAAAGTACCCGGTTACCGCCGCTTCCCCTACTTGCACCTCGCTTTGACCCGTAACGAGATCCGAGGTTGAAACCATCCGTGACGGGTTGAAATCCTCTCCCAAATCCATGCGATAAAAAGCCATGGAAGCGGCTCGGGACAGGGACGCGAAATCCGTGAAAAGTGAGGAAGCCGGATCGCCGGAACGGAACAATCCCCTCCCGGGCATGCCCCGGGCGCGGCGCACCCGTTCGGAAAGGCTGGGATGGGTATCGAACCAAGCCGTAGGCTCGCGCATCAGGCTGCGTTCCATTTTGCGGCGGACTTCGGGTATGAAGACGCGCGTGTGCGCCGCGACCAGCGCGGGCAAATCATCCGCCAAGCGCCCTTCGCGCAGGGCCATCCCCAGGCTCCGGTTGGCCAAGGCCCAGGCCGATTCCAAGATTTTCGCCTCGAGGACCATTCCCGCGAAACATTCGCCTCCCACGGTACGCACGGCGCAGCGATCGGCCTCGAATTCCATTTGGCGCAACAGCAGGCAACTGGCCGCCTGGCCGACGCGCAGGTGGCCTTTTAATACCAGCCTAATCACGGAGGCACATACCTTCGCGGCCGCTAAAGGCACATACACAAGCGGATCCAATCGATGGCCTTGGTTGGACCATCCGGGCTCCCATGCGTCTTCGCGGACCGCGGCCGTCGCGAACCATTGATTGACGGAGCGAATGCCATGTACCATGCGCATGCCCGCCCCCTGGCGGAAGTGCCCCAGCTCATGCGCCAATACGCCGGCGAATTGCCCCAAATCCATGCAGCGCACCAAGGGCAGGCCAATCATCAACTCCAAACGGCCGCGGAGCACATTGCCCGGTCCGGGCATGAATCTGGCGCTGGCGTTCACTTCCATGTTGGCCAGGATCCGAACCGGCACCGGCGCGCCCAAGGAAATACACACGTCGCGCACGAACGCATGGAGCCGCGGCTCGGCGTCATCCGGCATGATGATATCGCCTTTGCCTTTCCGGCGGCGGGGAAGGCAGGGACGCAGGAGGAAAAACAGGGTCATGGCCAGAATCATTCCCAAGGTCAAGTAAAGTAAGCCCAGGCCCAGGCTTGCCGACGAGCCCGCTATCCAACCTGCGTGCGCCATAAGATGCCGGTACAGACCGTAGGCGATGAGCGCGACCAGGGCGGCGTAATGCGCGGGAATCACAATCGCGGCGAGGGCCACGGAAACCAGGCCGGCGGCGTAAGCCGGAGGGGGCGCCAGGTTTTCCACCCGGCGACGCACGGATTCCGGAAATCTGGTTTTGGGCAGCAGGGAAACGGACCACATGGGATCATTGTAGGGGCAAACCCGGCCGTGCGCAATCAATCCAGGGCGAGGCAGCACAATCGTTCGGGCGGAAGCCCGAGCGGCGCGCTCAGAAATTCGATTCCGGTTCTTTCGGTGAACACGGTCGTAGATAAAATTCCGATAAATGCCTGGAAGACCCCATATTTATTGAGTTATATCACAGGAATCATGGATGTTACGGTTCCTTGAAAGTTACCTTAGGCCACGCTCCGGAACCTATGGAAATTATTGGGAAATTAGGCTTTTTCAGCTGTCGGACCCAAAAGGCCCAAACACCGCGAAATTTCGAAATGAGGGCCTAAGTGCGGGATTGCCCTAAGGTTGCGCCTGGCATAAAATTATCCTGGACGCGATAAATCGTATTCCCACGGTTTTCCCATCCTGTCCATTTAGGAGTCGTCATTCCATGACCGAAGGCCGCGATTTTCCTTCCCCAAGCACAGGCGTGATTCGCCAAGTCGCAATCGTCGGTTTGAACCGCGAGACCGCCCACTTGCTCCCCAACCTTCTCGACGCGGAAGGCATCCATGTCATCAAGGTCCTGAACCCGGAGTTGGAGGACGTAAGCCGACTGACGCAATACCCGCATCTGGATATCATCATCGATACGACGCACAACCCGACCATCTCGGCGCGGCTCCGCAAATTGTCCATGAAGCGCGTGGACGTAATCAGCGGACTGGGAGCGCGCATACTTTTCTGCGGAGTGAAGAAAAGCGGTGGCGAGGGCAAGGATGCCGTGCTGCAAAGCCTGGAGGAGCTCCGGGAAGCGGTGGGCTTGGCCAAGAACAAAGACGAAATCCTGAAAGTCATTCTGAACACCGCCGTAAAAACCACGGGTGCCGATTGCGGATCGCTCATGCTCCTGGATCCTTCCAAGCGCCAATTGACGATCGAGGCTTCCGTAGGCCTGGACCCGAACGTAGTCCTATCCGCCATCCAGCGCGTGGGCAAGGGCGTCTCCGGCATGGCCGTGCGCCGCGGCGAAGCCGTTTTGATCCAGGGACGCGCCGACAAGGACCTCCACGCGGCCGAATACCAAAATGGCGATTTGACCTCGGCGATTTGCTGTCCGCTCAAGGATGGCGATGAGCCCGTAGGCGTCATCAACATATCCAGCAAGAATCCGGCGCGGATATTCGGGCGCGAGGACGTGGAGTTCCTGCAGGAGTTGGCCGGGTTGACCGCGGAGATGATCAAATCCACGCGCGACCCCGATACCAACCAAACCACGGCCCATTCCCTGGGAATCATCAACGCCGTGCGCGAAATCCTATCCATGAAATACCGCATGGAAGAACGGCTCAATCTCATGCTGATGAAGCTCGTCAATGCCTTCGGCGCGACGGCTTGCACTTATTATGAGATAAATCCGACGGATAAAAGCTTCGTCGCCAAAGCTTCGAGTTCCGTCGGCGTAACCTCCTTGAAGGAAAAGCCCATGCTGTTGGACGACTTGTTCACGCAGCGCATCCTCAAATGCGGGCATCCGTTTTGCGTCAACGCCACCGGGAAGTTTCCGCGCACCAAGAAGTGGTCGTTGGTCCAGCCCATCCGCGTCGGCGTGTCCCAGGAAATCGTCGGCGCGTTATTTCTTTTCATGAATTCCGAAAAAAACAATCTGAAGGAAGAAACCGGGCTTTTGAAAAAAATCGGGGAAATGCTCGGCCGGGAGTTTTCCAAGTCGCGCGAACTGGAAAGCATGAAGGTTCAATCCTTAAAGTATTCCGCGATCTCCCAATTCTCCTTCGACGTATCCAACACCGCTTCCCTGTCGGAATTGAACAGGATGATTTTATCCAATCTCGGACTCATTCTGGAAGCCGAAACCTGCGTCCTGCGCTTGCGAAACTCGCACTTGGAAGACCTGGAAGTCCGCCAAACCGTGTCGAGCCGCGACGCGGGCTGGCTGGAATCGGTTTTGGCCGTGGACGAATTCGTAGTCGCGGATTTGTCGCCGGGAAAAGGGCCTTTGCGCTGCGACGATTTATCACGTTCGCCCTATGCGGACTTGGGGTTAGGCAAGGATTCCATGCTGGCCGCGGCCATCGACATTGGCGGTGAAATCATGGGAAGCCTCACCGTTTACAATCGCAAGGCCCCTGATCAAGGCCATGCGAAGCCGTTCACCAATACGGACCAGGACGTGCTTTTAAATTTCGTTTTGCAAGCGGCGAAGGGATTGAAGCGTTATTTCCCGTTCCCCTCGCCTAAGCAAGCGACTCCGGATCCGGTACTGGCCGACTAACGGCCCGTTAAGAAATCGGAAAAATCCGTCGAAAAAAAAGAGGAGGCCGTTAAGCCTCCTCCGCGTAATTTCCGGGGTTCGTACCCCGAAGTTGGATGGCGCTGAGATTGCCTGGAGCCTTATTCGCCTTCCAGCTTCATGACGTCGCCGAGCGTGGCCGGCTGCGGCTTATGGGCCGACAGGTAGGACTTCCACTCCGCGTCTTCCTTGTTCTTGAAATAGTCGGTCACGCTCAAGGTCAACTTGCGCGCGGGTCCGTCCACTTCAATCACGGCCGCCGGAACCGTGTCACCGGGCTTGAAGGCCTCGGCTGGGTTCCGGATATTGTCGGAAGTCAGTTTGGATGTCGGGATGAATCCTTCGAGTCCTCCCTCCACTTCCACGATCACACCGCGCTCCAAAAGACGGGCGATTTTGCCTTGGACTTCCTTCCCGAGCGGGAAATTGGTCGCGACATTGTCCCACGGGTCATCTTCCAGATGCTTCATGGAGAGGCTGATGCGGCGCTTTTCCTTGTCGATGGCCATGACGATGCACTCGACCTTGTCGCCCTTCTTGAGCACTTCGGACGGGTGGTTGATCTTCTTGGTCCAGGACATGTCGGACACATGGATGAGGCCATCCACGCCTTCCTTGATCTCGATGAACGCGCCGAAGGCTGCGAGGTTGCGGATTTCTCCGGTAACCTTGGAGCCGACGGGAATTTCATCTTCGATATGCTGCCACGGATCCGGGGTCGCCTGCTTCAAGCCCAACGAGATTTTCTCGTTCTCGGCGTCGAGCTTCAAGACCACGGCTTCCACTTCGTCGCCCTGGTTCAGGAGCTGCGAGGGATGCTTGACATGCTGCGTCCAGGACATTTCGGAGATGTGGATGAGGCCTTCCACGCCTTGATCCAATTCCACGAACACGCCGTAATCCGTGATGGATACGACCTTGCCCTTGACCTTGGTGCCTTCCGGATACTTCGCGGCCACATCTTCCCACGGATGTTTGGTGAGCTGCTTCATGCCGAGGCTGATGCGCTCCTTCTTCTCGTTGAAGTCGAGGACCACAACCTTCACGCGATCTCCGAGGGAGACGACCTCCGAAGGATGGTTCACGCGGCCCCAGCTCATGTCGGTGATATGGAGCAAGCCGTCCACGCCGCCCAAATCGATGAAGGCGCCGAAGTCGGTGATGTTCTTGACCACGCCCTCGCGGACCTGGCCCTTTTCCAACGTGTCGATGATTTCGTCGCGCATCTTGCTGCGCTCTTGTTCCAAGACCACGCGGCGCGAAACCACGATGTTGCGGCGGATCTTGTTGACCTTGATGACCTTGAAGTCCATCTTCTGGTTGATGAGGGCGTCGAGATCGGGCACTTGGCGCAGATCGATTTGCGATCCGGGCAAGAAGGCTTCGATGCCGAACAGGTCGACCACAACGCCACCCTTGATGCGGCGGGTGATGGTACCGGTGACGATTTCTTCTTTTTCGAACGCTTCACGGATGCGCTCCCAGACGCGCATGAAGTCCGCGCGCTGCTTGGACAAAATGATTTGGCCGTCGGCGTTTTCCACCTGTTCCAAATACACGTCGATGACCTTGCCCGGGGCCAGGTCGAGGTCGTCCTTGAACTCCTGCTTGGAGATGATGCCTTCCGACTTGAAGCGGATGTCGACGAACACGTCCGTGTCCGTCACGCGCACCACGGTGCCCTTGACGATGCTGCCTTCGGTGTAACCGGTGAGGGAGGATTCGTATTGGGCGAGAACTTCTTTTTTAACCTGGAAGTGATTTTTGGCTTCCGACTCGTCGCCGAAATCCTTCAAATCCTCTTCGGTTCCATACAACAACTTTGCCATGTGATTGATGCTCCTGATCGTCCGCGGGGATGAGGTTTATCACTAGGTGAAGCGCCTCGCGCGGGATCTGTCCGGCGAAGAAGGGTTAATTTCCGAACTCCGGAAAAGGGTCTTCGTCGCCGCTGTCCGGTTCCAAAATGAAAACCGGTAACCGTCCGAAAACCACCGTGAGCGGGCCGCTGGGGCCGCCTTCAGCGGTTGTTCAAAACGTGGCTGACAATGATAGCAACTTGGTCGGCGAATGTTAACCCTGAGGTATCGATTTCCACGGCGTCCGGCGCCTTTGCCAAGGGGCTGTGCTGGCGGCTGGAATCGATGTGATCCCGTTCGATGAGATTAGCCAGGACGTGTTGGAAATCCGGCTCTTGACCCATGGTTTTAAGTTCCATAACCCGCCGTTTAGCGCGGACTTCCGGGCTGGCGTACATGAAAAACTTGAAGCGTGCATTCGGGAAAACCACCGTGGCCATATCGCGGCCTTCCACCACGGCGGGATTGCGCAGGCCAATCTCCCGCTGGATGGGAACCAGGGCCTCCCGCACCATGGGGATGCGGGCAAAATCCGAGACGGCCGCAGTCACGCCATCGGTTCGAATCTCCCGGCTTAAATCGCGGCCGTTCACGCGCAAATGCCCGCGCGCATCGACTTCCCATTTCAAATCCGACAACAGGTTTTTCAGGCCTTCGGCATCGACCGGAACAATGCCTTTTTCCTGAGCTAGAAAAGTCACCGCCCGATACATCGCCCCGGTATCCAAGTGCAGAATACCCAATTCCTTGGCCACGATGCGGGCCGTGCTGCTTTTACCCGAGCCGCTGGTGCCGTCAATGGCGACGACGTAATGCTTTTCCTTCGAGCTGTTCATGTTCATAATCGTTGCAAACAAAGCTAGGAATTAGCCTGAAGGGTGGCATTCGACGCGAACGGCTTGATATAATTCTGCAAAACCTCAATCGAGGGTAAAGGTCCCGTTTGCTCAATCACGCGTGAAAACCAATCTCCCTCCCACAGCCCCAAAGGCGGGTCCGCTACTCCATTGGTTCGCCCTGTTTTTGGGAGTAGTCGCCTGCCAAGGCATGTACTGTTCCGACAAGCCAGCGGCGCCGGCCTTACCGACGGTTTATCTTACCGATATCCATCTGGAAATGGCCGATCCGGAAACGGGTAACCCCGGCATTTATCTCGCTTGGAAGCCCGATTCCCAAGGCCATGCGACTTACTACGAGATTTACCAAGGGGTGCAGCGCGACTCGCTGAAGAGCGCCCTGTTGACCGTGCCCGCTTCCAAAAACGCCGGGGATACTCCTCATGTGGTTTTGAATTTGCCGGATACATCCCTGCCCTTAACCGTGTACTACGCGATCAGAGCCGTTTGGGTCGAGGCTACCGGGCAGAAGCGCCAGAGCGATAGCCTGGCCGTGGATTCCATCACGATATTGCCCTCCTTCTCCATCCTGCAACCGTCACCGGGAAGTTACCTGTCCGGCCGTGTGCTGAAAATTGAGGTGGAGACCCAGAGCGGCTCCGGTATTCTCTTGCGAAGCAAGTTGTGGGAAAAAAGAGCCGGAGTTTGGTCCGTTAAACAAGATACCTGCATGCCTTTGAACGCGTGCTTTACCCCCATTTTCGGCAATACCCAGCAGGTGGATTCGCTGGTTCTCGAAGGCCTGACCCCGGGAGACACGATATCCGATTTCCTTTGCCTGCAAGGCGCGGAAAGTTTTCAGGGCCATCAGACCGGGTTAAACCAAAGCTTGGGATGCTCTCGGTTTCATCGGATAGGCCTATGAAACCATTTCTATCCCGGTGGCGAATCGCGCTCGCATTGGGCGCCTTGATGGGGTCTTCAGGATTGCCGGCGGCTTGGTCCTTGACGGGAATTCAAAAACCGTTTTCTCAGGCCACGACCAGGACGGCCTCGATGAGCCCGCAAATGCCTTCGTCGCCGGCCAAGGGTGAATGGACGCTCCTCGCCACGGATTCCAAGGGGTTTCGGGCAGCGTGGCAATCGTCATTTCCTTCCTCCAACCCGACGGCATCGCGGGCGCGGAAGCTTGGCGAACGCACGCTCAGTTTCGCCGTACCACCGGGAACCGTCCCCGTCGTGACGGTGGAAAGCCAGCAAAGCGATTCGGGGGCCGGATCGTTTACGGTAACGCCCACGTCACGGTTCCGTGACGTTACCCTGGCGGCGATGGTCTGGAATCCGGGAGGCTTCTCCGGGCTCTCGCGGGTTCGGATCGCATCCTTCCGGATCGATTTCAAAACCGTTTCCGGTCGGAATTTCCGGTCGGCCTTCGCCCCGCCGGCCAACAGCCCGGCCGAACAAGCCCTGTCCTCCTGGCTCATCAATTACGTCCAATCGAGGAATTTTCGCAGCGCTCCGGTTACGGTTCTCGCCAAATCTTCCGCTGCGGGGCCTGGGCCGAGCGCATTTCTTCCCAGGCAGCGGCTGTTAATAAAAACCCGAGGACAAAACATCGAAGTAGTCGAATTCGCCGCGCTGGATAAGGCGGGACTGCCTCTGTCCTCTATCGATCCCAGGTACATGCGCTTGTATCAGGATGGCGTGGAAAAGCCCATGTACATTCAGGGTCAAGACGACGGACATTGGGATCCCGGAGACTTCATCGAGTTCATCGGCAACCGGCCGGTAGGCGTCAACTCCTACAACTCTTTCTACTCCGCGACGGCGGATTTCATGTTAACCTGGGGAGGGGGAACTTTGGGGTTACGGGCCCCGTTCGTTCCGGTGGCGCCGCGACAAATGTCCGCCGGGATATTCGATTCGGCGACGGTTAAACGGGCCCAGCCCTTTCATGTGCACGACCACCAAGAACAAGATTTGGAAATTTTACGCATCGGTTCCACGTCGGCGGACGATATTGTCGACCTGGGTTCGCGCGTGGAAGAAAACGAACTGACGGATTTTTGGTTTTGGACGAAAGTGGGCACCCAAAAAGATTCGCGTGACGTGGAGTTTAATTTGGGCTACAACGCCGCGACGCAGGCCTTTGGAACCGACGCAGGCTCCTCGCAAGCCTCTGGTGCAGGCGACTTACGCATCGTGGTCAATCTCAAAGGCGTGACTAATAATTCCAATGCGGATCCGGACCATCATGTCAAATTCCTTTTGAATGGGACGGATATTTCCCTGGTCGGCGGCGCCCGCAACGACGCCGTGTGGGAAGGTCAGAATAGTTTTACCTGGAAATCATCCCCGCTCAAACCCGGGATTTTACTTCCAGGAAAAAACGTACTGACGATGCAAAAGGTGAACGACCTTTTCACTTCGAATGGAACGTTAGTCGAAAATCAGGATGCCTATTTGAACTATTTCGAATTGGATTTTCCCGCGAGTTATAAAGTACAGGGCGATATGCTGAGATTTTCCAACAGCTTTCCGGACAGCGTGGGCAATGTCGGATTCAGTTTGGATGGGTTCTCTACGGCGGCGGTCTCGATATGGGATCTGGCGGGACGGAAGCTTGCGAACTTCGGGATTACCAATCAAGGTTCCCGCATCCAAATCAACCTGGTGGACAGCCTGTCCGGGGCCACTTCGTATTTGGCGTGCGGCCTGGACAAGCGTGAAAAACCTGACCTACACTTGGATACCTTGCCGGATTTGTTGAACCCTTCGGAAGGGGCGGACGATATCTTCATCACCCAAAAATACCTGCGCGGACCGGCGCTGGATTCCTTGGTGGCTTTTCACCGCAAGCAGGGCTTGCGCTGCGCAATAGTCATGGCGGACCATATCTACCAAACCTTCGGGGACGGCAGCATGGATCCGGCGGCCATCCGGCGCTTCACGCAATACGCCTATGCCAATTGGCCTCGCCCCGCGCCGACCTACCTGACCTTGGTAGGCGATGCATCCACCTGGTTCGACAAGCAAAGCGGCTCCTTCCAGGTCACGACTGTGCCCACCCATTTGGTGAATATCAGCGGCTGGGGCGTCGCGGCCGACGACGATTATTTCGCCAAAGTTAACGGCGAAGATGATTTGGCGGACCTGTTCATCGGACGCATTCCCGTGACCACCCCAGCGGAATTGTCGGGCGTGGTGCATAAAACCATCCTGCTGGAAACCGCGCGGCCCGCCGGCCATTGGCAGAACAAGGCACTTTTGATTTCCGGATATGAATCGTCCTTCATGGATCAAAATTCTGTTCTGGAAAGTATCGCCGCGGCCAACGATCGGCAAATATCCCGGGTCGATTTATATCCTGGGTCACCGTACTACGAAGACCGGATACGGTTGGGAAATTTCCTCAATCAATTGGACTCGGGATTCAACCTGGTGACTTTCGTCGGTCATGGCGGGGGCGCCGTATGGTCGGACGCCGGCGTGTTGACGCTGAAGGAAATCGACGCAGGCAAAGTCAACGGAGATTTTCCCATACCCCTGGTGGCCTCCATCACCTGCCTCACCGGTTATTTCGAAGACGTCGCGGCCCGATCTTTGGGAGAGGAAATGGTGCGTCTGGAAAAAGGCGGCGCGGCGAGCTTCTATGGCGCAGCCGGATATATTTCCAACGCAGCCGGAACACCCTTGTCCTCCGAACTGGTTTCCGCCGCCACCGGCAACGTTTACGGTACAGTGGGAGCCTTGATCACCCAATCGGAAAATCTGGTCCGCCTTAAAACCGGCGACGCGTTCCTTCCGATTCTTGCTGAATTCAATCTGCTGGGCGACCCGGCTTTGCATCTGTCGTTCGCCTCTGCAGAGGGAATATTGACACTGCAACCCCAATCCTTGGGGGGAACCTTAACGTTACGGGCCCACGGTGAGGGTCTGGCCATGGACAAGGCCGATGGAATCGCGACCATCTATTTCGGAGATTCGGTGGAAAGCGAGACGCCCATTTCCGTGACGCAAGGGGCATTCGATCTGACGCATCATTTTACCGCCTTGCCCACCACCTTGGCCGCAGCCATGAAAAACGGAAAGGTCATCGTGGATTATTGGGATGATGGGAAGTCCCGCGAGGTTTCCGCGCCCTTTTCGTCCTTGGACTGGCTGATCGATTCAGTAGGCATTTCTCCCGCCGATGCGGCTCCGGGGGATTCCGTTTCCATACAAATGCGGCTGGCGACGGTTTATCCGAAAACATCCTTTCAATCCGGTGTGGCGTTATTCGCGGTCGGCCCGAGTGATGCTGCCCCGGCCTTCCCGGATGAAAGCCAGCAAGTATTGCAAAGCGCCGACGGAGTGCATTTCCAATCGGCGCATAAAGTCAAGTTATTGGTGCCGCCTGGAAATTTCGTACATCCTCGGGCCTACCTGGCCTTCCGAATATTTCTTCAGGTCATGAATGATTTAGGCCAGCCCATGCAAACGCTTTCCAATCTGAATTCGCGGACTTACTCCGTCCCCCTGTCCGAGCTGGCGCGCCTGGAAATTCCCACTCCGGCCTTCCGCCTCCCCATCCAGGATAAGCTCGGCGTTTGGATTCCCATTCACAACCGGGGATTGGGCACGGCCAAATTGTTCAGCCTGGCATTGACGGAAGATCCGCAAGGCGCGCAACCGATTTTCGATACCCTGCGATTTAGCGGCGAGTTGGGGACTGGTAAAATTGATTCCCTGTTTTTCAACCTGGCGGACAGCATGGTGAACGGAAAAACCCTGCGCGTCGAATTGCTCCCAGCCCGGCCCGGAGAGGTCGCTGCGGTCGGCGCAGCCCGAGATTCCGTGCTTCACGTACAAACCATCTTATTAGGTGCGGGAGATGATTTCACCCTCGATCCGCAAGGAACAAAAGTATCCCTGTCGAAATCCGGTAAGCCAGCGCGTATTTTCGTGGAACGCTCTCCTCTCGACTCCTTACCCGGATATTTGCGGCCCGCATCTATGCGGCCCGTACCGACGGGAGGCCCCGATGGTCGCATGCATATATCCCTATCCTCCAACGCGAATTCCGCAAATGAATGGATCGTTTCGGCCGTAAAAAAACCGCCGGGGATTTCCGCTGGAGTAAAAACCACGGCGAACTCCGAGCCCATTCCGCCGGGGCCCGCATGGCATTATCGGGACGACCAGGGATTGGTTTGGCTCAAGTTGGATTCACTGTCCGATGCGAACATGTTTTTCAATTCGCGCTTGCTTGGAAATGGTTATTACGCCCTGTTGCAAAATTCGGATCTGGACGCCCCGTTGATCCAGATGAGCAGCCGAGGCCAAACGCTTCTGCCCGATGATTTTGTTCCGTTGCATACGGCCATCGATATCGTAATCCGCGACGGACAAGGCGTGGACCTGGTTTCCCACCCTCCGGTCGTTACCCTGAACGGCGCGTCCCCGGACTCCACTGCGCTGAGCCGTGATGCGTCACGGTTCCCGACCCTGGCCCGCCTGAATTTTTTACCGAAGCGGACTTCCGGGCTCGATTCCCTGCGCGTCGTGGCTCGGGATATTTCCGGAAACATCGCCGCGAAAACCTTGGTGTACCGCATGGGCGAAAGCCTGTCCATCAAGGATTTGGGAGCCTATCCGAATCCCTTCGCGGACACCACCACCTTCGTTTTTAGTTTGACGGATTATTGCGATCGGGTCGATTTAAAGGTCTATTCGCGCGCGGGCCGCCTGGTGCGGGGCCTGGAAGAGCGCAACGTGGTCGGATACCAGGAAGTGCCGTGGGATGGACGCGGGGAACGCGGGGGCGAAATCGCCAATGGATTGTATTTCCTTAAGGTGACCGCAACGGCAGGGTCTTCGCAGTCCACGCGCATCTTCAAGTTGTTCAAGAAGCGTCGCAAATAATTTGGCGAAGGAGTATCTTTCGCTAGCATGATGCGCGATGCCGAACCGGAAGCCGAAGACGACGGAAATGACGGAGATAATGGAAAAGGCCCCGAGGCCGAGCAGGAAAATCCGGAAGAGATTTTCTCCCCTCCCGAAATCCACGACCCCTTGTCTCCTTTGGCTCCCGGCCTTTATCTCGTGGCCACGCCCATCGGGAATTTGGAAGACATCACCTTTCGCGCCGTAAGAATCCTGAAGTCCGCTGATTTGATTTTGGCAGAGGACACGCGGCACTCACGGGTTTTGTTGAGCCACTACGGCATCGGCCGTCCCAGCGAGAGCTACAATGATTTCAATAAGGAAAAACGCACGCCGGGTTACATCGACAGGTTGAAACAAGGCCAACGTCTGGCCTTGATCTGTGATGCAGGGACTCCCGGCATCGCGGATCCGGCCTTCAATTTGGTAAAGGCGGCGCTGGCGGAAAACGTGAAGGTTTTCCCGATTCCCGGCCCGTGCGCGTTGATTACGGCATTGACCGGTTCGGGAATGCCCACCGACCGGTTCGCTTTCGAAAATTTTCCGCCCAAGAAATCCGCCCAACGTCTTCGCAAACTGGAAACCTTGAAAGCCCGCTGGGGCGAAGACGAACAGCATGCTCCGACGCTGGCTTTTTATGTTTCGCCGCACCAGGTGCGTCAATTCCTGGAGGAAATCGGAGAAGTATTCGGGCCGGAGCATCATGTCGTATTGGCCCGGGAGCTTACCAAGAAATTCGAAGAGTTCCTGGCCGGTCCGGTTTCCAAGCTGCGCGAACATTATCGCGAGCGCACGCCGAAGGGGGAATTCGTCCTGCTTCTCCACCCGCAAAATAAACGCTGATGCTCAAAGCGATTTTACTTCGCCTGCGCCCGAGCCGTCCTATCTGGCCTTTATTAGGCTGGATCATTTTCTCATCCGCCGCCTGGGCCTTATGCTACCCGCCCTTTCCGCTGGGGCCATTAGCCTTCGTCGTCCTCATCCCTGCCATGCTGGCGACCTTACGGCTTAACCTGAAACAAGCCTTCGCCTATCATTTCGCCAGTGGCATCGTTTACAACATCATCATGTACTGGTGGATTTACAATGTGATGAAAGTCGGTCCGGCGCTGGTGATTGGGTTCGGCCTCATCCTGCTCATTCTGTTCTTGTCTCTTTTTAACGCGCTCCTGGGTTGGCTGTTCGGGGTATTGGCGCGTCTCCCCTATGGGCTGTTGGCCTATCCGTTTTTATGGTCAGGATTGGAGGTTCTGCGCACGCGCGGGGAAATGTCCTTTCCCTGGAACGACATGGGTTATGCCCTGGGAAACTGGCCCGTAATGATCCAAAGCGCGTCCTGGCTGGGAGTATTCGGATTAACCTTTGTTATTGTCGTCACGAATGTCGGTTGGCTTTCTGCATTTCGCGCATGGCGCGGCGGGAGATGGGCGTTGGGTTTTGCTTCGGCGGCGGTTTCCTTACTGATACCGTTATTGATCTGCGCCCAAGGATTGGTATCCCTGGACGCGCCCGACGTTGCGCCGATCGCGACCATGGACATATCCTTGATTCAACCGGCCATTCCGCAAACCAAGAAATGGGATGAGCATTATTTCCAGGAGGTGATGCAAAAAACTTGGGACACCATGGATAGTTCAGCCACCTCGATTGACGGCACGGACTTGATGGTCTTGGCGGAAACGGCCGTTCCGGATTTCCTGAAAAGCCGCGACGAGGTGATTGCGCATTTCCGCGCGAAGGCCCGTAAAACCGGCGCTGATATCGTCGTCGGCGCTTTGGATGCGATTCCCGACCCCAAGCCCTATCACGCTTATCTCTTTTTCAATTCCGCTTTCCTGTTCCGGGGCCATGCCCCCGAAGATACTTTGGAACAGTACTCCAAAATCAGGTTGGTGCCCTTCAGCGAGCGCCTGCCCTTCGACGACGTCTTTCCCATCATCAACTATGTCAATCTCGGGGAGGGCGACTTTTCTCCCGGAACCGACATTAAGATCTGGCGGAACCGGGTCCCGTACGCGCCTTCGATTTGTTATGAAATCATTTATCCCGACCTGGCTCGGGAAATGCGCCGCCGGGGAGCGCAATTGTTCGTCAATATCACTAATGATGGATGGTTCGGTTACAGCAATGCGCCCTACCAACACGCCAACATCGCCCGATTCCGCGCCGTGGAAACCGGCGTCCCAATCGCGCGCTGCGCCAACGCCGGCATCAGCGTGTTCTATGATTATAAAGGACGCGTGGTGTCGAAAACAAAGTTGTTCCAGCAGAGCGTTTTGCGCTGCAAATTACCGATCAAGGTTCGCGATACTTGGTACTTGCAGCATGGGGATGCCGTGGAAAATCTCTTAGCGTGGATTTTCCCATTCGGGTTTTTAGCTTGCTGCGTTCTAGCCATAAAAGGAAAATTATTCGGCTGACGATTGTGAGGGCTCTAGGTTCA
The DNA here is from genome assembly GCA_017881725.1 of Fibrobacteria bacterium. Classification (GTDB taxonomy): domain Bacteria; phylum Fibrobacterota; class Fibrobacteria; order UBA11236; family UBA11236; genus Chersky-265. The sequence continues at coordinate 55,502 of JADGQO010000073.1, forward strand.
ATCCAATCCGAACTTCTTTCCAATACCGGAGCATCTTCTCACGGATTACGCTAGGCTCTAGGTCCTGCAACGCTTCCAGCAAAGGCCCCACCTCCACGAGTTGATTTTTACCGCCTCCACATTCAACCAGGCCCACCGGCCCTCCGGAATAAATCAGGTTGCAGAAATTGAAGGAACAACGAATGAAGTGCCGACCGGATATGGAAACGTTTTCGGACAGGAACTCCCTGCCTTGAACGATTTCCAATCCAGGCGCGGGCCGCAGGGCTTCATCCTGGGAACCCTGATTAGCCGCTGGTGTTTTTTCTTCCATGAATGAATCTTCCGCTGCTATGGGATTTCTAAACCGGGGGAAAAGCATGCTTGCGCACGGCATCGCAATAGCCCCGTGCGCCCCGCAACGCTTCTTGGCGGACATCGGAAAAGGCTTTGGCGAAGGGCGGCAAATGGCCTCCGCGAATTCCGAGAAAGTCATGCAAGACCAAGACTTGGCCATTCACTCCGGGCCCCGCGCCGATGCCGATAGTGGGTATGGGGATGCGAGCGGTGATTTGCGCGGCCAGGTCGAATGCCATATGTTCCAGGACCAAGGCGACGGCTCCGGCTTGCGCCAATCCTTCTGCGGCGCTTAAAACCTCATCACGCTCCCGATCGGAATGCCCGACCTGCTTGAACGATTTGGCTGTCTGGGGAAGCAAGCCCAAATGGCCAATCACGGCGATTCCTTCGGACGTAATCGCCCTCACGGCGTCGAACTTGGGACCCTCCAGTTTCACCGAATGCGCTCCGCAGTCCCTAAAGCGTTTGGCGTTCATGGCCGCTAAGGCAGGTTGCGCATCGGAGCCATAAGGCATATCCGCGACGATATGCGTTAGCGGCGCGCCCCGCGACGCCGCACCTACGAACAGGCACATCGCGTCCATGCCGACTTCCCGTGTGGACGAAAGACCCAATACCACATTGGCCAAGGAATCGCCGACCAGGATGAGATCCACTCCCGCTTCCTCTAAAATGGCCGCGAAGGGGAAATCATATGCCGTGGCCATCACCAAGGGTTCACGTTTAAAACGGGGGAAATCGCCGGCAAGAATCATAAGTGAAAAATAGTTCAACCGGGCCGGGAAAATGGCCCGTTCCAGTCCGGATATTCGCGCAGGAAATCATCGCCTTGGAAATCCGTCCTCGGAATGCTCAGGGGCGAAAACTTTTCCAACAACGCAGGCAACCCTAAAGTCCATGGCTCACCCATCCGGCCCAAACCCAGTTTCGCGCCGAAGAACCCCAGTAAACAAGATAATCCGCCAGAGGAGTCGCTCAGTACCTTCAAAGCAAATCTTCCTGGTTCGCGCGCGGAACCGGGTTCGCGCGCGAAACAAGGTTCGCGGGCGGAATGTACGGACTTGGAAATTTTTTCCCTCGCACCGTCCAGGAACAGGCCATGATGAAAAAAGCGGGCTTGGGTCAGGTTCACTCCCAAGCATTGGGCCAAGTACAATTGTGCCCCCGTCGACCGCAACAAGTCGCGCCCGCGCACCACGAGATTAACGCCCAACTCGTCATCATCCACAACTGACGCCAATTGATACGCAGGCAAGCCATCCTTTTTCCAAACGAGGAAATCTCCCATTTCCAAATCGGGACGGGCCATTGATTCATCGCCGAAAATATCCCGGATGAAGACCGCGGTACCTGTCGGCACCAGAATGCGCACTGCGGTAGGAGCGGACGAACCACCAATATTTATGGTCAAATTCCGATTCCGGCACGTGCCTGGATAAATTCCCGGTCGACCCAAAGCCTCCGCGGCGCGCCGGGCGGTTTCCCGGCTGCAATCACAGGCATACAGCAGCGGTGCCGAGGGGTTATCGTTTTTTAGCGGACGCAAAAATCCGGCATAATGATCCACGCGAGACCGCTGCCCGCCTTGCGCGAAAAATTCGGCCGCCGTCCGCGGCCCGGAGTCCCAGTCCAATCCCAACCAGCGTAAGGAACGGAAAATATCCTCCACGTATTCGGGCCGGTACCGGTCGGAATCCAAATCATCGATCCGTAAATGGAGTCGTCCGTCGGCGTTGCGGGCCAAAAGCCAGGTCAAGACAAACGACCAAGCGTTGCCTATATGCAGGTAACCGCTAGGAGTTGGAGCGATGCGGGTGATCCATTGCGACGGCATGTCACGTTCCATCCGTCATTTGACGGTAAAAGGCCATCGATTTCACCGGACGCTCTCCCCCGGCATGCTTACCTAAAAATCCAAGCAAAAAGTTTTCCGCCTGAATTTCCTCCTTGCGCGGAATGCGCCCCGCGCGTAGTCCCATCGTCTGCACTCGATCCAACCAAATCAAAAGCCGGCGGGAAAAGGAAAGTTCACCTCCACCGATCGGACCGGAACAGTCCAGGCATACAGGCCCGCCCGATTCAGGATCCAGCCGTAACCGCAAACCCACGGCCTCGGAACCGCATTGCACGCATCGGGAAAACTGCGGACTGAATCCGGATATGGAACACAAGCTGAGCAGAAAATCGCAGGCATGGAGAACAGGATCGAATCCTTTGGAATCGGCTTCATCCAATCGTTCCAGACTTTCCAGCAATAAATGGTAATGCGGCGGCGACGGATGCGGCTCATGCATGTACTTCAAATACACTTCCAAAAACACATTGGCCAAGGCCTGACGCGCAGGTTCGGACTTCAACCGGGGGAAATCCCGCACCAGTCCCACATCGGTCAGGGTGTGGATTTCGGTTTTGGATTTTTCGGGATACACCAGTTGTACCACTGTAAAGGCGTCCAGCAAGCCGTGGAACTTGGATTTTTGACGCTTGGCGCCCTTGGCCATTAAGGTGATTAAACCCGAGTAGCGCGTGAACGCTTTAAGGATGAGGCTCGTCTCTGAGAACGGCGTCCGACGCAAGATGAGGCCATGAGATTTTACGGCCGGCATGCCTGGTCCAGGGGCTTAAAAATGATAGGCCATCGCCCATTCCGCGGTACCGAAACTCGGCAAGGCGGAGTGATAATAGGGTTCGAATGAAACCGTATTCGCATTGGCCCAAATCGGCATCCACGCTACCGGAAACCGGCATTCGACTTTGACTTCCCCCAAGGCCGGATGCTTTTGGAAAGCTTCCAGCGGATAACCAAAAGGCAAGTTCAACAATTGGAAGCAGCCTGCCTTCCAGTCGAATTCCGGGGAGCGGGAAATTTGCCCTGCGGAATCGATTGTAAATCCACCCGACAACGGCAAGTACCTGATCAAATCACAATCCACGTTAAAGCGCGTACAAGGCCATCCGGCATGGGGAAAAAACGGATGCGCGAACCATCGCAACGGCACCGGGGTATCATTCAGGTTACGTAGGGAGGTCTTGGAGGTGACCGTGCGGCCGGACAGGCGGATCTGGCGCGTCAATTCAAAATCCCAGCCCTGGAATTTCTGCCTGGAAACCATGGTGCAGACGGCCAGTTCGATGTGGACGTCCCATGGGCAAAACTCGGTGACGACAAAGTTATTGCGCACGTGGAAAGGTTTCACCGGGCTGGTGCGTTTCACGCGACCGACGCCGATAACCCAAACATCCTCCCCGACCGGAGCTGAATCTTGGCCCAACGCGATTTCAAACGCCTCGGGTATGCCTTGTCCGTCGAAAGGGGAAGGATTGGGATTCGGGTACTGCGGTCCGGATAACAAAGCTCCATGCACATCATCCGTGATTTGCCAGATATATCCGCCCACGCAATAACGCGATCCGCAGCGTTCCAAATCGGCGCGCGGATCCAGCAAGGTTACGCGCAGCCCGGAAGATTGGAGGTCGATCATACTGTGGAAAAAGCTAGGAAATTGGCTGGCTGCCCAAAGCCTTCAGCAAACCGACCAGGAAATCCAATTCCCTTTGGTCGGGCCGCAGCCTTTGCCAAAGCAAGCGAACCGCATCTTTTTGCGCAGCAGCCTTGGCTCCACGGAAAAACCGACGCTGTTCCAATGCGTTGAGGATGGAAAGCAACGCCACCTCGCTATCAGCCCGGGCCGGCAATGCAGACTCGCGATCCGTGACGTTGGCCGCACCTTGTCCTTGCTTTGCCGCATGAAGCCCTTGCGTGACCGATGCGGTAGCGAAGGCATAAAGGACGATGGAGACAGCGTGGGACAAATTGAGGCTAAGGGTTGGGCTTGCCATCGGAATGGTGACCAGATGCGTCATCGCCAGGGATTCGGAACGTGATAATCCTTGCGATTCCCTCCCAAAAACCAGAGCCGTCGGCAGTATGCGAGAGCTTACACTTGCGTGATCCTGATCCTCAAGGACCGAACTGTCCCAACCCGAACTCTTACGGTCGGTCTGCAGATTCGTCCACTCCGACGCGGCAGCGTCCAAATCCTGACAAGTCTGGGCCGGATCGCGTAAGCGGCGCGTAAATCCGTATGCGGCTCCGCAATCCGCGAGAGCGTGAGACAACTCCAAATAATCGCGTGTGCTATCCAGAATTTCCAACGCGCCCGCCCCGGTCATGCGCGCGGATTTTTCGTTTTGAATTCCCGCGTTGCCGACGATGCGCAAATCCACGATTCCGTAACACGCAAGGGTACGCGCGATGAAACCGACATTCGCGCCTTGTTCCGGCGCGACCAGGACTACGGCTATCGGCGCGGGAAAGTTCAGGCGCCGGGCTCGATCCAACGCCCGTGCTCCCGGATCAATGCCACCAGAGCTTCCGGAGCCTCTTCTTCGGGGATGTTTTTCCGCACGCAATCCCGACCCACATAAAGGTTCACCTTATTCGGCGCGCCGCCGACATAACCGAAATCGGCGTCGGCCATTTCTCCGGGACCGTTCACGATGCAGCCCATGATGGCGATGGAGATGTTTTTCAGATGCGACGTGCGCTGGCGGATTTTTTGGGTCGTCGTTTGCAAGTCGAACAGCGTCCGGCCGCAACTTGGGCAGGCGACATATTCCGGCTTCGTCTTGCGAACGCCAGCTGCCTGCAAGATGTCGTAGCCCAATTGCATGCACGCCTTAGGGCCCGCAGGCCCGTCGATGTGCAACATGTCGCCGATGCCGTCGACGAGCAAAGAACCGAATTGGGCCGCGAGCAACATATTCGCCTCCGGCGAGCCGTCGCCGCGTCCCCGGAGGATGATGGGATCGGGTCGACCCTTGGCGGCCAACCAGGCCGCAAGATGGCGATACCGCAGTACGGCATTGAGACTGGGTGTACAGGACCAAAAAAGGTGAGGCAAAGCCAAAACATCGGGAGAAATTTTTTCCAGATGCGCAAGATCTTCGACTTGGATTTCCAACGCGGCAGGTAAGTCGCTGAGACCGGCCAATAATTTGCCACTGCTCAAGGCGACGGCGGAATGCCGGGTCGAGATGGCGAACTCGACGTTTTTCGGTTCCCACACGGTAGGCACGTCGACGCGAAACGCATGCGAATCGGGAGTGGAGATCCATTCCAAACGGCGCTCGCCTTTAGGCAATGCCTCGGCCCCCGGATCCGCGGATCCGACCGCGATTTTTTCCCGTCCGCCCACGAGCAAACCGCCCAGGGCCGTAACGGGAACGTTACGTCTTTGGAATTCGAAAAAACTGACCGACTCCGGTATGGCTCCGACCGGCGGCGCGAGATGGGTGTCGCACATTTTCACCAGAGCCTTGGCGACCGGAATTTCAAAAATGGGATCTTCCGTCAAGGACACGCGGACGGTATCCCCGAGTCCGTCCAGCAAAAGGGCGCCGATGCCCACGGATGATTTCAGTCGTCCATCCTCCCCGTCGCCCGCTTCGGTCACGCCGATGTGGAAGGGATAAGGCTTATGATCCCTGTCCAGCCGCGCCGCCAAAAGCCGGTAGGCTTCCACCACCACGCGGGGATTGGAGGACTTCATGCTGAACACAATTTGATCGAAATTTTCCGCCTCGCAAACGCGCACGTACTCCAGCGCCGACTCCACCATGCCTTCAATGGTGTCGCCGTACTTCCACATGATGCGGTCCGATAGGGAACCATGATTGGTGCCGATGCGCAGGCAAACCCCGCGATCCTTCGCCAAGCGCACCAAGGGCGCGAAAGCATCGTAAACCCGTTGCTCACCGACCGCGAAGCTCGCCTCGTCATAATCACGCGCCGTAGGCGATTTCGAATCCACGAAATTCCCGGGATTGATGCGCACCTTTTCCACCCATTTCACGGCCTCCAGGGCCGCTCGGGGCTGGAAATGGATGTCCGCCGAGATCGGGACGTCGCAACCGGCGGCGCGCACCTTGGCCACAATTTCCTTGAGGCACTCGGAATCCTTTTGCGTGGGAGCCGTGATGCGGACCAATTCGCAGCCGGCCTTGGCCATTTCCAGGGTCTGAAAAACGGTGGCGTCCACGTCCTTGGTATTCGTGGTAGTCATGGATTGCACGAGGATGGGCGCATCGCCGCCGATGTATCGGTTTCCGACGCGAACCTTTAAGGTGGGCCTGCGGGTCGGAGCGAACCGGTCGGGCATGTAGGTCAAGACGTTTGGTTGGGCCATGGGTTAAAAATAGATAATCACGGCCGTTCCTTCCCAAGCAGGGCCCGGCAATGACTCAAATAACCTGGAACCGTGTAAATTGGCTCGGATAGGATGCATGGGAGGTAAGGGGATGAAACGCACGGGAAGCATTCGCATCATACGGCTTACACTTTTCTTTTTTTTAACCCTGACCGCAGTTTTGTCGGCCGCGTGGTTGGCGCTGCAATGCTTCCCCCAGCCCCTCTTTCGATATCAGGAAAGCTGGTCGAATGTCCGCGTTTATTCGGATCGTCCCATACCGCCGCAAGCGAAGTTATTCGTGGACACCGCGCGTGCGCGCTTAACGCGTTGCCCGTGGAACGATACCTCCGTGGTCCATCATATCTTCCTATGTCAAAGCCGCTGGCGATTCGCCTTGTTAACCGGGCCATCCTACAAGGTGAGCGGCCAGAACTCCATTTATTTGAAACGCAACATTTGGATCCGCACGGTGAATTGGCAAACCGGCAGAATCATTAATTATGCCGGAAAGGAAGTTCCCGGCGATCGGACCCTACCCTATTACTTGGCCCATGAAATGACCCATGGGATCACGATTCCCCATACCGGACGGTTGGTTTATTACCGCTTGCCCCCCTGGATACGCGAAGGTTACGCCGATTACGTGGCCCGGCCGGATTTCCAATTCGAGGCGATGCGCGACGCTTTCGTGCGTGGCGACCTCCGGGTGGATCCGTTCACCTCCGGTTTCTATTGGCGTTACCAACTCAAGGTCCAATATCTCCTGGAAATCCGAAAAATCTCCGTCGACTCCCTATTCAAGAACGCGATTGACCCGACCCAACTCGAAACCCAAATCCGAGAAGGCGCTCGCTAACAACCATCCTACCGCAGGCTCCGGCCCCGCCGGCAACGCAAGGCCCGCGCCCTCCGCGACCCACGGCCCAGTCCTTTTCCGCAAAAAAAACCGACAAGCATCCCGCAAAAAACCTTGCCAATCCCCCGCTCCGCATATAATTTTAACCATATGGTTAAACCAAATAGTTTATCCAAAAGTTCAAAAACCAAGCCTCCCCTACCCAAGCCCAAGCCAAGGCTGCGGCGCGCCCCATCCCAGCCGAGGGGCATCCAAACTGTGCCATCGCGGGCAGCCTCCAAAAGGCCGGCGGCCAAACTGAAGCCAGGCGAACCGGAGGTTGACGCGGAAAAACGCATTCTTTCCGCCGCACGCCGGGAATTCGCCTTTAAAGGCCTGGAAGGTGCGCGCATGCAAACCATCGCGACGGCGGCGGGAGTGAACAAGGCCTTGCTGCACTATTATTACCGGAATAAAAACCGGCTCCACGAGAAGGTGAGGGAAGATACGGTGGGTACGGTCTGGGGCCGGTTACAATTGGAGTTCCGGCGCCAGGAAGGCGGCCAGAAAGGCGAACAACGTCTGGAGCCATTGGTGCGCGCGGCCGTTTCCACTTACGTGCATACTATCTCGGAAAATCCGGATTTCCCTCTATTCATGGTGCGGGAAATCGCCGGCGGCGGGGACTCACTGCCGGCCGCCCTGCCCGGTCTGATTCGCAGGTTCAGCGAAGTCCCGAACACGTTGACCCGCAGTTTGCACGCCGAGATCAAGGCGCGGAAAATCAAACCCATCCTCCCCGTGCATTTTTTCCTGAACATGATGGGGATGACGGTTGCCACTTTTTTAGCCTTGCCCATGCTGCGCAAGATGGGACCGGCCTTGGGATTCAAGCTGGAACTCGAAGACGCATTCCTGGAGGCGCGCATCCAATCCATCACCGACACCTTGCTTAACGGCATCCGCATTAAGAGGTAGCATGCCCCTGACTCGTAGCCTCACGCTTTACTTCGTTCTGGCAACCCTAACCTTCGGAACGGCGTCCGCCCTGGATCTGCATCAAGCCCAGGAAGTTCTTTTCCGTGACAATCCGGATCTCTCCATCCTCCGCTTGGAAATCGAACGCGCTCAGGATCAAGTTCAGGAATCGCAAGCCGCCTGGCTCCCTTCCGTGGACGCGTTGGGAAACTATACCTATACCACCGAAGTCAGCCATCTGAAACTCGACCTGCCCATTCCTCCGCCCACGGGAACTCACCTGGACCGTCCCATCGGCGATCATGACAAAGTCGAAGTCGGTTTTGACGTCACCTATCCGTTGTTCACCGGCTTCACGCGCGGACGCAATGTGCAAGCCAAACGCGCGGGAGTCAAATCCCGCGAAGCCCAGTCCCTCGGGGCCCGAAACCAAATGTCCTTGAAATTGGCCTCGATGTTTTATGCCTGGCAACTGGCCAATGCCCAGGCGGAATACCAAGGCAAGGTTCTCGAACATGCCCGTGACTTGGCCAAGCAACTGAACGATTATGTCCGCGCGGGAACGGCCGTGCGCAGCGTGGCCCTAGGCGCGGATGCCAAAGCCAAAGCCGCCGAAGTGGATGAACTATCTGCGGAAAGCCTGAGAGATTCGCTTGCGTACGAAGTGTTGGATTTCCTGGGAGCGCGCGATAGCGCCGTATCGATTGGCGCGACAACGCTGGAAAAGGATACCCTGGCGGGCGGCGAACCGGATTGGAAAGCCGAAGACGTCGGCGCCGCCTTGCGACCGGACATCGAGGCTCTTGATCAAAGCGTCGCTCAGACGCGATTAGGTGAATCGGCGCTGGCGGGGCAAAAACTTCCCCAAGTATTTGGCATGGCGGGATTCCGATACGCGAATCCAGGGTTGAATCTGGCGGGGGATGAATACATGCCGTATGGAATCCTGGGACTTCAATTGAAATGGAATATTTTCGACGGGACTCGGAATCGCGCGCAACGTCTCCAATTGGAGGTGCAAGCACGGGAAATTCAGGAGCAAAAACGCAAGTTGATCCTGGACTGGAAAAAAATCATGGCGACGGCGAAGTTGCAATATGCCCGTGGCACGGCCCAGTACGCAGCCGCACAAGCCTCACGCGAAGCGGCGCGAGCATCGGCTGTGGATCTGGAAAGGCAATTCAATGCCGGCGTGGCCACGGGGTTGGATTGGACCGAAGCCCGGAATAATCAGGCCAGGGCGGAATTGATGATGGACCAGGCGAAAACCCTGCAGAGGATGGCCGTTTTGCAATGGGAATACGCCGCCGGTAAGGAGCTGAAATACTGATGAACAATAAATCCTGGACTGCACTATCCGGCATCATCGCCATTTCGATTTTCCCGGGTTGTTCCGGCCGGACGGATCCGGATTTCATCGGTTCCGCCGTGGTGGAAACGCAAACCTACCAGATCACCTCGCAGGTGTCGGCTAAGATATTGGCTTTGTACAAACAGGAAGGCCAAACGGTCGTCGCTCAAGAAATCCTCGCGGCCTTGGACACTGTACCCTTCATTCTTCAGGTGCAGGAAGCCCAGGCGGGAATCACGGAACTGGCCGCAGGAATTCGATCCAAGGAAAACGAAATCAAAGCCGCCTTGTCGGAAATACGCGGTTTGGAAAAGGACTACGCGCGGATTTCTCCGTTGGTAAAGGAGGGATCGCTTCCCCCGCAGCAGGAAGACAAGCTTGCCTCCGGATTAGAAACCGCCAAGTTACGGGTCTCCGCCGCGCGGGATATGTTGGCCAGCTTACAAGGCAAAGAGCAAGGCATCCAAGCGCGCATCGCGCAAATCCAGGAACAAATCAAGCGTTGCACTTTGCGGTCGCCGGCGCCAGGGCGCGTGCTGACCCGCTTTAAAAACCTGGAGGAAATCGCCGGACCGGGACAACCGGTTTTTGAAATCGGACGTGAAGATACCTTGCAGGTCGATTTCTTCGTGCCGCAAACCTGGATGGCGGGAATCAAATATGGCCAGGCGGTCCGTTTGCGGTTGGATACGGAGGATAAATCCGTGAAAACCGTTTTCCTGCCCGCCACCATCAGTTGGATCGGCCATGACGCCGAGTTTTCCCCGAAAAATATCCAAACCCGGGAAAGCCGGAATGAATTGGTTTTCCGGGTGCGCGCGCTGGCGGCCAATACCGACGGAACCTTGAAACGCGGTCTGCCCGTGGAAGTCTGGAAATAGGCCGGATCGGGCGTAACCGGTATGTTACCTAGGATGCGGAAACCCAAATGGTTTTAGCCGTCGACATCAGGAATCTGTCCAAGGACCATGCCGGTGAAAAAGCCCTGCGCGGCCTTACCGTGGGCGTTCCCGAACCTTGTCTGTTCGGCATTATCGGCGCGGACGGAGCGGGTAAATCCACGCTCATGACCATTTTGGCGACGCTTTGGGACGCGGATCAAGGCGAGGCAAAGGTATTAGGACGGGATTTGCGGAAGGATTTCCAATCCCTTCGGCGCGATATCGGGTATATGCCGCAGCGATTTTCACTCTATCAGGATTTGTCCGTGATGGAAAATTTGGATTTCTTCGCGGATATTTTCGGTGTCACCGGCACCTTAAAGGCAAAGCGTAAAAAGGAATTGCTCGACTTCGCGGCCTTGACCCCGTTTACCCGCCGACGCGCGGGGCAGCTTTCGGGAGGCATGAAACAAAAACTCGCCTTGGCCTGCACCTTAGTGCATGAACCCAAGTTATTGCTGTTGGACGAGCCGACCGTCGGCGTGGATCCCGTGGCCCGCCGCGATTTTTGGATCATGTTGAAGTCCTTGCGGGCGCGCGGCATTACCTTGATAGTCTCCACGCCCTACATGGACGAAGCCGCCCTGTGCGACGAATTGATCTTGCTCCATGAAGGGTCCATCTTGGCCCGAGGTAAACCGTCCCAGCTCATCGCCGCTTATCCTTATCGTCTCTACCGGGTCGATGCGGATGCAGACGTCCCAACCCTGACCTATCCCGCTTCCAAGGCTCCGCCCGAAGGATTCACCCTTATTTATCCATCCAGCGGGGCTTTGCACGCCGCGGAGCCGAAGGCGGAAAAACGAGATCCCTTCAATCGTTTACGAGCATCGGTACCGCACTCCGCCGCCGTGACTTTGATTCAACCGGCTCTGGAGGATTGTTTTTTCGCCCTCCTGACCGGAGCCGGGAAATCGACGCAACCATGAGCGGCTACTCGATTGAAACGACCCATCTGACGCGCAAGTTCGGGGCCTTCACGGCCGTTGACGGCATCGACGTCAAAGTCGCCGCCGGGGAAGTATTCGGATTCCTGGGCGCCAACGGAGCTGGAAAAACCACGGCCATCCGCATGTTGTGTGGATTACTGGTTCCCACCTCCGGCAGCGGCACGGTGGCGGGTTTCGACATCATCCGCGAGAGCGCGCAAATCCGCACGCGCATCGGCTATATGTCGCAGAAATTCTCCCTCTACCCCGACTTAACCGTCGCACAAAACCTGAAATTATACGGACGGCTCTACGGGCTCGGCAAGGCTGACCTGAAAAACCGCATCCAAAGCATGTCGGATTTCCTGGGGCTGGGTCCACTTCTGGATAAGGTAACCGGAGAGTTACCGTGGGGCTGGCAACAAAGGCTGAGCTTGGCTTGCGCGAATTTGCATAGCCCCAAAATCCTTTTCCTGGATGAACCCACCGGCTCGGTCGATCCTGTGAGCCGCCGGAATTTCTGGGATCTGATCCACCAATTATCGGGCCAGGGCACCACGGTCTTCATCACCTCCCATTATATGGACGAAGTGGAATATTGCCATCGCCTGTCCATCATGATCGACGGCCGCATCGCCGCCATGGGCACGCCGCGAGCGTTGAAAACCGAACATGCCTGCGCAAGCATCCATGAGCTGTTCCTGAAATTGATGGAGACGAATTCGCTCCCAGCTACCCGGAGCGCGCCATGAACCTCCGCCGCCTGCTGGCCATTTCCCGCAAGGAAATCAGGCATATCCTACGCGACTGGCAAACCTTGGCCGTGGTTCTGGTCATGCCCGTGATGATGATGTTCCTCTACGGCTACGCCTTGAACGCCGATGCCAAGGATATTCCCGTCATGATCGAGGCTCCGGATCTTGGGCCCGAGGTCCGGACCCTCATCGATAAAATCGACGCCAGCCAGATGTTCAAAGTGGCGGGAGTCATTCCCGTGGTTGATGACGCCGGCGAACTCTTTAAGTTATACGGCATCCACGCCTTATTCCGTTTTCCACCCGGATTTTCAGCCGACCTCCGCCGCTCCGGAGGCGCGCATGCCCAAGTGCTCATCGACGGATCCGACCCCAATATCGGAACCATGATCCGCAACGCGGCCGAACCCATGCTCCTTGGCGCAACCTTGCAAGTGATGAACATCCGCCAACCCAAGGTGCTGGATTTGCGCAGCCTGGTCCTCTACAATCCCGATCAGCGCAGCGCCCTGTTTTTCGTACCCGGTTTGATGGCCTTGATTCTATTGATGATATCCGCCCTCCTGACTTCCATCGCCATTACTCGCGAAAAGGAGTTGGGCACCATGGGGCAAATGCTGGTCTCACCCTTGCGCCCGCTGGAAATCATCGCCGGGAAAATCATTCCCTACATTTTTCTCGCCACCCTCGATGGATTGTTGATTCTGGTCGTAGGTTACCTGGCTTTCGGCGTGCGCATCGCGGGAAATCCCTGGTTACTCGGCGCTTGCAGCCTGGTCTACGTATTCACCGCCCTGAGCATCGGGCTTATGATCAGCACCATCGCCAAGCGACAACAGCATGCCATGTTCATCGCCCTGGGAGCAACGCTGATGCCTACCGTGCTCCTGTCGGGGTTTATTTTTCCGGTCGCATCCATGCCGATTTTTCTCCGCACGGTATCGCAAGTCATTCCCGCCACCTATTTCCTGGAAATCGTCCGAGGAATCATTCTCAAGGGCGTGGGTCTGGATGTGCTTTGGAAGCCCGTGGCTATTCTGGCCGGAGAAGGCGCCCTGTTGACCGCCATTTCCTTGCGCAAATTCAAGGTGAAACTGTGATCCATTCTACCGCGTTGGCACCTTTAACCACGTTGACCCTTCCATGAAATTACTGTTCACCATCATTTGGAAGGAATTCCTCCAGCTTAGGCGGGACAAAACCAGTTTACGCCTTGTATTCATCGTGCCGTTCGTGCAGATGATTTTATTGGGATACGCCCTGACCACGGAAGTGAAGCATACTCCCGTGGCGGTTCTGGATCATGACAACGGACCCCGCAGCCGGTCATTAATCCAAGCGGTATCCAACAACGCATTGTTTCGATTCCAGGGCTACGTCGAATCGGAGACCCGGATGCGGGAACTTTTGGATCGCGGTGAAATACAGATCGGGTTGATCATCCCCGAGGATTTCGATCGCAGCCTGGAAAGAGCTACGTCCCTGAATGCTTCGGCTCCTGACGGCGCGCCGTCACTGGGCGCCGGGCCGGGAGAAAACGGGGCCGCCGTGCAATTATGGGTGGACGGACAGGACGCCAATTCATCCGGCGTCGCGCGTGGATACCTTTCCGCCATCCTCAACCAATGGTCCACAGCCTATCTGTCGACCAAGCTGTTTGCGTCGGGAATCCGCTTGGATCAAATGCTTCCCCTCAAGGTGGAATCCACGGTCCTTTTCAATCCCTTGTTGAAGTCCACCTGGTACATGATTCCGGGCATCGCCGTCATCCTTGTCACCATGGTCACAGCCTTGCTTACGGGTTTCTCCATCGTCCGGGAAAAGGAAGCCGGCACTTTGGAACAGTTGATGGTGACGCCGTTGCGGCCCGTGCATGTCGTGGTCGGCAAAGCCGCGCCGTTTTTCCTGATCGGCGTGCTTGAACTGATGTTCGCGCTCATCGTCGCCCAGGTATGGTTCAAGGTACCGTTCCGGGGAAGTTACCTCACCCTCCTGGTTTTCTCGGCATGTTACATGCTTTCCTCGCTGGGCATCGGAATCTTCACATCCACCGTCGCCCGGACGCAGCAACAGGCCCTCTTCATCATTTGGTTTTTTCTGCTTTTTTTCATGTTGCTCTCGGGATTTTTCCTGCCCGTGGAAAACATGCCGCATTGGGTGCAATCCGTGACTTACGCCAATCCGGTCCGGTATTTCATGCATGTGCTGCGGGAAATGTTCCTGAAAGGATCGGGATTCAAGGAATTGTGGCGCGAAGGCCTGGCCATGTTGGGCATCGGATTTTTCGTCTTCACCTTTTCGGTGCTTAAATTCAACCGCAAGACCGCGTGAACGGGTAGGCCTCACGTTCCCGTACCTATCAGGGATCGTCCAATTACGGATTATCCGAAGACGGGTATCGCAACGACATTGCTCTGCGCCAAAGTCCCCAGGTTTCCGCTTCCTTAACGGCATGGCTTAACTTTCGTTCCGGATGATCCTTGATGAGCCGGCTCCAGTTTTCCAAATAGTTTTCGGCAACGGTGTCTTTCCAGGGTTGACCGGCCTGGAATACGGCGTATTCCTTCTGCACCTCGGTTAAATCCGCATTCGCCGAGTCCGCTCCCGCGCTGTCTTCGAAAGCTTGGTAAAACAAGGTCAGGAATTCCGCCGCCTTCATTTGGAACATGAAGCCCATAGCCTGCTGTTCATAGCCGCTGGTAAGCACGCGTCCTCCCGCGTAGGCTTGGACACGCAGCCGACCGCCCAATTTAAAAAGCGCGCGCGCGGCATCCCGCCCGCGTAGACGGATATCGTAGGGGTGATCGGGAAGCGGGGAAAGGAAAACCGAATACAGGATATTGATCAATTTTTCAAAAGGCGGAAAAGGAATGCGACGGTAAATTTCCACTGCCTCGGTCAAGGTATAGGGATTCAGGTACCGCGCATCGCTGAATAATCCCAGCAGCAATTGCTCCATGCGAGGGTAGAAAAAATCGCCTCCCGGTAACCGTCGCGCGTCCATGAACAACGCACGCGCCTTCCCGATTTCATTTCCGCGTAACAAGACGTAGGCGAGCATGACGGTCAATACCGCATTTTCCGGCTGGCGAATCAAGGCGCGTTCAATATAGGGCCGAGCTTGCAGCTCGATGAGGGAGTCATCCCTTTCCAGGTAAGCCAGTGCCAAATGATAGGCTATTGCGGGCTCATCCGGACGCAGGCTATCGGCTTTGCGGAGACAAGCGACCCTTTCAGTCCATGACGTATCCGTCAACCCCAGGAAAAGTTGCAACCGCCAATCCTTGGGGAACCATTCTTGCAGGTGATCCATCGCTTCCAAAGGCCGGAAGGCCGCGAGTGTAAGCTGTGATTGGGACGGAGGCAAATCGGAGGAACGAACGTTTTTTTGACCATCGCAGGCCGAAAGGAAAAGCAGTCCAACCACAATCCACCAATGGGAAAATCTCCACGGCGTTTTAAAAAAAGTCCATGTCATTTTAAAAATGTACAAAGAGCCCTTTGCGTCCCCGCGTCTTGTCCGTGTCATGTAGTACTGGGAACCGCTTTCCGGAAATCGATGCCACGCCGTCGCAATTATCGTATCATCATAAGTAGGATTGGGAGTATTTTCGACGGGGCTCCCGAGAGGTGCGCAGGTTGCGCTTGGACTCGGCCGGCATTACTCCTAAATTGCTGGGTACAACGCAATGGAAAATACGCATCGGCTCACCGGTTACGGCGTGGCCTTGGCCCTCCTGGGGTCGTTATTGTACCTGGTTCTCACCTTACGGGAAGGCGTTCTCTTTCCTCATCACCGTGTCCAAGTCCGGTTCGAAAGCATCGGCACCTTGATGATTGACGATCCCGTAAAGGAACACGGCGTCGAGATTGGCCGCGTAGCCCGGATTGAATCGGGCGGAGCCACGCCAATAGCGACTTTGGAACTTTACCACCGCAACCGCCTGCCCAAGGATTCACGCTTCATCAATTACAACTACAGCATGTTCGGTGCCCGGATGGTGGTGGTGGTAACCGGCGTCTCCAAGGAAAAGATGGACCCGAACGTCGTGCAGCAAGGGGATTTCAGCAGCGGCGTAACCGAAACCATCCACCGGGTCGACGGCCTCCTAAAAACCGTGATTCAATACCGCGACTTGACGCGGCGATTGCAAGTCGGCAACGACAGCACCCGTTCGATGCAGCAAGTTTTGGCCAATAGTGTCTACCCAGCTCTGGAAGAGTATGGCAGGTTCGCCCGTGACTTGGAAACCTTGCGGTTGGAGTCCGATGCGGGTTTGGATAAACTGGCCATGGTCGGCGCCCAGGTCAACTCGATGGGGAAATCCATTTCGGTCGGCAGCGATACTTTGGTTCTTCGGGCCAATCGCACTTTGGCCAAACTCACGGTGCTTTCCGCCCAGTCGGAAATTTTGTTGCACGGCCTGGAAGAAATCCTCGTCGCGGCCCAGGATTCGACGCGCGGCCCAGGCAGGCTTTTGGTGCAAAGGGACTCGTACGATCGCGCCATGGCCATGACGCATGCCCTGGAGGATTTGCTTAAACTGATTCGCAAGGAAGGTGTGCAAGACATGATTCATTTCTGGAGGAACGTCCATATCCATTACCGCTCACCCCGCCGAAATTAGCGCAAATCCGCCGGCGTCAACGCGCAGGGTACCAAAATGCTGGAACCGGTACACGTCACCGTCCGGCAAAACGGCATGGCGATCCATAATGAGGAAAGACGGCGCGCTTTCCTGAAGTTTCCCAATTCTGTCAACCAAAATTTTACCCTGATGCGCCGGGACGGCCGGGCAATTGCCGCTAAGATTTATAGCTTGGATCCATACGGAAAAGCGGACCTGCGACAGGCGCATACACCGTAACTGCAAGCAACAACGGAAACCGATTTTTCTTCGGGGAGATGGCGCGATGAATTTTTCGGGGTTTTTTAAAGGGGGAGCCAAAGGAGCTAAAGGCGCTAAAAGTGTAATGGTTCCAGGATTCGCGCTGGCATTAGCATGCGGCGCCGCAAGGGCCGAGGATCCGCTTCTCGGTATTATTAAGGCGATAAAATGCGTCGGGTGTCAGCCGGGCACCGTAACACTCGTGGTACATGACCCCATCGATGTCCGCGACTTCGAGGTGCAAATCCAGGATGCCGATTACTCCAAAATCGTCACTCCGCTTCCGGGCAAGCGAGTCTTTGACCGCGCCGGCTGCTTTTACTGGTACGATATTTCCAAGGTTGAAAAAAAACCAGCGGATTCAATCCAAAAACCCGTGAAAAATTCGAAGAAGAATATTTCTCAAAAATCCGCCCCCACGATTGCTCCCGCCGATTCATCGGGGAAGGCGGAGACCAACGATACCGGAATCCCTGAGAATGCCAAGGAAAGCCGATGCCTTCCCTTTACCCGTGTAACCCAAGCCGGCTCAAGCGCCCCGGGCGAATCCGATAGCGGCGGAAAGTAATCGGATTATGGCCGGACCGGTGGAAACCATTTCCTTCGTGGCAAGAAGGCTGATTCAATTTGAACAGCGCTTCGCGTCCGCGCCGGAAGAACGTCGCCGGTCCTCCTCCCTGCTTTTTTCGCAAATATCCCGGAACATCCAACTTTTAAGCGACATTTTACAAAGAGACGGTCTTCCCCATGATCCATGCCGGGAATTGATTTTTCTCGCCTCCAAAATGAAGGATGCGACGATGGACGAGTTAGGCGCAACCGAATCCGATCGTTTGTCCGCCGTCCTGACGGAGGCGAGCGACAAGGAGAAAGTATTCTTGGAATTCCGAGCTTCGGATCACAAAGCCCATTTATCCGAAGAGTTGGAAAAGGCCTCCATACTTATCCAAGCCTTGGCCAATGGGATTTTTATGCCTTCCCAGAAGGGGCCTGAATTGGCCCTATCCGCTGACCAAGCCGACCTTCACCAAGCGCCAGGTGTATTCGAAATCGCCCCACGGGAGCCGAATACAGGGATGGAATCAGGCTCGCCAAGCGCGGTTACGCCAGACCAGGGTGCCGACTCCGCTTCGCTTTAGCAGCCCTTTTCAGCCTTCCCCGGCAGAGTTTTCGCTTTAATTCGCCGTTCCCGGAATGATAAAATGGAGTCATGAAGCACCCGTTTTCCGGTGAGTATATTAAAATGGCGATTGCTTCCCTGGAAATGCAGTCAGCCAGGCTAGCCGATAAGGTTTTCCAAGCCGGAGACTTTGTCATTTTCGAATCGGCCTATACCCCCGCGGGCATGGTCTCCATGATAGACGAGCATTCCCACAATATCCCGCAGGACAATGCCCAATGCTGGCTGCCCCAACTGCACCAACTGATGGGTCTGTTCGGAAATTTCAGCGCCTCACTCGAGGCCTTCCGCACCGTGCTGGGATCCCCGGACGCGGGCGTACCCGCCGGATATTTTGAAAAATTCCGGACTTGGGAAGAATGTACCTTGGCCATCCTGATGCTGAAAAAAGTGAATAAGATATGGGACGGCCAAACGTGGACGGCGAACCTGCGTAGGTAACGCCGTTATTCGCGAAGGCCAATCGCGGCTATCGTTTACAACCGCGAAATCAAAAGTTCCCTTTGGAAAATCATTTCCTTCGGCAAATGCTCGTAGAGTTGCACGAACAACTCATCTTGCGAAATGACCTCGCGTTTCCAGGCTTCGATGTCGATGTCCTGCAAATCATGAAAATTTTTCGACGTGAAATTTCCGAGCCCGGCCAAATCAAAATCGATCGCACGAGGCAACCAGCCCAGAGGCGACTCGGCCGCGCCTTTCCGGCCCTTGCAGCGCTCCACAATCCACTTTAAGACGCGCATGTTCTCGCCGAACCCCGGCCACATAAACCGACCTTCGGAATCTTTTCGGAACCAATTCACGTGGAAAATTTTCGGGGGGTCGACGATTAATTTCCGCATCTTGAGCCAATGGGCGAAATAGTCGGCCATGTTATAACCGCAGAACGGCAGCATGGCCATTGGATCGCGGCGCACGCGGCCCACCTTGCCTTCAGCGGCGGCCGTCGTTTCCGAACCCATGGTGGCCCCAAGGTAGACTCCATGAATCCAATTGAAGGCTTGGAATATTAAAGGCACATTGGTCGCGCGACGCCCTCCGAAAATGATGGCGCTCAAAGGCACTCCAGCGGGATCTTCCCAGGCCGAATCGATGGAAGGGCATTGTCCCGCAGGTGAAGTGAAACGCGAGTTGGGATGCGCCGCAGGTGTTCCTGAGGCCTGCGTCCATGGCTTGCCGCGCCAATCCGTGATGGGACCCTCGGGAACTGCTCCCAGGCCTTCCCACCAAACATCCAGATCGGCGGTCAAAGCCACGTTGGTGAAAATGGTGTTGCGCGCCATGCTGTGCATGGCATTGGGATTGGAGTCCCAGGTTGTTCCCGGCGCGACTCCGAAAAATCCCGCTTCCGGGTTGATGGCGCGCAATCGGCCGTCGGGACCGGGTTTGATCCACGCGATGTCATCGCCGACCGTAAAGACCTTCCAATCCGACAGGGCCGGAGGCGGAACGAGCATGGCGAAATTGGTTTTTCCGCATTGGCTCGGAAAAGCCGCTGCCACGTAGGTTTTTTCTCCGTCCGGCGCGAGGACGCCCAGAATCAGCATGTGCTCAGCCAGCCAACCCTCATCGCGGCCCATGGCGGAGGCAATGCGCAGCGCGAAGGATTTTTTTCCCAGCAAGGCATTCCCGCCGTACCCGCTCCCGAAAGACCAAATGGCGCATTCTTCCGGAAAGTGCACGATGTATTTTTGTTCCGGATTGCAAGGCCAGGCAGCATCCTTTACGCCGGGCTGCAACGGCATGCCCACCGAATGCAGGCACTTGACGAACTCACCCTTGCCGAGGACCTTAAGCGCGGCAGCGCCCATGCGCGTCATGATGCGCATGCTTACGGCGACATACGCCGAGTCGGTCAACTGCACGCCGATGCGGGCGATGTCCGATCCCAGCGGCCCCATGCTGAAGGGAATCACGTAAAGAGTTCTGCCTTGCATGCACCCGCGGAATAATTCGGAGAGCTTGCCTTTCATTTCGGAAGGCTCGCACCAATTGTTGGTCGGCCCGGCATCGTCCTTGCGCCGAGAACAGATAAAAGTGCGTTCTTCCGATCGCGCGACGTCCTCGGGGTGGGAACGGCAATAAAAACTATCCGGACGTTTGAGGGGATTCAGGCGTGTAAACGTTCCGGATTCCACCAATTCATCACAGAGACGACGGTACTCTTCGTCCGACCCGTTGCACCAATGGACGGCTTTGGGCCGGCAAAGCGTCTCAATCGATTTTACCCATGCGTTGAGTTCCGAATTATCGCTCATAGTAAGTAGCTCCTTGGCAAGCATAAATCATAATAGTCATTCATCGTCGGTTGATTAGACGGTTGCTAGTTTTATGTGTGTCAAAATTACAGGAGGGCACATGTTCCGAAATTCGATTCAAAAGGCGGCCCGTGTCCATGTTTTTTGGTGCATATTTGGCGCGATTACTCTAATCAAAGCGTCCCCTATCACCGCCGAAACCGCGCCTGGCAAAGCCCCCATCAGCGCCCGGGCCGACAGCCTATGGACATTGCGGGGCTCGCCCGCACAGGCGCGCGCCTGTGCGCAGGCTTACGCCGATGCGGCCCGGGAGCATCCAGCCGATCGCGCCGTATGGTCCCGGCTCGCCCGCATCCGATTCGTGCTTGGAAACTATCTCGAAACCGACCCTGGACGCAAGGACCAAATACTTTTAGCCGGCGCCGAGGCGGCCAAAAAAGCCTTGGATTTGACGCCCACGTTCCACGAAGAATTCACCCGGACCGGAAACGAAAAAAAAGCCGCCATGAAAACCGGCATCGATGGCATCGAAGCCTTGTTTTGGTATGGCGCTAACTTGGGGCTCTGGGCTTCGGATAAAAACATTTTCACGCGTCTGGCCAATAAATCCAAGCTCGAAGCGATTAATGGCCGCGTCCTGGAACTGGATGAAAAATTCCTTTTCGGCGCGCCGCACCGGTTTTTCGGAGTCCTCCCCACCAAACTTCCCGGCGGGGATTTAAACGAGTCGAAAAAACACTTTGAACGCGCCTTGGTACTGGAGCCCAATTGTTTCTCGACGAGAACTTTATACGCCGAGATGTACGCGGTCAAAGCCAAGGACAAAGCCACTTTCCTGTCGCAATTGAAATACGTCATGGATACCCCGGCAGGGATTGTTCCGGAATTGGCGCCGGAAAACGGGTATGAAAAACTCCATGCGCAAAGCCTGCTGAAACAGACGGATGCGCTGTTTCGATGAGGCCGGGTTAGGCTATATTATTTTACCGGATCCACACTTCACGGGACCGTAACGGAGGGCTCTTGCATGACAACCATCGCCAAACAAACCTTGCTGCTTGACGTTCGCAAAAGCCTGGAGAGTTCCGGAGCGCCCGATGCCAAGCTGGAAGCGGCCTTGGTGAAAATTCTCGCGGCCTTCGATTGCCCCGTCGGCACCATTCATACCCTGGATCCCAAAAGCGGTTTATTGGCGCTCCGCGCGCGGCGGGGCATTCCGGACATCATTCTCGACAAGGTCAAATTGATTCCCATCGGGAAAGGCATGGCGGGCATCGCGGCGGAGCGTAAGCAGCCCGTCCAGGTCTGCAATTTGCAAACCGATTCCTCCGGCGTCGCCAAGCCGGGAGCGAAGGAAACCAAGATGGAAGGCACCATCACCGCGCCGATGTTGAAACACGGCGAGCTGCGTGGGACCCTGGGCGTCGCCAAGCCCATTCCTTATGAGTTCAACGAGGAAGAAACGGCTCTACTCATGGAATTGGGAGCTTTGATCGCCGACCTCGCGACCTGACCAGGGCGAACCGGATCCGAAAAATTTAAAAGGCGCGCTTTCCCATGGGTACGCCTTGCTTTTCCAAAATCCCGCTCTCGTTGATTTTCACCGTGAGCGGCAAGGGGTGCGTCGAGTAATACGCACGCGCCTCCGGCCCCGCCATGCCGACCATCCAATCGATGTGATATTTCAATACCGCTTGCTGCACCTCGGTCAAGTCGGTCTCGGTGGTCATGCTGATGACCTGCCAATTTTTATTGCCGAAGGATTTTTGGAATTCCCGGATATCGTTGATTTGGTCCAAACACGGCTTGCATAAAGTCGACCAAAAATGGATAAGGATTTTTTTTCCTTTCATGGAGGACAATTTCAAGGTGTCTCCATCCAGGTTGACGAAATGGATATCCGGCGCGGCGCGCCCTTCCACGGCTTTGGCCGCAGCGGCACCCGGGTCATATCCGGACAACTTTTGCAGTTCCAACCAATGGCCATTTTCATCCGCACCCTTCAACTCATAGGTGGAATTGTCCAATGAAAATCGGAAGTTTTTTCCCGCCGACACGGCATACCCATCCGCATCGAGGGATTTGTTAAGCACTCCGTCGCCGTCCCAATCCAACAAGAAACGATCCCCGGCGGACAAATGGAATTTGCCATCCCCATCCAAATCACAAAGGCCCACGAGCCGGGATTTCCCTCCCTCATCAAAAGCGCCGAAGGCAAGGTCCTGAACGCGAACGCTTACCGGCGGTTCATCGCACTTGGCCCAAATGATGGACGTTTTCAAGTCTTCGCAGCGCGCCTCCCAGGCTTTGGCTTTATCGGCCGCCCGGCATAAGGTAAGCGGTGCCATCCCGCCACCCACGCGATCCACCGTAACACAGGAGTCACTCTGGGGCCAAAACCGGGCCGGACCGTCATTGCCGAGATCTTCGTCATTATTCAAATCCGCGAAAACCGAATCGCCATGGGCGGTTTTAAACAATGCGATGGTTAAAACCCGATCCCTGCCCATGGGCCGCAAACCGCGCAGGGTGAAGAACCGCAATTCATCCACGGACTTATTTCGAGGCAAAACCAATTTTTCGTCCGCTTCCACCCGAGGAAGCAAAACCGCTTGGCAGCTTGGACCCGAGCAGTCCAGGAAATCACCGGGTCCGGGTTCCCGAGGATCGGAACCGCGCCGGTTCAGCGTCACGCGTATCGAAGGTCCGGAGGATATCAGCGGAGTAGGGCTTTCGGCTCGCGGCTCGGGTTGGAATGCTCCGAGCCAAACCGCAAGGAAGAACGCCAACCGAATTGAAAAGCCTATTTTTATGTGAAGGCGGGAGAGAGCGTATTTGAAATTCATCTACCGTGAAAATATGCGGAGAGGACAAAAAAAACAACTGCTTTTCCGGATTGAAAACCGTTGTTCAAGCGGAATTATGGAGGGAAAAGTGCGGGATATCGATAACGCCAGGAAGGCTTAGTGTCCGCCGCTGAAGGAGAAATAATTCACGGCGGCCTGAATCATGCCGATAAAAACACCCAGGATTAATCCGATGAAGGCGATTTCATTCATCTCGCGATACCCGATTTCCTCAATGATGGCGTTCAGGCGTTGAACATCAAAGGCCAAAATATTGCGCTTGATGGTATCCCGCAAATCAATTTTACTCTCCAGGCTTTGCACCAAAAGTTCGGTATATTTTTCCGCCTCGGAGGAAAACATGTCGGAGATCTTGTCCCGGATACCGCTCAACTTGTCCGCGGATACGAACATGCTGATGAGGGGCATGGAAGCGAGTATCTCGCCCACCTTTTCCTCCCATTTGTCGGCGATCAACTGGCGCATGGCTTTGGAAGGGTCAATTCGTTTTAGAAAGCCCAAGATATCCTCTTCCTTGAGGAACTCGCGCGCAATCGCCTCGGAAATCCGCTCGGCCAAATCGGCTTGCCGTCGCGGTAAAAGCCCTTGAATCTTAAACCCCAAAATATTGATGGGACGGACCGGCTTGAGCAAAAGCTTGACGGCCAGCCAGTTCGTGAGCCAACCATGGAGCCCGGCCAGCACCATAGGCAGAACCAAAAGCATTAAAACCTGATGAATTCCCATAATTATAAAGTAGTCAACCCAGACCCGAATACCTTACCTTGAATTCAAAGTGACCTTTAGCTAATTTTTCACACCTGCTTTTCGGTGGTCGGGGCTTACCAAGTCCCGGCGCCGGATTGAAATCGGTGCCTGATAGCTCAGTTGGTAGAGCAAGCGACTGTTAATCGCTCGGTCCCAGGTTCGAGTCCTGGTCAGGCAGCCATTTCAAGCGGACTCCAATCGAAAATCGTATTACGCCCATGCTTCCCGCACGGATAAAAAAAGCCCGTTGTCGTTATGCTAGGAAAATAAGCGCATGCTTTCGGGAATGAAATCGCGTTTAAAAATATGCCTTGTAAAAAAAATAAGTCGTCATGGACGCGGCGATGAGGCCGATGAGCTTTCGCACATGAATCGGATTCACCTTTTGCACCAAGGTACCGGCCCCATAGCCGCCCACGGCGCAACCCGCCATCATCACCAGGCACGAATGCCAGTGAATCATTCCCTTCCAGGCGAAAATGATCATCCCGATGGTATTGATGATGAGTACGACCACGGTTTTCAGCGCATTCATTTCGTGGATATCGTCCATGCCCATCAAGGCTAATACAGCCAAGGTCATGATCCCCATGCCGCCGCCGAAATAGCCGCCGTACACGGCGATCAAAAACATCAGCGTCCGTGACAGCGCCGGAGGAAGTTCCTGGGTTGGCCCATGACGCGCAGACAACTTTGCGGTGATGGACCGCCCGAAAATGAACAGCAGGGTCGCGAACAGGAGCAAGTACGGAAGCAGCGCCACGAAAAAACGGTTGGTGGTATACAGCAGCAGCACCGCTCCGATGGCGGAGCCAAGCAAGACCACGGCCAAATACCAGCCCAGGGAATACCGGCTCGGCTTTAGATTTTTCCGATACGCAAATAGGCTGGCTACGATTCCCGGCCACACTGCCACCGTGCCGCCGACATTCGCCAATAGCGGCGTCAAGCCGGAAAAAACCAAAGCCGGCAAGGTGATGAATCCACCACCTCCGGCCAAAGCGTTTAAGCCTCCGGCGAAGACGCCCGCCGCGAATAATATCAGTACACGAACCCAATCTTCCATACTCAAAGGGTAGTCCTCATTCGGCTCGCTTTAAAGACTGGCCGGGTCTTTTTATATCTCGTACTCGACCCAAGGCAATATCCAGGGTTGCAGGGAAACCAACAGTTGCGGGCTTCCCGGCGCGCCTGGAAACCTTCGGCAGAAAATTTCATTCCCGGGAAAAAGCATCTCATGATGGAACGCGCGGATACCGCCACCCTATTGGTCAGTTGCCGGGATCGCACCGGTTTGGTCGTAGCCCTATCGGACTTTATTTTCCGCAACGGCGGCAATATTCTCGATGCCGACCAACACTCGGAAGCCGAGAGCGGATTGTTCCTGATGCGTTTGGTCTGGGACATGCGCGGGTTCAAATTGGATCGGACCGCGACGCACAAAGCCTTGACGGAGTTGGCCCTGCCCTTTGAACTGACCTGGCAATTATCCTATTCGGATCGGAAACCGCGCGTAGCCGTTTTTTCCGGCCGCACGCATCATTGCCTCTATGACCTGCTTCTCAATCGGCAATTGGGCGACCTGCAAGGCGACATCGCCATGGTCATTTCCAACCACCCTGAAACCGCCGATGTTTGCAGCCACTTCGGCGTTCCGTTCACTTTGATTACCGTCGAAAACGGAGACAAAGCCAAAGCCGAGGCCAAGCAAAAAGCGTTGCTGGCGGAGTTAGGCATCGATTTGGTCGTGCTGGCCCGTTACATGCAAATTCTCTCGCCGCAATTTGTCTCGGATTGGTTGGGCCGGATGATCAATATCCACCATTCCTTCCTGCCCGCGTTCGTGGGCGCAAAACCCTACCATCAGGCCAAGGAGCGGGGCGTGAAAATCATCGGCGCCACGGCGCATTACGTGACCTCCGAATTGGATCAGGGCCCCATCATCGACCAGGACGTGTGCCGGGTCAGCCACCGCGACGAAGTGGAGGACTTGGTGCGCAAGGGCCGGGATTTGGAGCGGCAAGTTTTGATCCGCGCGGTGAGATTACACTTGGAACGCCGGGTTTTGGTGAGCGGAAACCGCACCATCGTTTTCTCGTAGGGCCGCGACGTTCGCCTACGGCGCCTACCGTAACCCATAAATGACCGTAACCGTCAAGGTACGGTAGCTCAAAAATCCATGATCACAAGGGGGTTGGTCTTTTACGGGCCGGCTCACTTCCGGGTCCGGGAAAGACTCTCCAGGTATTCGACCCAACCGCCCCATTCCGTGATATCCTTGCCCTGGGCGGCAGCGTAGGCCTCGATCAGGAACCCTTTCACGGAGGAGCCATCTTCCAACTCCAAAGTCCCCAACCCAAGCGGTTCGCGCACCTTTTGCAAAAACCGGCCGGCGCCTTCAGGTAGAAACTCCCAGATCTCCACCGTCACCATTCCTGAACTGCCGATTTGCTTCACCAGGCCGGGGAATTTACGTCCCTGCCATTCCATCGCATAGAGTTTATACCGCCCTGCCGTACGCGCCTCCCGGATGAACTTGGCGCCCAAGTCGGTCAGCTCAACGTTCAGGGGCTGTCCGCGCATATGTAGGCCCGCTACGGCTATTTGTACACCTTCACGAGGCAAGACCCTGCCCGCATCGCGGCTTGAGAAAGGCGAGTCCGTCACAGGCGGTTTCGGCACAAGCCTATCCGTTCCGTCAGGAATGTCCTCTTGAAGTCCCAACAAGCAGTGGCGGCCCACTCCAAGCGTCAGCCCGGTCGCACGGTGGAAGCGATCACCCAGGGATAAAAGTTTTTTCTCTGCGAAGGCCGGAGCGATGAGAGTTATCCCGAAAGGCAAACCGCGCGAGGTCATGGCGGCCGGAACCGCAAGCGCGGAAAGGTCCAAAAGGTTTACGAAGTTGGTATAGGTACCCAGCCGGGTATTCGTCGCCAATGGATCCGCATCAATTTCCGCCAGGGAATAATGCGTCGGCGTCGTGGGCACCACCAGGATATCGATGTGACGGAATTTTTCCCGACACGCCGCGCGGTAGGCTTCCAATTTGTAAAAGGATCGAAAGGCATCCACAGCCTTCAGCGAATCGGCCGGAGCCATGATTTTTTCCAGCACCGGCAAGACTTGGCCGGGATGGTCGGCCAGGAAATCTCCGAAAGCCGCTTGCCGCTCCGCCAACCACGGTCCTTGATAAAGCATTTTGGCCGTGTCCGCGAAAATGGAAAAGTCGATCTCGATCCGCCTACCTCCCAGTGATTCCAACCGCGCACAGGCTGCTTGGAAGCCGAGTGCATATTCCGCATTGTCCGCAAAATCCAGGTGAGCGCCACCGGGAACGCCAAACCGAAAATCTCCATGCTCATCCTGCAACGATTGATACGCAGCTGGTCTTAGGCGGGAATAGGCATCCCGTTCATCCGGGCCTTGTATAACTTCCAATACCGAATCCGCATCCTGACACGTTAGGGCGAATACGGACACACAATCCAGGGAACGGCAGGCAGGTACAACCCCTGCCGTCGAAACCAATCCCCGCGTCGGTTTCAGGCCCACGATGTTGTTGAACCCCGCAGGGACGCGTCCGGACCCAGCCGTGTCCGTCCCCAGGGCAAAAACCGCCTGACCCAACGCCACAGCCAAGGCGGAACCGGAACTGGAACCGCCGGAAATAAAATCCGGATTAAAAGCATTGCGCACGGAGCCGTATGGCGAGCGCGAACCGACCAATCCGGTGGCGAATTGATCCATATTGGTTTTCCCCAGAATGAGCGCGCCGGCGGCACGAAGTTTAGCCACGCAAAACGCATCCGATTCCGCCGTATATGCAAAGGACGGGCAGGCGGCGGTCGTGGGCATCCCAGCCACATCGATATTGTCCTTTACCGCGCAGGGCATTCCGAACAGCGGCATCCCCACCAAGGCCCCGGCATCCCGCTCAATCTTCAAAAGCAACGCTTCCGACTGCGCTAAAATAGATGACCAATTTTCCTGGTAAATCCAAATCGGGTTTTCGCGAAACTCGTCCAGTCGCGCATGAACGAAGGCCAGAACGGTTCGGACATAATTCGGTTCCTGTAAATACCGGAGTCTAAGTACGCCCATCTCCAGGTTTACGGTGCCCATTCCATCCCCTTCATTTTAAGCCAAAACCAATTGGCATAGCGTAATAGCAAGTTTTTATCCAAGCCAGGAATGTCAAACAGATCTGGGACAATCGCTAACAAAAAAATGATTAATCGGTTTTTCATGTGACGATTAAAGACTTTATATGACACTTATTTCCATAAATAAAGATGCTGTTTCCACTTTTTAACAGTCCTGCTATTCAAAATCAAAAGGCCAGTCTAAATTCGGAAATCACGGCAATAAACCAAAATTTTTTGCGATTTAAAGTTTGGTACAGGGATTGCGTTGAGGTGGTTTAGACTTCCACGGAGACCAACTCATGAATCAAACCTTGTCCAAAATGAACCGGAAACGATTCCTATCTAAACTGAGCGCAATCGCTTTGCCGCTGCTGGCCGCCGCCCTTTTCTCAGGCCGGGCCATGGGCGGGACGCCTTTGAAAATCGCCTATAGCGATTGGCCCGGATGGGTAGCTTGGGACATCGCCGTCCAAAAGGGATGGTTCAAGGAAGCGGGCGTGGACGTGGAATTGGTTTGGTTCGAGTACGTGCCTTCGATGGACGCGTTTTCCGCAGGCAAGGTGGACGCAGTTTGCATGACCAATGGCGACGCCTTGGTGACCGGCGCGACCGGAAAAGCCGCCAAAGGAATTCTGCTCAATGATTTCAGCGACGGCAATGATATGGTCGTGGCCAAGGCCGGAATCAAATCGATGAAGGATTTAAAAGGCAAGAAGATCGGAGTCGAAGTCGGGTTCGTCGATCATTTACTGTTGTTGAAAGGCTTGGAGGCCAACGGGCTCACGGAAAAAGACGTTACGCTCGTGAATATGCCCACCAACCAAACCGCGCAGGCTCTGGCTTCGGGTTCGGTTTCCGCCATCGCCGCTTGGCAGCCGAATTCCGGTCAAGCGCTGAAGGAGTCTCCCGGGTCGACTGCCATTTACACCAGCGCCAATGCGCCGGGCCTGATTTACGACTTGCTCTACGTGAGCCCGGAAAGCCTGGCCAAACATAAGGAAGATTGGAAAAAGGTGGTGAAGGTCTGGTTCAAGGTGGTGGACTTCATCAAGGAGCCCAAAAACAAAGCCGAATACCTGAAAATCATGAGCGCGCGCGTGGGCCTTACTCCCGACGCGTATGAGCCCCTGATGAAAGGCACGCATCTGCTCGACTTGGCGGAAAACAAAAAGCATTTGCAGGATGGCAAGGACTTGGCTTCGGTATATGGATCATCGAAAATCGTGGACGATTTCAACGTCAAGAACGCCGTGTATAAGAAAGCCCAGGACATCCCTGCCTACTTGGATCCCTCTTTGGTTCTGGACGGAAAATAAATTTCCCGGGGCGATGCGGAGACCCATTCATTGATCGTCAAGCATCTCTCCCCAGTAACGGGTCTGCCCCATGCGGACCCCAGTAACTCCGCAGTTACCCATGCGGCGTCAAAATCCATGAGCACCACCACCCAGAAAACGCCTCGCCGGGGCAACGGCGGTTGGCTACAGGTTCGGAAACCCCTGAGCCGGAAAAAAAGTCTGTGGTTGGCCCAAGGCGCATTTCTATTGCCACTCCTCCTTTGGTGCGCGATCAGTTATGTGCCGTTCCTATGGCATCCCATGATCACGGTGCAAAACCCCGGCAGCGTGGATTATTTCCAACCGGGAATGCAGGTTGACCGAGCGGAGTTTAAGGAGCAAAACCAAAAGCAAATCGACCATGGCGGCCTACCCGCTACCGGCACGCGCGAGAATCCGGTGTATTTGCCCGCACCGCATCGGGTGGCTAAGGCCTTGGTTACGGCCTTCTTGACGCCGCCCATCCGCGACGGCGAACCGTGGCTGCATGAAAGCCTGGGACACAGCATTCGCATTATTTTTTTGGGATTCCTGTTTTCGGCCGTGCTGGGAATTCCCCTGGGTCTGCTCTGCGGAACTTTCGCCCTGGTATCCAAGCTCGGAGAACCGTTCGTGGATTTCGTCCGCTACATGCCGGCGCCGGCTTTCGGCGCCTTGTCCGTGGCCATCCTCGGAATCGACGATGCGCCCAAGGTGGCCATTATTTTCGTAGGTACCTTTTTCCAAATGGTCCTGGTCCTGGCCAATACCACGCGCTCCTTGCCCATTCCCTTATTGGAAGCGGCTCAGACTTTAGGCGCGGGACGCCGCCAGCTGCTGATGAACGTCGTGGTGCCGGGAGTCTTGCCCATGCTGTATCGCGACATGCGCATCCTGTTGGGGTGGGCCTGGACCTATTTGATTGTGGCGGAACTGATCGGCGCCAGCTCGGGTATCAGCTTCTTCATCTACCAACAGGCCAAGTACCGGAATTACGACAATGTCTACGCCGCGATCATCCTTATCGGTTTAATCGGACTGGGAACGGATTTGATCCTCAAAGGTCTGGGTCGGGTATTTTTTCCCTGGGAAAAGGATAAGGGGTGACATGGAAGAAGCCCTGGTCCTGCCCGATTATCTCGACCTTTCGCCGGAATTGCGCAAGCGCTTCGAGTCCATCGCCGCGCGGGAAACGATTTTGGAAGTCAGCCATTTGCGCAAGGAATTTCCCGGCATGGAGAATCGCCCGCCCATCCTGGGGGACATTTCCTTCGAAGTGAAGCGTCGCGAATTCATCTGCGTCATCGGCGCGTCCGGCTGTGGCAAATCCACCATGCTCAGAATGCTCGGAGGCTTGGAACCATGCACTGCGGGCGAAGTCCGCGTCAGCGGCAAATCCGTCCACGGACCCGGCGCGGATCGCGGCATGGTGTTCCAGGAATACACTTTGTTTCCCTGGCTGACGGTCAAGAAAAACGTCATGTTCGGACCGCGCATGGCGGGCCAAGGCCGCGACTCATCCGAAGCTGAAGCCCTGCAATGGCTGGAGATGGTCGGCTTGGCGGATCGGGTGGACGCCTATCCCAACCAATTGTCCGGCGGCATGAAACAACGCGTGGCCATCGCCCGAGCCTTGGCGAATTATCCCGACATCCTGCTCATGGACGAGCCTTTCGGCGCCCTGGACGCGCAAACCCGTTCGCAAATGCAACGCCATCTGCTGCAAATCTGGCGTAACGTAGATGTTACCATACTTTTCGTCACCCACGATTTGGACGAGGCCATTTTCCTCGCCGACCGGATTGTCGTTCTGGGAGCGCACCCCGGCCGAATTCTGGAAATCATCCAGGTACCCGTGGATCGTCCGCGCAGCCAGGCCCAAGCCCTCTCGCCGCATTTTCTCGCCGTAAAGAAACGCCTGGAGCAATTGATCCATCCCGAAGATCCCGACGCAGTCAAGAGTTTGCCCATGATTCGCATGGCGCGCGTTGGCACGGAGGCTGAACCATGACGCCCATTTTATCGGAAACCTTGTCAGGCGGGGCCATGTGGTCGTGGACACTGAAACGCGGCATGGCGTTGAAGTTAACGGACACGGAAGGCGGCGCAAACCTTTCCGCCTTGTTTTTCAACGCGGATTCTCCCTTGGAGCGATACAATATGCCGGATACGCTCAAGGCGCAATATACGGCGTTTCTCACGGTCGGACGAGTATTGTACTCGGACATGGGACGCATCCTGTGCTCCATCATAGAAGACTCTTGCGGATGGCACGACACGCTGTGCGGCGCCACCGACGCGCGCCTGACGGCGGAGAAGTACGGCCCTTCCAGTTATCAAAAACATCGCAATGCTTACTTGCATAATGGGCGGGATAATTTCCTGGTGGAGTTGGGCAAATACGGCTTGGGTAAAAAAGATTTGCCGGTACCGATAAATTTTTTCAGTAAGGTCACGGTGGATGAAGGCGGTAATCTCCATTATGCGGGCGACAACTCCCGCGCCGGTTCGTCGATAACCCTGCGCGCGGAAATGAACGTCCTGGTCGTGGCATCCAACACGCCCCACCCGCTGGAACCCACCACCATCTATGCGCCCAAACCGGTTCGCATGGAAATATTCCCGGTGAATTCCCCAAGTGCGGAAGACGTCTGCCGGATATCCCGACCGGAAAACGGCCGTGGCTTTCAAAACACCGAAATTCTTTTCCGATAATTCGAGGAATACTCCATGCCTACTTTGGTCTATACCGAAAGCGCATTGCGCAGCGAAGACGCGGTGTATGATGAAGTCATCGCAGCCGGACTCGGTTGGCTGCATCCCATCAAGTCCGGACAAAGATTCCGCATCCTGGATTTGGAAGGCAACCAGGCGGTGGACACGTTGTTTTACAATGCCGCCGATCCCGTCGATCGCTACGACGCCATCGCGACCATTCGCGCCCAGGGGAATATTTTCCTGACCACGGGAACCCGTCTCATGTCATCAGAAGGAAACGTCTTGCTCACCATAGTCGCCGATACCTGCGGCCGGCACGACACCTTGGGCGGGGCCTGTTCGGCGGAGAGCAATACCGTGCGGTATGCGCTGAATAAACGGCATATGCATAATTGCCGGGACAGCTTCCTACTGACCATGGCCAACTCCCATGCCGGAATCGGCAAGCGGGACCTGGCCAGCAACATCAACTTTTTCATGAACGTGCCGGTGACGCCCAAAGGCGATCTGTCATTCGCCGACGGTGTTTCGTGGGCGGGGAAATACGTGGAAATGCGTGCCGAAATGGATGTCTTGGCCTTGATTTCCAACTGTCCCCAATTGAACAATCCTTGCAATGCTTACAATCCTACTCCCATCAGGGTCTTGATTTGGGATCCGATCGCGCCGTCTTGAGGGGCCGAAAACCATAGTGTATTTATCGAATAGTTATCGAGAAATCGTCGAGTATTCATCGAGGTCATAACCGGAAATGTTTAAGAAAGTCCTAATCGCCAATCGCGGCGAAATTGCCTGCCGTATCGCCAAGACCTTGCGCGAAATGGACATTCGTTCCCTGGCGGTCTATTCCGAAGCCGATTTGGGTTCCTTGCATGTTACCCTATGCGACGAGGCCGTCTGCATTGGGCCGGCGCAAGCCTCGCAAAGTTATTTGGATGCCGAAAAATTACTTCAGGCGGCGAAAGCCCACGGCGCAGAGGCTATTCATCCGGGTTATGGCTTCCTGTCCGAAAACGCCGACTTCGCGGACGCCTGCGCCGCTGCGAGCATTGTCTTCATCGGTCCCACGCCCCGGCAAATGCGCGATTTCGGGTTAAAACATACCGCCCGCGAACTGGCATTGAAAAGCGGCGCGCCTTTGTTACCCGGTACGGGTCTGCTTGCGGGACCGGACGAAGCGAGTCTTGAGGCCGCGCGCATTGGCTTTCCGGTCATGCTGAAAAGCACGGCGGGTGGCGGCGGCATTGGGATGCAGATCATCCGGCATGCCGAAGGCCTGCAGGCCGCTTGGGACACCGTCAGCCGCCTGAGCCAAAGCAATTTCAAACATGGCGGCATCTATTTGGAAAAGTACGTCGAGCATGCGCGCCACATCGAAGTGCAGGTTTTCGGGGACGGCCAAGGCCAGGTCATCGCCCTGGGAGAAAGGGATTGTTCGACCCAACGCCGCAATCAAAAAGTCATTGAGGAAACGCCTGCGCCTAATTTGAGCGACGCCTTGCGTAAGCGCTTGGCCGAAACCGCCGTGTCCTTGTGCCGTACGGTGGATTATCAAGGCGCGGGCACGGTGGAATTCGTGGTCGACGCCGCCTCCGGGAAAAGTCATTCCGAATCTGAACCGGAAGGATTTTATTTTCTCGAAGTGAATACCCGGCTGCAGGTGGAACACGGCGTGACCGAAGCGGTGACGGGATTGGATCTGGTGGAAGCGCAAATCCGGTTGGCGGCCGGGGAGCTTAGCGACCTGGAAACATTACGGCGTATCCCGCAAGGTCATTCCATCCAAGCGCGCGTGTACGCAGAAAATCCCCGCTTGGAGTTCAGGCCCAGCGCGGGCCAACTTACGGAGGTGATCTTCCCCGTAGATACGCGCGTGGATACTTGGGTAGAAACCGGTACTGACGTTTCCCCATATTATGATCCGCTTTTGGCGAAAGTCATTGTACACGGCCGCGACCGCAGCGACGCGTTGGAAAAGCTGGGGAATGCATTGAGCGCCACTCGGCTGGAAGGTATCGAAACCAATCTCGAATTCCTACGCGCGTTGTCGCTGGACCCGGTCTTCCGCGACGGCGCCATGACCACGCGCTACCTCGGCAGCTTCCGCTACCTTTCGCGCACTGTGGACGTCATCCAACCCGGCCCTCAGTCTTCCATCCAGGATTATCCGGGACGCGTGGGCTATTGGGCGGTAGGCGTGCCGCCTTCCGGTCCGTTCGACGCCTTATCCTTCCGGTGGGGAAATCGTCTGCTCGATAATGATGATGATGCGGCCGGCCTAGAAATGACGGTGGCGGGAGCGACGCTGCGGTTCCAAAGCGAAACTTGGGCGGTACTGACGGGAGCGCAACTCCCCGCCATGCTTGAGGGCATCGAGGTTCCCTTCTGGAAAACTTTCCGGATTCTTGCGGGGTCAACTTTACGGATGGGAGCGATTTCCGGTCCGGGCATGCGCACTTATCTTTGCGTCCAAGGCGGCTTCTACGTACCCGCGTACATGGGCAGTCGCTCGACTTTTACCCTGGGCAAATTCGGCGGGCATGGCGGACGCATTTTACGCACCGGCGACGTGCTCCATTTGAGCGATAAAGA
>JADGQO010000074.1 GCA_017881725.1 Fibrobacteria bacterium
ACGGTGATCCATTGCGGATCGCCCGCTCCGCTCACCCATTTGGTGCTCATATAATCCTGCCAAGTCGCCGGGCTGGTGACGTTGCCGGGCACGTCGGTTCCGCTGCTCGAAGATGCCGTCGCGGTTTTATTGAGCGCCAGGTTTCGCTTCTCGTCGATGGTGCGCCAGATGCCCCGGTCGGGATCAATCTCCCAGTCCTGATAATAGTTGACGACCACCGAGTCCTTGGGCGTAAAGGTGATGGGCAACCAGGCATAGTCCCCGTTCCTGGCCGGATGCGGTCTCTTCCAGCGGTCGCCGGCATACATCTGCACGGTATCGTCGCTGCCTTTGAAGCGGTAAACGAAGTCGCATTGCGTATCCCAGGAATTCTTGTCCACGTCTCCGGGTGCCATGACGGGAACCAAGGTCGTTGTCCAGGGACCGTCAATGCTCGGAGCGGTGAAGTACTGCGTTTCGGACGGGTCGATGCCCACCATCTTCGAGGTCATGTAATAATATTTGCCCCGGCGTTTCATCATCAACTCGGCTTCGCGGTCGCTATTGGTCCATTGCTGCATTTTTTTCTGGAGATTGATATAGTCCGACGTCATCAGCGAAAAACCCTGGGTCGTTTTTCCGTTATCCCATAACTCGTACAAGTAGTAGGCTTTTCCATCATCGTCCTTGAACACGGACATGTCGCCGGTGTTCACGCCGTATACGGTGCTGTCGAACATTTTCACGAAGGGTCCGGTGGGACTGTCACTGGTCGCGATAGCGCGGTTGCACCATTCCGCGCCCGGGGTCTCCCATTTCACGACCATGACGTATTTTTTCGTGGAGTCGTTATACACGACATCCATCCGGTTGGATCCGCGAGTAGCCGTGAGCATGTTGCCGTGGTTGGTCCAGTGCAGCATGTCGGTGGACGAGTAGCAAGTTTGGTTGGTCATGGCCTGATCGCAGCCGTACCAGTAGTAGGTATTGCCGAATTTGTTTAGGCATCCGCTGCGGGTGCGAATCGCATTGCCATCGAGGTCGTATTGAAAAAAATCGTTATGCACGGTCAGCCATTTCGCCTGCGGAGCGATGGTGATCAAGGCGAGGGCCGAAAGCGTCAATCGCCAACCACGTGGCCTTACCGCATTTCCATGCGGCTGTACCGCATTTCCGATCCTGCGCATACACAGCCTTTCGTTCGAGTACCGCCGGTTCCGGCACGCGCTGGGTTGTTTCGACCCGCTCCGCAGCGACGCCCACGGCGACACGACGCTCGCGCGGACCGTCCCTAAATTAGGCTCGGAGCTGCGGAAAGAAACAACGTTTTTCGTCAGAGGGGAAAATTTCCAAGTCGGATGGTCGGCTATTCGTCCAGCAGCATGGCCTCGATGGCCTTTTCCGCGATTCGCAGCGCCTGGGCGCGATGCAATCCGTATTCCGGAAAGGCATCGATTTGGTAATAGAGATCCTGCAAAAACGATACGCACATAAACAAACCGACGCGCGAAGGTTTCTTTCCGCCGCAAACCTTCCGCAACCGGGGCAATAGGTACTCGACGATTTCCATTCGCCGCGCCTGGTAGATCTTTTTGATTTCCTCGTCGGAAAAACTCAAGGCGACGAATTCCTTTTGGAAGAACCGGTACTCCCGATTAATCGATAGGAGCGAGTTCAGGACCAGCCTGACCTCCGCAGCCGGATTGGTGGAAACCATGGTCTCGGGAATATTTTCTTCCAAGCGCTTCCGCAATTCAGCGTAGAAGCCGCTGCTGGCCTCCAGGAAAATTTCCCGCTTGTTGCGGAAGTAGGCATACAGCGTGCCGACGGATATTCCGGCTGCTTTGGCGATATCGACGGTATCGGTATTCGCATAGCCTTTCGCGCCGACGATTTTGAAGGTGGCCGCGAGGATCCGCTTTTTCTTTTCGATAGCCCGGGACTGCACGGGTACCCGCGTCGGATGCTTTGCGTTTTTCATGCCAATCCTCCAGCTTTCCAAGGAAACAAGGAAATGCGCGCGAACGGCATCGTCTTGGCCTTGATCAAATATGAATGTGAATATAGTTTCATGTTTATGAGAAAACAAATCCTTATCCTCGCCTTAATCCTCTTCGGAATCCAGTTCATCGCCTGCCGACCCTCGGAAGAGAACGCGTCTTCCGCCCAGCCCGCCATGGTCCGGGTGGAACGGGTGCGCGTGGCCAGCATGCCAAGATCCCTTGAGTTGAGCGGCAGCGTAGAAGCGTCCAAAATGGTGAAGCTCGGTTTTCTGGTGGCCGGGAAAATCGATAGCCTGCCCGCCCAGGACAACTCCTGGATCGAGGCGGGAAAACTCATCGCCCGCGTCGACCCGGCGAATTACGAGATCGCTTTGGAAATCGCTTCGGCCAATCTGGATCAGGTTCAGGATGAATACAATCGTCTCGATCAATTGCAGAAAACCGGGAGCGTCACGGCATCGGATTTTTCCAAGGTCAGCAACGGATTGCGGCAGGCGAAAGCGCAGCGCCGCTTGCAGCAGAAGAATCTCGCGGACACGCGGCTCTGTTCCCCCATCTCCGGAGTCCTGATCAAGAAAGGCGCGGAGGCGGGTGAAATCGCTCCCGTCGGCGTGCCGCTTTTCGTCGTGGCCGCCATCCAACCCATTCGCATCGTCTCCCAAATTCCGGAGCAGGAGCTGCGCTTTATACGGCAGGGCCAGGAGGCCGAGGTGAAGGTGGAGGCCTTGGCGCTCAATGTTAAAGGGCTGATTACCAAGATTGGAAAAGCGGCCGATCCAGCTAGTCGTTCTTTTCCGGTCGAAGTGGAATTGGCGAACACGGACAAGCGCCTCTTGCCTGGAATGGTCGCGGAGATCCTGATTCCGCACACCGATTCGTCGGCGCAGATTACGGTGTCCATGGCGAGCCTGCGGCGATCCGGATCGGAAACCACGGTGTTCGCCGTCGATAGCGGAACTTCGCGGGCTTATCAGCGAAAAATTTCCATCGGAAAAATTTATGGCGACCGGGCGGAAATCCTTTCCGGCATCCAGAGCGGCGATTGGGTGGTCACCGCCGACGCTTCGGAATTGCAAAACGGCGTTGCCGTAAAAGTTACCGCAAAGGTTGATGGAAATGACGCCGGAAAGGTCAGCGGAAATGCCGTCGAAAAAGTTGACGTCAAAGTCGACGAAAAAGTCGGTGGAGACGCCCGATGAATCCGATTCGCGCCTCTTTGAAAACCCCGCAGGTGAGCCTGGCCATCCTGCTCATCATTTTCGCGGCGGGCATCTGGGCCTTGCTCCGCATGCCTCGCCGGGAAGACCCGAAAATCGCCATTGCCAATGCCCTGGTGATCGCGCAGTATCCCGGAGCTAAGGCCGAGGAAGTGGAAGACCAGGTCACGCGGAAACTGGAACAACGGCTGTTCCAATTCGCCGAGGTCCGCAAAGCCAAGACCCATTCCACCACGCGCGACGGACTCGTAGTCATCCAAGTGGAGTTGGAAAGTTCGGTCAAGGATGCCGACGCCTTTTGGGCCAAGCTGCGCAACGAACTTCTGGTCGTAAAAACCCTGGACCTGCCCAAGGACGTCATCGGTCCGATGGTCAATTCCGATTTCGGAGATACCAAAGCCATCGTGATCGCGGTGGAATCCGATAGCGCCCAGTACGACGATATTAAAACCCAGATCCTGGCCATCGAAGCGGGCCTGCGGCAACTGCGCGTCGTTTCCAAGATCACCCGGATCGGAGAGCAAAATCAGGAAATCCAGATCACCGCGCGCAGCGAGCGCATGGCCCAATACGGGACATCACTGTCACAAGTCCTCAAGGTGATCCAATCGCAGAACAGCACGGTTCCGGCCGGAACCATCGAAACCGGAAACGCGAATATTCATTTGTTCGCCGAGGGGAAATACCGCAGCCTCGATGATCTGCGCGATCAGATTGTGGGAACTTCTCCGACCGGCACGCCCGTTCGCTTGGCGCAAGTAGCGGATTTGGAACGACGTTGGAAGGAGCCCACCAGCCACATCCGCGTGAACGGCAAAAAAGCCATGCTGCTGGCCCTGGAAATGCAGGAAGGCAACAACATCGTTGAATTCGGAAAAGCGGTGGATGCCAAGCTCGCGGAAATCCGGGAGAACATTCCGTCGCGCTTCCAAGTCCATAAAATCATCGATCAGCCCCTCATCGTTGAGCATGCCGTCAATCATTTCCTGTTCGAATTTTTCCTCGCTATCGTGTCCGTGATCATCGTCACCATGGTTTTGCTTCCCCTGCGCGTGGCCACCGTGGCGGCGATGGCGATTCCCATGACCGTAGCGGCGACGTTCGCGCTCTTGTATTTCGCCGGCATGGACTTAAACCAGGTTTCCCTGGCCGCGCTGGTGGTAGCGCTGGGCATGGTCGTGGACGATGCCATCGTAATCGCCGACAATTACGTGGAGCTGATGGATCATGGGATTTCCCGGGGCGAAGCGGCTTGGCGATCGGCCAGCGATTTGCTGATTCCCGTGCTGACCGCCACGGTCACCATCATCGCCGCTTTCATGCCCTTGCTGATCCTGAAGGGATCGGTCGGCCAATTCATTTTCGCCTTGCCCGTCGCCGTATCCATGTCCTTGACGGCATCCTTCGTGGTGGCGCTATTCTTTACGCCGCTGCTTTGCAAAACCTTCATCTCCAAAGGCATTCATAACGAAGCCAAAGGTGCCCCTCTTGAAGCCACCAGTGGCAAGCCGAAATTTTCGGTGCTTGATGGCATGCAGCAGGCTTATGACGCGTTGATCAAGTTCTGCGCCGCTCGTCCGGTGACCACCTTGGTCATCGCTTTTGCAACCATCGCCGTCGCCTTGCTCCTGAAGCAACAGGTTCCCGAACGGTTTTTCCCGGCGGCCGACCGCAACCAGTTCGTCATCGAAGTATGGATGCCGACAGGAACACCCTTGCAGAAGACCGAGGAACAACTCGCGAACATCGAAGGCCGGATCAAGGGCGATGCCCGGATTAAGGAATTCGCCACCTTCTCCGGAACCAGCGCGCCGAGATTCTACTACAATTTCGCCCCCGAATTTCCGACTAGTGAATTTGGCCAAGTGGTGATCAATACCTTTACGAATGAAGAAGCCTTGACTTTGTCCAGCGAGCTGAGTGCGTCGCTGCCTTCCGTAGTAACGGGCGGGCACGTTCAGGTGCGCCTGATGCAGCAAGGCCCTCAGGCATTGGCTCCCGTGGAAGTGCGGATCACCGGGCCGGATTTGGCGGAGCTGCAAAACATCGGAACGCAGGTGGACTCCATTCTCCGGGCCACGCCCGGGGCCTGCCATGTGAAAAGCGATTTCCACGAAGACGTGCTGGGCATGGGCATCCACTTGAACGATTGGGCGTCGCGTTTGGGATTCACCAATGGCAGCGTCGGGCAATCGGTCTATACCGGATTCTCCGGATACCAGGTTTCCACTTTATGGGAAGGCGATTCTCCCGTGGAGATCAACCTGCGGATGGAAGAGGCTTTCCGCAATAGTTCCGAACGCCTGGAAAACACTTACCTCCGTTCTCCCGCCACCAACGCCGTGGTTCCCCTGCGCCAAATCGCGGACATCCATCCCGAATGGACTGTGGGCCGCATCCGCCATCGCAACGGCGAACGCACCTTGACCATCCAGAGCGACGCCGTGCGCGGGTCTTATCCCTCGCGCATCCTATCGGCCATCCAACCGAAAATCGCCGCCATGCAGCTCCCGCGCGGGTATGCAATCACCTATGGAGGCGAAGATGAAAACAGCCGCGAGACTTTCGGGCAAATGGTGATGGCCCTGAGCATCAGCCTGTTGATCATTTTCCTGGTGCTCCTGCTCCAATTCCGGAGCCTCCGCGAAGTGGCCATCGTCATGAGCTCCATCCCGCTTTCCTTGATGGGCGCCTTCCTGGGCCTTTACCTGACGGGTTACGATTTCGGAATGACCGCCTTCGTGGGCCTGATCAGCCTGACCGGCATCGTCGTCCGCAATTCGATCATCCTCGTCGATTATGCGAAGGAGTTGATCGGCAAGGGCATGGACCTGCGGATCGCCGCCATCGAAGCCGGCCGCAGACGGCTGCGCCCGATCTTCCTCACCGCCATGGCAGCGGCCATCGGTGTCGTGCCGATGATTCTCTCGGGCTCGTCGCTGTGGGGGCCACTGGCCAGCGTCATCGCGTTCGGCGTCGTCTTCTCGATGATCATGACGCTCGTAGTTGTTCCCATCCTCATGATCCTCTGGATCCCGCAGCCGCAAAGACCCAACGAAAAGGCGGTGTCGTAATGTCCTCCGCAATGCAACTCGTAAAATACCCTCGCTGGATTTCGATCGCGGCCGCATGCCTGTGCGCGCAGGCCGCCCACGCGAAGCCCATGACTTTGGATTCGGCCCGGCAATTGGCCCTGGCCCACAACCACTTTCTGAAGGCCGCGCAGTTGAAAACCGACGAGCTGGAAGCCAAACTCCAACAC
Organism: Fibrobacteria bacterium; assembly: GCA_017881725.1. Classification (GTDB taxonomy): domain Bacteria; phylum Fibrobacterota; class Fibrobacteria; order UBA11236; family UBA11236; genus Chersky-265. Next base: position 6,462 of record JADGQO010000074.1, read on the forward strand.
AGCCGGACGGAGTTTTTTCCGACCGTGACCGTACAGGCGGCCTATGTGCATTTTTGGGAGGTGCCCATGGTGACCGCTTCCGCCGGATCCTTCGGAGCCATTCCCCTGGGCGGCCAAATGGTCCCGATGCCTGCCACGGACAAGGAATTGTTCCGTGGGAAAAACGACATGCTTTCGGCCGGAGTGCTGGCGTATCAGCCCATCACGCAATTGTGGAAAATTTCCACCGGAGTCGAGGCCTCGAAAGCCGAAGCCGCTCTGGCGCTCATCCACGCGGAAGCGGCGCGTCGGAAAATCCTGCTGGGAGTCGAGTCCGTGTGGTTCGGACTGCGCGTCTCCACTTGGGACAAGCGGAGGGCGGTCGCGCGGGTGGCGAAGGCGAAGCAGTCCTTGCAGGATGCCGAGAGCGCGTTGAGCGCGGGCAAGCTCATGGATGCCAGTCGGGCCGGGCTGGCGGCGGCGTTGGCCGATGAGGAGCGCAAGCTGCTCGAAGCCGAAGCGAATTCACAGAACCTGCAAGCGGAACTGCGTGCCCTGCTGGGCATGGACTCCCAGCAAGGTGTCGTAACCGGCGAGACCATCGAAAGCGAGGAAAACCTCGAAATCGATGAAGCTCCCGTGGGCGAGCTTCCGGATCCGCCGCCGCTTGAGGATTGCATCCAAACCGCGCTGAAAGGCCACGATGACTTGCGCCAAGCCCGGCTACAAGAAGGCCAAGCCCGCCTGGCGCTAAGGGCCGCGCGGCAGTCCTATATCCCGGATGTGGGAATCGTAGGCGGACTGACCTGGCAGAACAACGCTACCGACGTCTTTCCGGAATACGATCCCTTCGTGGGCGTGCTGGCCCGCTGGAACCTGCACGATGTTTATGCGAACCGTTATGCCAGCGCGGAAAAGAAATATCTGGGCGAACAAGCCGAAGAGAACCGCATCGGGAGCGAGCAAAAGGTCCGCGTGGAAGTTGAGAAAGCGTGGCGCAAACTTAAGAACGCCAAAAGCCAATGGGAAGCGGCCCGCAAGGCTCGGGATTACCGGATCGAAGACAAGCAAGACCAAGCGCGCCGCCTGCAAGCGGGGCTGATTGTGAAGTCCGCGTGGTTGGAATGCGAAGCGCAATGGGCGGAGGCGGAAAGCAATTTGGCCGGATCGGAAGCGTTGGTGCACATCGCGGCGACGGAGCTTTTCGATGCGATGGGTAGGTAACCCCTAAGCTACCCACCCCACCTTTAATACCGCCAGGTTTCATGCCCCAATGGGGCGGCATTCAATTCCTGCCGATGAGCCCGCCACTTCGGCATGGCCTTGTCGAGGATGGACAAGAACCTGTCGTTATGTTTGCGCTCAAGCAAATGCGCCAACTCGTGAACCAATAGATACTCCAGGCATGGCACCGGTTTTTTGACCAACTCCAGATTGAGCCAAATACGGCGGGCGTCCGAATTGCAGGAACCCCATTTCGTTTTCATTTTCCGGATGCCCCATTCCGCGACGCGGACGCCGAGAATGGGCTGCCATTTTTCCAGGAGACGGGGAATCATTTCCTTAAGGCGATCACGATACCACGCTTGAAGCACAAAATCACGATCGATGACGCCGCTTTTTTCTTTTAGAAAAAGGATTAAGGTCGAGCTATTCTTAATCTGTACTCGCGGTCCGACATCGCCCTCCACCACTCGCAAGCGATAAGCCCGGCCCTGGAAATAATGAGTCTCGCCGCTGACCATCTCCCGTTTCGATTGCCGGGGCTGACGGGCAAATTGGGTCTGTTGTTTTTTAATCCAACCCAATTTATTGATCACCGCCAGCCGGATAGCATGGTCACTGACCGCAAGGGGCGCGGCGACGCGAACCCTGCCGTTGGGCGGATAGACGCCCAGATGCAAATTCTTGATGGCCTTACGGTGGATTTGTACGGCTAATATCCCTACACGGATCGTCTTGCGTTCAGTACTCAAGTTGGCTTCTCACCAAATCCAAAACCTTGTCGGCGAGGTCGTCGATATCCATCCCAAAATATTGTTCGCTGGCCTCATAGCCAAGTGATGTTCCTCCCTCGCCTTCCGATTCGGCCGGTGCCTTGAATCCGACCAAGGCGTCCTTGATCAAGCCCCGGGCGGCTCGGGTGCGGATGATGTAGTTGCGCCAATCATCTTGCAGCTTGCCCCGGATGGCGTCATCCACGCGCAAGGCCAAAGCCTCCATCCTGAACAGGTTGTCATAGAGGGCCCGCTTGCCGGGAGAGTTTAAGGACGCCGGATAGTCCGAAGCTTTGGGCCCGCCTTTTACCTGCTTCGTCAGTTCGATAATCCGATCCAAATATTTCTGGTAATCCATCGCCTCTTTTTTTCGCTGGAGGATCAGGGCGTCCAGTAGCTGGGACATCTTCTCGTAGTACTTGGGGTTGATGGGATTCTCGTCCAGGATCAATTTTCGGACGTTGTTCTCGATGGTTTCCGCGACCGCGGTTTCGCTTTTCCGCAATCCCTTGGGAAGCGCATCGATGGCATCCTTGCCCCGCTCCACGATGAGTTGGATCAAGGAAAGATCGTCGAAGGCGGAAACTTGTTCGCTCTCTTCGGCTTGGATATAGGTATCGATCAAATGCCGCATGGACGGTTCATATTGCTTCATGTCGATGGCATCGCCGCTATGCAGTTTGATCTGGTTGCGCAGGTTTTCGAAATAAGCGACTTCGGATTTGATGGCCTCGGCTTCCGCCGTTGTGAAACCGGCTTCGGGCATTTCATTGGCGAGATTCGCATACGCGCGAATCAGGGCCGCCGTTTGCTTGTACAAAGTCAATCGCTGCGGTTCATTGGCTTTGAGTTGCTCCGCGTCGCCGTGATCTTTGGAAGAAAAATACCGGTAAAAGGCATTGTCATCCTTAGGCGGATCCACGGCTTCGCACAGCGCCCGCATCGATTCCAGGCTGGTTTCCAGCCGCTCCCGGGCCTTTTCCAAGCGGTTCTCCAGGAGACCGGCGACATCTTCCTTATCGAATCCGCTCAAGGCTTCGGAGGCGTAATCCTGAACGGCCCCTTCCAGGCTTTTGAACAAATCCTTGTAGTCGATGATATACCCGAAGTCCTTGTCCTCGCCGTCCAACCGATTGACGCGGCAGATGGCTTGGAACAGTCCGTGGTCGCGCATTTGCTTGTCGATATACAGGAAGGTCGCGGGCGGGGCGTCGAAACCGGTGAGCAACTTGTCCACCACGATCAGGAGCTTCATCTGGCCCGGTTCTTTGATGAACTTCTTCTTGACCGCCTTTTCGAAATCGTCGACTTTATTCACCGCGGTTTCCGCCGGCTCATGGAACCAATCGGCCAGCATCTGGCGGTAGATTTCGTACTTGTCCTGCTTCTGGGTCAAGCCTTCGCCGGTCTCTTCCCCTTTGATGTCGGCCACGGAAGGCACATAGGAAGTGACGATGGCGCATTTGCCCTTGAGCCCCTTTTTCGTGAAGATCTCGTAGAACTTGCAGGCCTCGTAAATGCTGCCCGCCACCAGCATGGCGTTGCCGTGGCCGCTGCGCAGGCGATCGCGCAATTCCATGTCCATCATGATGTCGGCCACGATTTTTTCCAGGCGGGACTGGCTGGAAAGCACCTGTTGCATAGTGCCCCACTTCTGCTTCAGTTGCGCCTTGGCCAAGGTTGTCAGCCCCTTGGTCTTGAGGTCGAACCATTGATCGATTTTCGCCTGGGAAGTGATGTTCTGATCGATGTCCCGGGCCTCATAGCGCAAATCCAAAACCACGCCGTCGCGGACGGCTTCATCGAATTTGTAGACATGGATATAGGGTCCGAAAACCTCCACGCTTTTTTGCTTGTCCTTTTTCAAAAGGGGCGTACCGGTAAAGCCGATGAACATGGCATTGGGTAATATGGCCTTCATGGCCCGATGCAAATCCCCGCTTTGCGTGCGATGGCATTCATCCACGAATACAAAGAGGTCGCCCTTGGCCCGGAATCCTTCCGGTAGTTTTCCGATTTCGGAAATGAAGTCCGCCACGTCGCCGGATTCTTCTTCTTCCTTGCCGCCGAATTTATGTACGAGAGAACATAGCAGCCAGGGATCCTCTTCATTTAACTTCGCAATCAGTTTGCTACCGCTTTTGGTGCGGTGGATCGTTTCTGAGACTCCGAAAAAAACCTTTTCGATTTGTTCGTCCAATTCCGTCCTGTCCGTGACAATTAGCACACGGCCCCCGCCGACATTGCCCCGGATCCACTTCGCAAGCCATACCATGATCAGGCTTTTGCCCGAACCCTGCGTGTTCCAAATGATTCCGCCCTGCCGGCGACGGATACTATCCTGCGCGGCCTTGACCGCGAAATACTGGTTCGGCCGGGAAAGTTTTTTGATGCCCGCGTCGAATACGGTGAAGTCGTGGATGAATTCCAGAAAGCGGGCCTTGCCGCAGATCTGGATCAGGGCCCTGTCCAAAGGGTTCTCGACGCTGCCGGGTTCCTTCCAGGTCAGATAATATTTTTCCTTGGTTTCGATGCTGCCGTAGCGCAGGCCTTCGGTATCATTCCCGGCGAACAAGTATTGGATGGTGGAGAAGAACGGTTCGATGAATTCCTTCTTCTGGTTGTCCAAGTTCTGGCGGATGCCTTCGGCCACGGAAACGGTGGACCGCTTGAGCTCCAACACGCCCAAGGCGATGCCGTTGACATACAGTACGATATCCGGGCGCTTCTCGTGGGCTTTGGGATTGGTAGCCGGAATGGTGACCTCTTCCGCGATGGCGAAATAATTTTTCTCCGGGTGCGTCCAATCAATCAGAAAAACGGTGTCGGTATTCTTGCCCACTTCCAGCTTTACGTCCACGCCATACCGCAGCATGCCGTACACGGCCATGTTCCGATCGTAAAGCGTTTTGGCAGTGTCCCCCGACGCCTTTCCGAACAAATACAGGGCGCGGGAAATCAGCGCCTCGTCCTTGCCCTGCTTTTCCAACCACGCGCGCAAGAGATCGGTTTCCACATTAGAGTTGTTGGCCCGCTGCTTCCGGTCGCCCAGGTAGTCGTAGCCCAAGGTATCGCGGAACAGTTTGACCACGCGGTCCTGGGTCTTTTTTTCGTTCTGGCCGATGGGGCTCATGGGGCGCTCGCTTTGGGGGTCACGTCGATTTATCTCTAAAAGCGCGGAATTCCGCCTGAAAAAATTACCCTATTTGCAGATAAGCCGTTAAGTGCAAATATGGGATTCCATAGTTGCAGATGCAGGAAGACAACGCGAATGTCTTGGATTGAGGAATTGGACCGGAAATACAGGTTACTACCTCGTAAACAGGGTCCGATCAGCACGAACTGGTCGGCATATTCCAGGAAATGATTCTTGAAGAGGTTTAACCCCTTTACCATTTCATCCCCCGTATCAACTCATTCAAGGCCTGTTGCACGCGTTCATCCTCGTCGTCTTTTAGGGATAAATAGACGGATAAGGGATCAGCAATCCCCCTCTTTCCAAACCGACCAGGCGCGTAAGACCAAAGTTCAATGCCTATCCAGTCAGGCCCGGGCGAACGACCCGTTTCCAGGATGGCTGTCTTTTGGATGCGTTTGAATTCCTCCGCGTCCACGGCGAAAATTTCGGCTTCCGGTTGCGCCAGGTTCGAATACTCCGCCAATGCACTCAGACCCGATTTCCATCGAGCCCCCTTGGGCACCATGGAGTCCAGGTAAACCTTTTTCTTTACCGGGGATTTCAGGATGGGTAACGCAGACTCCCAAAGCTGCATGCGCTTTTCCGGAAATCTGAGTCGCCGCTCTTTTCCATTCACCGTATGTTCGCCCAATCCCGCTTGCTCCAATTCGTCAAACGCGCGGGTCATGGTCATGGTGGAATAACCAAAGCGTTTGGCCGACACCGTGGGCGTATCGGGTTCATTCCTGGGGCTATAGAGAGCATCCAAAACCAAGACTTGGGTCGACGGACTTACCGCTGTCCTTGCAGCTTGAATTCTCCGAAAATGCTCCCGGAGATCCATCCCTAAAATCGGGAGATAAATCTGGTTTCCCGGGATGACGAAGGAGATTTTCTGTTCGATCATGCGTTTGCGATTGAGGCTGGAAACAGCTTCATTCACGAACACAAGATCATGAACCCACTTTTCACCTACCTTTTGCATATGCTTGACCAAGATCGCCGGCGTTTGCTCCTTGTCCCCTTTTGGCATCATGAGCAAGGTGTCGACGCCCAGTAACCGGGTGCGGTAAAATGCGTATAGCTCACGCAGGAACAAGGGGAGAGACTTTTCTCCGGGCCATTTTGAGGCCTTGGGATTCAAGCTAAGCGCCTCTGCTAGATAGGTTTCAAAGCGCCTGGCCAGTTGGTCCTGGTTGTTCTGGTTAACTAACATTATTTACGAATGATAACATCACTAATGTTATCATTCAAGTTTTTAGTTAATAAGGCTATTTTTGTCGTTTTTTCAACATTTTGAAAAAAAATCCATCTGCCCCGGGCATCGAATCAAACCTTCATCAGTTTGAAGCTGATCTGGTAACGATAAAAAGCGATACTCGGAACCATTTTCAAAGCCCGGCGGATTCTTTGGTCGTCTTCAAGAGCGATGATCACGCCTCGAACGTTTTGGCCTTCCTCGGCCAACTCTTCTTGCACATAGCCCATGTATCGAAGGGTTTGACCCACGACCACATCGCTGGCCCGGCCTTTTTTAAGTTCAACGATAAGCAGGGTCTTCTTGTCTTTGCTGATGGCCAAAATATCGAGAGGACCCGTATCCGTGGCGTATTGCTGACCGACGCGCTCGCCGTCTTCTTCGTAAATATCGAATTCCCTGCCGAGATCGGTTTGACTCCAATTCTGAACCAGGAAATCCTCCAGATGTTTTTCCATGGCGAAGGCGGAGGGATCTTCCACGGTTTCATCAGTGGAGATCAAAACGGGCGGTGCAATCCCGCCGATCAGTTTTTCGATTTCCTCCCGGTATTTGGAAACGTTGCTCACCGTACCAATAGACCCGGTAGAATTTTGCAGGGGCGAACTCATATCGCTACGATCAATGGTTTGGCTCAGCCAGCGGACCGCTCTGCGGTGAGGAAGGATGTCACCGTGCGCGTAGGTATAGTCTCCGATTATTTCGCCCACGCGATAGCGGCCGGAACCGTCGGGACAAAGGACGATGTCGTTTTTCAGAATGCCTTTGGAAACCGTCCACAAAGCACCACAGGCCAAGCCCGCCCCGATTTTGGTTTTGTCCGGATTTTTGACGAGAAAAGTGGGGATGAATTCATGATTAAACTTGCGCCATTCTTCGGGAAGCTTGCCCGTGAGATCCTGATCCATGCCGAAGTCGGTGCCGATGAAGTTTCCGGCCAAGCACTCTTCAGCGAAACGACTTTTCTTCCCCAACATGACGCGGTAAAAGTTTTTCATGGAGCCTCAGAGTAAACGGGTTTTGCCGGTAAGGAGTTCTTGCATCATGCCCTGTTTGAGGGCGCGGGTTTTGTCGCGGCGTTGTTCGAGGGCGGTGAGTTCGGTGTCCATGTCGGAGAGGACGGTGGCGATGGCGGTTTGTTCTAGAAGTGATGGCAGGAGAATTGGCAATTTTGCGATTTCTCTTTGACCAATTGTCGTCATCGTAGTTTGCTTTGCATTACAGATCAAATAACGTCTAGAAATTTTTGAAATACAAAATAGGCGAAGAAAAGGTGGGAAAGTAACTTTAGGGTTGGGAGAAATCTTCATTATATGGCCATCAAAAGTGATGTCATCAGACTCTTCGTCACAGAAATTACAAAACCCAATTCCCTCAGGAGTAATTGAGGATCTTGTAAAAAAAAGATCCCCCTTTTTAACTTTATTTCTTGCAAAATTTGCAAGGGAAAGTTCAACTCGACTCAAATTTGCAGTCTCGATACTGAATCCATAATACAGATTCAAAACATTTATAAGTCGGTATCCGTAGCCCACTTTTTTCGGATCATTAAAGACACCATTTGAAATCCCATCTATGGAAATTTTTATAAGGCTACTAACATCCCAATCCTCAGGTATCAGCCCCACCTCAGTCTTCTTATAACCCGACTTGATTTGAAACCCCGGCAACCTCTTCTGCCCGGTGAGAAGCTGCTGCATGGCGGCCTGTTTGAGGTCGCGTTTCTTGGCGATGAGTTGGTCCAGTCCGGAGATCAGGGCATCGACATCCGACAGGGCGGTGGCGATGGCGCGTTGTTCTGGGAGGGGAGGGAAAGGAATTGATGTCAATGAGAACTGTGTTTTGTTTACAATTGGCACAGCTTGTTCGCCGGCAAGAGCTTTAATTTTGGACGACACTCCATCAACAGCATAATAAAGGAATTCGGACGAAAATAAATCCGATGGGAGAATCACATTAATCTGCTGGTTTGATGAAAGCAATACATTGGCAATTCCACATTTGCCGATGGTTGATCCAATACAAACAAAAAGAATCGTACCTTCCGGAAAATGTCGAGAAATTGAAAAGCCCTTTTTGGAAAGCATTTTCTCTGTTCGCGAAATGTATTTCCCGTAACCTAAATCAGCTGGGCTAACAAAAGGAAAATCATTTCCGTAATTTTCAACATCTCTCGTTGGGGGAGTATTACCCGTTGCAATATCAGCGATTTCTCCGAGACTAGAAACCACCCACTCCTCCGGAATCACCCCGACCTCAGTCCGCTTATACCCCTTGGGAATCTTCGTCTCACTCATGGTAACCTCCATGCTACCCCACCGAAACTCTTCGCGCAAGGGATGCGGCGGGCAGCGGGCGCCAGGCCGCTGGTCCCGTAGGGACGGGAGCGTAAGCGTACCCCAGAGCAAGCCCGACCCGTAGGGGTGCGCCCAAAAAGGGAAGGGGTCATGACTCTTGCTCCCCACCCAAATCCTGAGACAACTCCGCTTCGATTTCCTCGATACTGGGAAGGGAGCTTTTCAGGTCTTCCGGCAAGGACTGCTGAATTTCCTTTTCCCATTTCGCGACCCCAATAGGATTGGCAAAACCGGCCAAGGAATATTCCACTACCATTTTGCTTTTTGATTTTACCAACAACAGGCCGATGGTTGGCTTGTCGTCCGAGTGCCGCATCACATCATTCACGATATTGCAATACATGTTCAGTTGACTCACATGCCCTGGCTTGAAGTGGCCGGATTTCAATTCGACCACCACAAAACAGCGCAGCTTAAGGTGATAAAAAAGCAAATCGAGGGTAAAGTTGTCGCCGCCTACTTCCATAGGCACTTGACGGCCCACAAAGGCAAAACCCTGCCCCAGCTCCAACAGGAATTTTTGAACATGATCGATCAGCTTCTGTTCGAGCTCCGCTTCGCGGCGGGTATCGGCCGTCCCCAGGAAATCAAAGACGTATGGATCCTTGAATGCCTGGGCTGTCATGTCCGATTCCAGGGGAGGTATGGTTGCCTTGAAATTGGTCACGGCCGCTCCGGCGCGCTGATGCAACCGGAGTTCAATTTGATGCACTAGCATGTCTTTGCCCATTCCTACTTCGAGGGCCTTTTGTGCATACCAGAGCCGGATTTCGGGATCCTCAAGTCGGTCCAATAAAGTGATATTACTGCGCCAGGACAATTGTGCAACGGTGCGTTGCACAATTACAGGGTCGGGCCAGGCATCGGCGAATTTCCGCATATATTTGAGATTTCGGGGGGAAAACCCGTGCATTTGAGGGAACGCCTGGCGAAGATCATAGGAGAGTCGGTCAATCACCTTGGCCCCCCAACCCTCCTGCTTTTGCCGTTGCAAGATTTCGTTTCCGAAATCCCAATACATCAGAATCAGTGCGGTATTTGCCGACAGGACGGCTTTGAGACGCTCCTTGGTAATGCGCTCTTTTAAATTTTCCAGGAAACGGGCATAACCGTCGGGCAACTCCAAGGTTGGAATCGGTACCGGCAAAATCACCTCTGGTTTCGACCTGCCATGATGGCGGCGATCTGGATTTTTTTCGCTCATACCGTGAACCCCATCTTTTCCAGATGCCCAGCCACGCGCTTCTCCAGCTCGTCCACCTGACTCACCACCTGCGGCAACGGCGTTCCATACCGCTCCGCCAACTCGCGCACGCGCCCGGTCAACCCCTGCGACACGCGATCCAATTCCGACTGCACCGAGGCCGCCAGGATGGCCAACCACTTGTCCTCGACCACCAAGGTTTTGATCTCCGCTTCGCTCAGCTTGCCGTACTGTGCGGCGACTTTGTTTTCGAGATCGCTTTGCGCCGCCTTGACTTCCCGATTCGCGTTGGCAGCCTGCTCGATGAGATCGACATACGCTTCCAACACTTTGCGTTCCTCGGAAGCAGTCTTATCCCCCTTGATCGCCTTCAGGCGCGCAGCCACCAACCCCTTGGCGATTTTTCCGTCCTCGATCACCTCGGCCATGAGACCATCCTCACCGCCCTGTTCTTCCTTCAACTCTTCCAACTTCTGATCGATGCCGGCCACTTCCGCTTCCAAGCCTTCGATGGCCGCGGCTTCCGGGGCGAAGTACCGGGCGGTCACCAGCGCGGTGGGAATCAATTCCGCTTTGAACTTGACCTTGCCTACGGTGAAATCCGGCTGTTCCTTGGTTTTCTTTTCCTTGTCTTCGACGATGAGGCGCGGCTTGGCGGCTTCTTTCCAACCATCGCTCACGATCATGTAGACATCGTCTTGCATGGTTTGGGACCAGAGATCCATGAGGTGCTGGTACATGTCATAGGCGTCGATGAGCGGGGCCTGGCGGAAAGTTTCCAGCAGGGATTCGGACAGGGTTTCGATCAGGGCTTTGGGATGGCCGCCCAGCTTGAGGCCTTGGAGCAAGGGCAGATGGGTCTTTCGCCATTGAGTGAACAGGGCGGTGACGCTTTGGTTGAAGGTGGTGAATTCGGCATGACCGAAGATGGCGGCCTTGACTTGCCCGATGGGCACCTTGAGTTGGGAGTATTCGGGACGGTCGGATTTTTTCAGGATGGTGGAACGGACGCCGGGAAAGACTTTCCAGAATCGATCGAGGGCGTCGATATCGCGACGGGGTATGCCGCCGCGCAAGTGGCCGTCGATGTCTTGGATGTCTTCCGGTTCCGTGCTGTCGATGTAGCGGGGCAGGTTGAGATTGAAATCGTTGGCTGCGATTTCGGCCATGGGGATCATGCGCGCGTAGCGGGGCAATTCCAGTTGGCGCGTGAAGGCGTCGACGATGAGGTGGATGTCCTGGGCGCGTAGGCGGTTTTTGTTGCCGTCCTTGAGGAATCCTTTGGAGGCATCGATCATGAACAGGCCCTTGCGGGCGATGGAATTTTCCTTGTCGAGGACGATGATGCAGGCGGGAATGCCGGTGCCGTAGAACAGGTTGGCGGGGAGTCCGATGATGCCTTTGATGTAGCCCTTGGCCAGCACGGCCTTGCGGATGGCCGCTTCCGCGCCGCCCCGGAATAAAACCCCGTGCGGGAGAATGACCGCGCCCTTGCCCGTGGACTTGAGCGTGGCCAGGATGTGGAGCAGGAAGGCATAGTCGCCGTTTTTGTCGGGCGGGATCAAGGTCTGATCGCCGAACGTGAAGCGGTTGAATTCATCCTCGGCGGGATTGAAGCCGTTGCTCCAGGCCTTGGTGGAGAAGGGCGGATTGGCGACCACGAAGTCGAAGGTTTTGAGTTTGCCGTTGTCTTTGAAGTGTGGGGCGGAAAGCGAGTTGTCCTGCCAGATGTCCGCTTTTTCGCAGGCGTGGAGGATCATGTTCATCTTGGCCAAAGCCTTGGTGGCATTGTCCATTTCCTGCCCGTAGATGGTGAGGTCGTGTCCCGTGCTGCTCTTGGCTTCGTCGTGGGCTTTGATGAGCAGGGATCCGGATCCGCAAGTGGGATCGTAAATGGTTTGCTTAGCGCTCTTGGCCTCGCCCATGCCGATGACCTTGGCCATGATGCGGGAGACTTCGGCGGGCGTATAGAACTGGCCTTTGCTTTTGCCGGATTCGGTGGCGAAGTGGCGCATGAGGTATTCATACGCGTCGCCCAGGATGTCGTCGCCCTCGGCGCGGTTGCCTTTGAAGTCCAGGGCCGGGGTGTTGAAGATGCCGATGAGGTTGGAGAGGCGGTCGACCTTTTCTTTTTCCTTGCCCAACTTGTCGCTGTCGTTGAAGTCGGCCACGTCGATGACGCCTACAAGATCGTTGGCTCTCGCCAGGTTCGCGATGATGATGTTGATCTTCTCGCCGATTTGCTTATCGCCCTTGAGGGCCACCATGTCGGTGAAGCTGCCGCCTTTGGGCACGATGATGAGGCCGTCGCGCTGACCCAGGTATTTGTCGGACACGTATTTTACGAAGAGGAGGACCAGGACATAGTCCTTGTATTGGGACGCGTCCATGCCGCCGCGCAGTTCGTCGCAGCTTTTCCAAAGGGAACTGTAGAGGTCGGATTTTTTGATGGCCAAGGCTGGGTCCTATGGGGCTAGGTCGTGATGGGAAGGCGAATCGGGTGTGTTGGAGTACCCTGGGAATTTGATTTCCGAAGGTCCGAAAATTAGGAAATTCCTATTCAACCAAGCCTTCGGGCAAGGTATGCGCAGCGTAGGAGTCTTTCTCGAAACGCATCGACCCTCGTTGTGGAGATGTGGAGGGCCCTACAACTTCACCCGGATCTGTTTTCCAATCGTCGCGATCTGCCCCTTCTCCACCCCAGCCTGCTTCGCATACTTGGGCCAATCCGCAACCGCCGCAACCACCGCTTCAATGATCTCGCCCGGCTTCTTGATATTCATCTCCTTGGCCACGGCCAACAAGTCCGCGCGCGTGAAGGCATCGCGCTTTCCGTTCACGGACAACTGATGGCGGCTCATCCATTTGTTCGCGGGATCATGCGCATGCGTGACGTCGTAGGCGGGAGACAGGCTCCACGCGCCTTGGCGATCCATGAGGAATGAGATGTTCTTGGTATGATCATCCTGGTTCCGGGCGATCACGTTGAACACCATGCGGGTATAGAGTTGCTTCGCGTCCGGATAGGGAAGCCGCATTTCCCGCATGACCTGGAAGGCCTGTTCGTAGGCATAGGCGTTGGGGTCGTTGTAGTCGAAATGGGCCAGGGCGCACAAGGTCTGCATATGCAACTTTTCATTGCCGATGCGATCGAAGCGCTGCGTCATGAAATGGGCTCGGCCGTGTTCTTCCAGCAGTCGGCAGGGCATCATGATCATCCCTGCGGCCACGGCCATGTTGTGGTACGCGAATTCAATTCTTCCGAACCCCTTGGGGTCACCCAAGGCGGCGGTGGTGACTCCGTCGAACTTGATAAGCCAATGGGCGAAACCCTTCGGCGCGTCCACTTGCCCCGACCGGACCGCCCCGGTTTTTTCGTTGTAGGCGATGATGGCCTTGGCACGCGCGCCTCCCGCCGAGGTTCCCACTTTGATGATGTCGGCCAAATCCGCGGCCCGGCGCTTTTTCACATTAGACCGCAGGCCCCGGCGTTGGGTCAGGGCTTCCTTAGCCAAGCGGACCAGGTCCGCGATTTCCAGCGGGCTGGAAACTTCCTTGGCGGAGGGATGTTGCGCCGGTTCGAACTCCAACGCACCCATGCCGCGCTTACCCGTATAGCACAGGCGCTCCACGGGATTGACCGAAGCCGGGTTACGCCCTTGCCGTGCGAGCCAATTATCAATCAGGGCGTTTCCAAACCTATCCGGCAGGGAATCCGCGAGCATTCCCGGAAGGCCCTTGAAGGTTTCCTTCGCAAGCGAGGGGAAGGAGAAAATCCTAGCGCCGCGCGCCATTCCCGCCATCGGCATTTGGATAGGCGCGAGATCCAGGCCCGAACGGACGAAATCCGATTCGAATTCAAAAGCGGCCACGCCCCGTTTTTCGTCCCAGAGCACCGCTCCGACCGCGAGATTCCACAATGTGATCCGTGCGACGTTTACCATGTCGATTTTTTCGGGCGAACCGGTTTCGTCTTGACCGTCGGGTCGACCCTAGACTTGGACGCCGCGCTGGCCGTCGACTTGGCCGGATTGCCGGTCCGCGCGCTGGCCGTCGGGTCGACCCGCGTGGATGCCCGCATCCGGGTCTTCGCCAATAATTTAGCGGCCTGTAATGGGCTCGTCTCCACCGCCTCCTGCAACCCGTCCAGGGCGTCCAACCGCTCCAACACCCGGAGGATTTGGATGAAGGTCAACAGGGTCGCGGAGCGCCCCTTTTCCAATTGGACCACAGTCGTCCGATCCAATCCCGCCTTTTCGGAGACTTCCTCTTGGGTCAGGTTCCGCTTGAGGCGCATGGTTTTGAGCAAACGCCCAATCTCACGGAGCATGGCCGGATTGCTGAGATTTGTCCAGTCAATTGTGTTGTTTTCAGGCATCATTATAAGTTTATTTTAGCTTTAATGTTGGTTTTAAACAACTTTTATATTTATTTAAAAAATAAGTTTAACGTCGCTTTAAAGCATCTTTACCAGTTTTTTATGGTTTAATATTGCTTTAAACCATCTTATTCACGGGTTTTCAATATCCACATGCCGGCCGGCGCGGTGCAAATCGGAATCCAAATCGGATTCATTTGTAACGCCGGTCACGGGCTGTCCCCCCATTCGCCGTTAAGGCGCGTTGTCTCATGCTTTTGCCAAACCTTTTTTCCGCACCCTTTTGCCCCGCTCTTTTGCGGCGAGCGGTTTTTCGAAATTAACCCAGCCGCGATCCGATTCCGTCAGTAAATTAATTGCCACCAGCGCTTCCATTTTGGGAGAAATCATCATGGCGATATCGCGTTTTCAAATTGCCTTTGTAGGGTTTCGTGTTGCGTTGAACCGGACAATGAACCGAGGCCTGGCATCGGCCCTGCTCGTTTTCTGCGGGTTGTGGATTGTGCCGGTCCAAGCCCAGTTTTCATACCCCAAATGCTTGGATTTGATCGTCGGCGATTTCAAGATGACCGAAATTTTCAATCGCCATGGCGACAATGGCGCCGGAACGGGCGACGAAACCTTGAGTGAACCCGTGCAATTCGATTTGCATGGCGTGAAGGCTGCGGGGAAACTCGACCACGTTGACGTTTACATGGTGGAACGGACCGGGACCGTGAAATATTATAACGGCGCCACCAAAAAAATCTCGGTCATGGCATCAATCAGCACTCCCGGAAAGGACGACAACGGCCTGATGGGCATTGCCCTGCACCCGGATTTCGACAATAACCGCTGGCTTTACCTATGGTATATCCCCACCCAAATGCGCGGAAAAAATTATCTGGGCCGCCTGGCGCGGTTCACGGTCAAATCCGACAATACCCTGGACATGACGACGGCTACGGTGACTTGTGGGTTACGGTGGGGAACAACAGCCCTGATCTGGATACTGCGGAATGCAGCAAGGGAAATAACGTCATGTCCAGGACCGACAGTATTCAAAGCGGCGAGTGGGGCCCGTCCAACACCCACAGCCTGCGCGGCGGAACCTTCCGAATTCATCCGGACAGTTCGGCCAAGGGGTATAGCATTCCGGCGGGCAATTTCGGGGACTATTGGGCCAAGCAATGGGAAAGCCAGGGCAAGACGGCGTTGGCGGCGCAATACCGGGATACGTCCAAGGTGTTGCCCGAAGTTTACGTCAAAGGCGACCGCAGCAATTATTCCATTTATGTCCACCCGACTAAACGCTGGATGGCCTGGGGCGTGGTCAACTACTCCGGTATCAACGACGAATTCAATTTAATCACCCATCCGGTTTTCGCCGGCTGGCCTTACTTCCATAAAAACAATGTGCGGGCTTGCAATAACGGGAAGGATCCCGACGCGCCGACCAACAACTCCCCATACAACAGCGGGGTTACGGATTTGCCGCCGGCCACTCCCAGCGTCCTCTCGAATCTCGTCAATGTCGCAATGAGCGGGCCCATTTACCTATTCGATCCGACTTTGGATTCACCCACCCAAATTCCCCCCGCATCTGAACAACACGTGGGTCACCATGAGCTGGCAATCCCAGCAGATGCATTTTACCGCCATCGACTCCGCCACCGTGACTATCACTAAAACTACTCGCGTGGACAATGGGCTTTTTGGAGCCTGGAAATGGCGCAATCCTTTACAAGCCAAATTCGGACCGGAGGGCGCTTTGTACGTCCTCAATTACGATGGATGGTACAGCACCATCGATCCGGGAGTCGCCCGCGTGGATTATATCGGGCCCTGCAAACCCGCGGTGCAAATCAACTCCCGCAAAGCGGATCCGAAAATCGACTTCGATATTTCATTGACCTCATCCATGCTGCGCGTACGCGAATCCGGGAAGCATACCTTCGGGATTTTTACTTTGTCCGGGCAGGCTGTATACGAGGTTTCCGGAAAGCCGGGAGCGGAATATCGCTTGCGGGATCTGGGCCGGGCGCTGAATTTGAAAACCGGCCTGTATACGATCCGCGTGGCGACGTTGCGTGGCGCGTACACACGGATTGTCGCTTTGCTGTAGTAAATAGTGGGCCGATTCTTTAAGCGCGGGCATCGGTGATAAATAGGGGAATGAATGAAAATAAATCTACTACTGATTGCCATCGCAAGTTCACTAATCGCGATTCAAAAATGTAAAAGCGTGGATATCGGTCAATCCAATCCAAACCCAATGGATACCACCAAATATTCCTGCGCGGGAAAAACCATGTGCACCGAAATGGTTTCTTGTAACGAGGCGAAGTTCTATCTAAAAAATTGCCCCAACGTCAATATCGATGGCGATGCGGACGGGATCCCCTGTGAAGAACAGTGGTGTCACAACTAAGGTAAAAGCAAAACCGACCCCAAAGAACAAAGACTGCCGACAACGGACAAAGATCAATGACGCATTTGCTGGGGAAGACTACCGCGACCGCAGGGGCCGGGCGGCCAGGGGCCGCGTCGATCCGCGCACCTATTTTGGAACTCGCATTGCGCTTACATTTGCACATCGGAGCTTCTTCCACATGGGTTTCGCGCGTGCCCGCTGACGCGGGAGCCTAATTGGCAAATGATATAGAGGCCCAAGTTCCACTCGGAAGATCAAATTTTGCTTGATTATGGTAGCAAGGGAAGCCGACATGAATACCAAAATCGCCGCCAATCAAGTCGTGCCGGAAAGTCCGGTCCTGATCCAAATCCGCGCGTTGCACCAGAAGGCGCGGGAAAATTTAAGCCAGGTGAATCATAAAATCGCCATCGTGGGCGGCAAAGGCGGCGTGGGCAAAAGTTCCGTGACCGCGAATCTGGCTTCCATTTTGGCGGCGGATGGCTTGCGCGTGGGCGTGCTCGACGCGGACGTGCAAGGCGCGTCCCTGGCCGAGATGCTGGGCGTGCCGGATGGAGAATCCGATAGTCCGATGGGAACCGGTTTTCACGGCATCCGCGTGGCCTCCATGGGCGCTGTGTTCCGGAGGCGGCAAAGGCAGCCCGAGGCGCCGTCCCTATCCCCGGCGGATTCGGTTTGGCAAAGCGCGCTCGACGCCGGCATCGTGCGGGAATTTATTGTCGAGGCGGATTGGGGGGATTTGGATTTTCTACTAGTGGATACGCCGCCCGCGTCGTGGGAAATCCTGACCGCGCTCACCGCATTGATTCCCGATTTGGAAGGCGCATTAATCATCACCCAGCCATCGGATGCGGCCCGCAGCGTGCTCGGCCGTTCGTTGTCGATGTGCGAGGGGTTGGGCGTGCCGGTATTGGGCGTCGTGGAGAACATGGCGCAATGGGAGTGCCCTCATTGCGCGCACAGCATCCGACTTTTCGAAGCGCCTGTACAGGATGGGGAGACGCCGAAACACGATAACGAAACGACGGAGCGGAAGGATTTCCTCGTCTCCATTCCCTTCGATCCTCGCTTGGGCGCGCCGAACCGCACGGGCAAGCCGTTCGCGGTTTCGCATCCCGAAAGTCCGGCGGGAAAAGCTTTGGTGGCCTTGGCGCAATTCCTGTTGCACTTGGAAAAAGAAAAACAGTCGGCGTTCAAGAATCTTTAGCGGAGGCGGAAAGAAGCCATGCGGATCATCTGTCGAAAATGCGGTTCCACCATGCAATACCAAGGTCTGGGTCCCTCACCGGACAAAGGCGCGGCCTTGGAATTTTCCTGCCCCTGTACTGCGGGAATTTTTTTAGTCGTGAATGAAGGGGAGGCGATGCTGGTGAAATCCATGGGCATCAAGCTGGCTCCCGGCGAGGCCGAACCTCCCTTCGAGTTGGCCCGCCTATCCAACCCGCCTCCGGCCGGAGGGCTGCCCTGGTCTCCCGGCGCGTGGGAGCGGGCGCAAAAGATTCCCGAGACCGTTCGCCCCATGGTGATTCGGGCCGTGGTGAGTTTCGCCGAAAGCAAGAGTGCGTCGGAGGTTTCGGAAAAGATTCTCGACGAGTTCAAGTCGTCGAAAGGCTACATGGGTTAAGGACCCGTTCAGGTATTTTCCCACCCATCAACGGCATCGTCCTCACATTGATCTCGGTCCCTGGATTTTTCGGTTTCGCGCCAGGGATGCGTAGGCGCGCTTCGCGCTCTGGGTGCGAGCAGCCTTGCCCCGGCAAGGCCGAGCGCGTAGGCGCGAGCCCCGTAGCAGCCCGGTCCGCCGCAGGCGGAGGCGCCCATATCCTTGATCATTTCTTTTCATCCGGGAGCATGGCGAACTCGTGGAAATTCTTGGGTGTGATCACTTTGACTTCGCTGCCGGGATAGGCTTCCAGGAAGGCCTTGGGGATTTTCGTCTTGGCTTTGGGGTTCCATTTGAATTCGTATCCGTGCAGCTTGCCGCCGTATTCCTCGACGTAGTCAATTTCGAGTTGCGTGTGGGTTCTCCAGAAAAACCGGTTGACCGATTTGCGGTGGTAGGCAAGGGTTTTCATCCGCTCGACGATGCAGAAGTTTTCCCATAAACAGCCGGTGTCGCCGCGTATGTCCATCGGGTTGAAATTACTGATCACGGCGTTGCGGATTCCGACATCGTAGAAATAGATTTTCCGTCCGCGCTTGATCTCGTTGCGCATATTGCGGCTCAGGGCCGGTAGCCGGAACAGGACAAAGGATTTTTCCAATAGATCGATATATCGCTCGACGGCCTCCTTGTCGAGCCCTAGGTGCCGGGAAAGTTCGTGGTACGATACTTCGTTGCCGACTTGCAGGGCTAGGGCCTGCACCAGGTTTTGCAACAGCGCGGGCTTGCGGATATCCTGGTAGGCCAGTAAATCCTTATAGAGATAGCCGTTCCCAAGTTCCTTTATGTTTTCCTCGGCTTCGCCTGGCTGGATCACTACACGCGGGTAGTACCCGTAAACCATGCGATGGGGGATAATCTGGGATTCGGTAAGGAGATCGGTATGCCGCGTCATTTCCTCGAAAGAGAATGGGTATAAGGCGAATTCGTATTTACGGCCCGTCATCGGTTCGTCGATGCCGCTGGCCAATTCCAAAGCGGACGATCCGGTCAAGGCCACCTGGACATCCGGGAAGTAGTCCACGAGGATTTTCACTACGAGGCCGATGCTGGGAATGAGTTGCGCCTCATCGAGCACGATGGTTTTTGCATCGCCGATCACGAGCTTGAGGGTTTGATCGGTAGGATCTTCGAATCGCGCGCGATGGGGGGACATTTCCCCGTTGAACCATTTAATCGTGGGATTGGCCGGGTCGAACAAGGTGCGCATGAGCGTGGTTTTACCCACCTGCCTTGGACCCAGTACGACTATGGCCTTTTTCAAATGGAGGCTGTCGCGTATCCGGTTTTCCAGAAGTCTGGGAATCATCTTGGCTTGCTCAATTCAGGGTACCCGAGAAAATATACCTAATTATTCGGATATAATCAAAATATTTACCTTAATATCTCGGTTATAGTCCTAGGATTAGGTCAAAAATCTCGGATTGAATCCTTCAATTCGGCTTAAAATCTCGGAAATAGCGGAATCAGGCTAAAAGACGGGTATTTAGCGCATCTAAGCGCGGGCGATCGCGCCGCAGGGTGTCGAGATTGACCTTGTCGATGACCTGTTCGTGGAAACGCCGGGCATTGTCCGCGGGACCGTAATGAATGCCGGGGGCGGCCGTGACCGCAGTGGACGCAAGGCCTCCGGGGCCGACTACCGCGAACGCAGGGGTCGCGTCGATCCGCGCGCCTAGTTTTTGGTTTGGAAATTTCTTACGGCATATCGAACAGGGTACCCCGAGAAATCGCGCTTCCGGCCTTGGCTTGGAAGAACAGCAGCCCGCGTTTCGACCCATCGGGAAGGCGCAGGGATAACCCCGACCCTTCCGCGAGCAGACGGCCCCGCGAATCCCGAATCACGATGTGATCTTGGTAGCGATTGAATTCCAATATTCGGTTTCCCGCGATGCCGCCGAGACGCCAAGTAGTGGATAAGGCGGGTGAGCCGGTTGCAGCCCCGTCCCGACGCGTCAGGGCCGTGGTCGCCAAGGCTTGCAAATAGCCCGCGGCGTACCGTTTGGCCAGTTCGCGCAGGCCCGGTCCGTCGAAATGGAAGGCGTCATTGTTGACGGTCAGATTGGCTGACGAAACGACATGTCCGTTCGGAATGTTTTTCGCCTCTTGCGCGAGGTAGACGTTGTTGGCGCCGCAACAGGCTTTGGAGTCCGCGCGCAGTTCGCCGATCATCAAGGGGACGTCGCCGAATTTCAAATCCTGTTTTAAATCCTTCATGATCTCCGCGACCTTGGCGGGCCAAACTTTCGCGGAATCGGTTTGCCAATCCGCTTCGCCTTGATGCAACAGGACGCCGGCCATGACGCCTTTCTGAAGCGCCAGGGTCAATCGCTCAATCATCCACGGATAGGCTCCGTCCCAATGATCGTCGGGCGGGATTTTGAATTCACCGCGTCGCCGGGATTTGATGTTCTTGCGGAAGAAATCGATGTCCACGCCGGCGATGGCGCAGGGGATCAAGGCGAGCGTGTCCTGGCTCAAGGAATCCGCCACGATTTTTCCGAACCAGTCGCCGATGCCGAAGCCGGCCATGCAATGCAACCCTCCGGTGTCCATGTACCATTGTTCGTAGGTGCGGCCGGAACAGGTGTTGTATTGCAGCTGCTTGACGCGGGGATTATTGAACACGTCATCGGGTCCGGGGGCCTGGCCGCCGGTCATATTGGATTGCCCGAACAGGAGATAAATCTTCCAGGGCTTGGCCTGGGCGTTGGCCGTCGCCGACGTCAGCGAAAATGTGAGCAAAAACAAAAGCACGCCGAACAAGAAATGCGGTTTGCAATGCATTGGTTACGACTCCGGATTCAAAGGGGTTGGGACGGCGATTGGATTTCCCATCCGCGCCGACCATCTTGGAGTCCTTAAGGTATCGGTCTTTCGGATTTTCTGCTGGTGGGAATTCTAGGTAACGCTATTTGTTCTCAAACTCCTCTTGGGCGAATGTGCGCTGCCCGCTCAAGTCCCGAGTAGCCCCTTGATGAGCTCAAGGTATTCATCGCCCCGCTTTTCCAGGTCCATGGGCTTGTTGATGAATTCATAAAATCGGTTTCGGCGCAGGGCATTGTACATCAGGTCGTCATCCTGGTTGGGATTGCCCGTGATGAGAATAAATTTCATGAATGGCTTGCTTTTGTGGACTAAGTCACAAAGTCCGGTCCCGGTTAGTTTGGGCATGAACTCATCGGTGATGACAAGTTGGACATCATCGCTCCGCTCTATGTATTCCGCCGCTGCGCGGGAGTCACTGAAGGTCTTGAGATTCAAAGCCTTTCCGTACCTACGCTTGAAAGTGAATAGATTCTCCTCTTCATCATCGACATAGACAACTATCGGATTCGCGGATGGGACACGGAACTTGGAAACGATCCTATCCACTAATTCTCCCAGGGTGGCTGAG
>JADGQO010000075.1 GCA_017881725.1 Fibrobacteria bacterium
GGCCGGGCGCCGAATTGCGGATCGTAAGACAAATCCGCGATGGCCTGCACCGCAGCTTCGCTAATGCTCGCAGCGATGCCGCGTTCTTCCAGCCGCTTGGCTAAATCCTGGTACCGGAGCGCCGCGATTTTCATCAACTGATCCTTGCCTAGGGCCTGGAAGGCGATGATCTCGTCGATGCGGTTGATGAATTCAATCCGGAAATATTTTCGGATTTCGGGCATCAGTTCATCCACGGAAACCGGCGCCTCCGAGGCGGCGAATTTTTGAGCCCCCAGGTTGGAGGTCATGACGATAATGGTGTTCTTGAAATTCACCGTGCGGCCTTGCGAATCGGACAGGCGGCCGTCGTCCAGCACCTGCAACAAAGCGTTGAAAACGTCGGGATGCGCTTTTTCGACTTCGTCCAACAGGATTACGGCGTAAGGCTTGCGGCGCACTGCCTCGGTCAATTGGCCGCCTTCTTCGTAACCGACGTATCCCGGCGGCGCTCCGATCAGTTTGGACACGGAATGTTTTTCCATGTATTCGCTCATGTCCAGGCGAATCACGTAATCTTCGCTGTCGAACAGGAATTCCGCCACCGCCTTGGTCAGCTCGGTCTTACCCACGCCCGTCGGCCCTAGGAAGAGAAAGCTTCCAATGGGACGATTCTCACGGCCCAATCCGGATCGACTGCGCAGGATGGCGTCGGAGATAGCGCGGATGGCCAACTCCTGGCCGACCACGCGTTTGGCCAAATGTTCCGGTAAATGCAACAACTTATCGGCCTCGGTTTCCTTGAGGCGCGTCACGGGGATGCCCGTCCAGCGTCCCACGACTTCGGCGATTTCATCCTCGGTCACTTCTTCGTGGAAATGGGTTCCTCCCACCGTAGTATTCGCGGCGGCTGCTACCGCCTCGCGTAATTTCTTTTCCGCTTCGCCCAAAGTCTTGTACTTCAATTCCGCCGCGCGGTTGAGATCGTACTCCGCTTCGGCCTTTTCCACTTGGCGCTTGACTTGATCGACCTTGGCCTGCAACTCGCGCATTTTCTGGATCTGCCGGGAACGTGCTTCCCATTGGCGTTGCATGGCATCCACCTGCTCGCGCAGCCCGGTGATTTCCTTGCGGATTTCCTCCAACCGGTCGCGGCTTTTTTCATCTTTTTCCTGCTTGAGCGCCTGCTCCTCGATTTGCAATTGCAAGAGGCGACGACTGAGCGAATCCAATTCTTCCGGAGCCGTATCGAGCTGGGTCTTGACCATGGCTGCGGCTTCATCCATCAAATCGATAGCTTTGTCCGGCAGAAAGCGATCGGCGATGTAACGGGAAGACAATTTCACGGCCGCGACAATGGCGTTGTCCTGGATGCGGACCCCGTGATGACGATCGAAACGTTCCTTGATGCCGCGCAGGATGGAAATGCTTTCCGCCATCGAAGGCTCGGCCACGGTCACGGGTTGAAACCGGCGTTCCAGGGCCGCGTCCTTTTCAATATGCTGCTTGTATTCGTTCAACGTGGTCGCGCCGATGCAATGCAATTCCCCGCGCGCCAATTTGGGCTTTAAAAGATTGCCCACGTCCATCGAACCTTCGGCCTTTCCCGCGCCGACGATGGTATGCAACTCGTCGATGAAGAGCAAGGTATTGCCTTCGTCCTTTTCCAATTCCTTGAGCACGGCTTTAAGTCGTTCCTCGAATTCTCCGCGGTACTTCGCGCCCGCGATGAGGCTGCCCAAATCCAGGCTGTATATTTTTTTTCCTTTCAGCGATTCCGGCACGTCGCCTTTCACAATGCGTTGCGCCAAGCCTTCCACGATGGCGGTTTTACCGACCCCGGGTTCTCCCACCAAGACGGGATTGTTTTTTGTCTTCCGGGAAAGGATGCGGATCACGCGGCGGATTTCCTCCTCGCGCCCAATCACGGGATCCAGCTTGCCGTCACGCGCTTGCGCCACCAATTCCTGCCCATATTTTTGGAGAACGTTGTATTCGGCTTCGGCGTTTTCCCCATGCGCACCAGGGGATTCATCCGATCCGCCGCTGTTGCGATTTTTCATGATGGCGTCCTTTAACTGTTTGAATTTCAGTTTGTGATTGGAAATTACGTTCTTGAGATCGAACATGTCCGTTTTGTCTACTGTGGCCAATAGCAAATGTTCCACCGTAACCACGGTGTCACCCATGTCCATGCCGATGGTTTTAGCCGCCTTTAAAACCCGGGAAAGGTCCGGCGAGACCCGGTCTCCATTTCCTCCACTTTGCTCCTTCGGCAATTTTGTGAGCGCCGTTTCGATATCCTCCGAAAAGGCGATGGCCGATACGCCGACATCGCGAAGGGACGGTTCCAGCAAAGCAAACGCGCCCCGCAGTACGCCTCCCACCAAGTGCAAGGTGGTCAATTCGAGATGCCGTTGCGCCGCCTTGATTTCCTGGGCTTTCTGCAAACATTCCTGGGCCAGACGAGTGAAGTTTTCCATGCCGACTCACAAAAGCAAAGGCGATGCCGATTCCTATTTGGGTACCAATGGGGTACCAAAGTCGCATTTCCAAAGAATTAGGGCAACCGCAATTATTGAAATTGAGAAGGCTGTTCCAGGATGGGACGCCGTTGCAACATCAATCGGGATGATCGAGATGGGGTCAGCCCCCCGGGGCGAAACCATAACGTCCCGATTCAGTGTCGACGGGACAATTCATGGCTCAAAATTTTGATGCGGATGCCTCGCAAAAGAACAACCCAGGATTCAAGATTTTGGCCCGAATGCCGATGAAGTAATATTCCGGTTCCTGGAACCCACGGGGAAAATATTTCCCGCCGCTTAACGATTTGGGCAATTTATTCCGACGACAACGCATGAAAGCGAAGGGCCGCACGCAATTCCGTTTGAAATTCGTTTTGTTTAAAGAAGCCCCGCAGTCAATGCCGCTGGAACGATTCTTGCGTCAAAGCCCTGCATGGACATACGGAAATTCCTTTTCGGGGGCGACACGCGGCAATTGATGTACAAGAGTCTGGATGCCACCGCCTTGCGCAGTCGCGTCATCGCGGAGAATCTCGCCAACGTGGAAACGCCCGGATACCAGCGCAAGGAAGTAAACTTCGAAGAGCAATTGCAGAACGCCGTGAAGATGAAACTGGCCGCGCAACAAACCCAACCCGGGCACATGCCTTCGGGGAAAGGGTTGGATCTCGCCAAGGTTCAAGCCTTCGTCTTTGAACCCAAGGATCCCACATTGCCCGGCGAAATCAACAATGTCGACGTGGATATGGAAGGTTCAAAAATGGCCGAGAACCAAATCCTATACACCTATCTCACGAAATGGGTCGGTTTTGAGAAATACAACAACGCGATTGCCGGTCGGCCTGGTTAGCGCGTAACCTTGGAGTTACCGCGTAGCCTTGGATTTGCCGCTGAGCGCTATCGCATCAATCAGAAAATTCAGATCGCGTTCGGCATTATCGAAAAGCGTATCGATGTTTTCCTTGGCGGTGGATAATCCCGGGGTCGCGACACCCTTTGTGAATTGCAATGACCAGGTTCCTTGGTAACCCCGTTTACGTGCCTTGGCCACCACGGCCGCAAACTCATCCTCGGCATCCTCCAGGAGAAGGTATTGGCCGGACTTTTGCGCCTGTACTCCGAGATCGCCGATAAAATCGCCATTTGATGCCAACGCCTCGTCGAAGTCGGAGAGGGACAAGAGGAAAGGGTGCAGTACGCCTTTGAAACGCCCGGCGGGCAAGGCTTTGCGGGCGAAGGAAACCTTTTCGACCGCATTCTCATCCGTGCTGGGTTCATAAAGGAGAATCGTATCCCGCGCCAAGTCCTGCGACCAAGCCCGCACGACTTCCAGACTATCGCCCAAGGCATCCTCTAAGGAATGCCTTGGGCCTTCGTCCGGCAGATTGAATTTCAAGCCTTCGGGCCGGAAGTAATCGCACGCCTCCAGGATGGAATCGCGGAAACGTTGGCTTTTATCTCCGTCATCAGTGGGCAAGGCCGTGGAAAGGCAGGCCAAAACCAAATCCGATTCGGAGCACAGGTCTCGAATCGCATCCCAATCCGAACGGGAGCTTAAAAGCAAGTGATTGATCCAAATGTCTACACCGGAAAACCCCGCCTCGCCGATGGGTTCAATCCAATCGGTAACCAGCAAGGACGGTCCTTTCCCGTTCCATCGGTTTTTCTCTAATAGAAGTGTGGAAAAATTGACTGCTGTTCCGAAAATGGCCATGAAGTTTCATCCTATGTATGGTCTTAATATTAAATTTTTTGGGATGGGGGGGGTATGAATCCTTCACGAATTCGGCAAGACAACCGCAACCTGATCCCGTAACATCCGTGTTTCCCGCAATGGTCGATTCCGAAAATCACAACCCTTCAGTATCTTCTCCCAAGACGATTTTCGAGTTACCGGATTGGACAAAATCGTAGCAGTTTCTTTTTCCCAGTAAATTGGTAGGATAATATCTTGTTTGCCTATGGAGTTAATAGGATAAAGAGAAATTTTCTGGTTTTTTTGTCTAAATTCTCAACTTTTTTGTCGAAAACCGGCCAACCCTTTAACACACTAAAATAATATGTTAATATGGTAACCGCTCCGAATGGCTGGTAGGGATCAGCCATGCAGCGCGCCTCATTCCGGAAAGAGCCCATGGAACAAGATCATCTGGATCAATTGGAAAATCAAAGCATCTACATCCTGCGGGAAGCGTACGCGAATTTCAAGAGCTTGGCCATGCTCTGGTCCATCGGCAAGGACAGCACCGTTTTGTTGTGGCTGGCGCGCAAAGCCTTTTTCGGCCACGTGCCGATAACGCTGGTGCATATCGATACCTCCTACAAGATTCCCGAAATGATTACCTACCGTGACAAGCTGGCCATGGATTGGCATCTCACCATGGTGTACGGCACGAACCGCGAAGCGATTGCGCGCAAGGAAACCTTTCCGGAAGGAAAAATCACGCGGCTGCAATGCTGCAAGGCTTTGAAAACGGACGCCTTGAAAAACACGCTTTCCGGCGAGTGGCCGCGCTTCCGTCTCAACCTGCAAACCGGAAAATACGAGGAAGACCGGAACAAGGAACCCTATACGGGCGTGATTGTCGGAGCCCGCGCAGATGAGGAGGGCTCTCGATCCAAGGAACGGTATTTTTCGCCGCGCGACAAGAACAACGAATGGGACGTGGGCGATCAGCCGCCGGAATTGTGGAACCAGTTCAAAACGGATTTCGCTCCCGGCACGCATATCCGCATCCATCCCCTGTTGGACTGGACCGAGTTGAACATCTGGGAATACATCCAACGCGAAAGCATCCCCATCATCGATTTGTACTTCGACAAAGGCACGGGAAAACGGTACCGTTCGCTGGGATGCTATCCCTGCACGACCTCGGTGGACTCCACTTCGCGCAACGTGGCGGAAATCGTCGCCGAGCTCAAGACCGGCAAGTTCACCAATATCGCGGAACGCTCCGGCCGCGCCCAGGACAAGGAAGACGGCGGCGGCCTGGAAACCCTGCGCCGCGACGGATACATGTAGGTTACGGTAACCCGGCGGTTACTTCGAGAGAGTTCCGACCGGCCATCCCCACAAGGAATCACCATGCAGAACAACGTGAACACGCCCCCCGCCCCGACCTCCGCCCTTTCCGAGCGCATCGAGGGCCGCGTCCGTATGAACATCGTCATCGTCGGGCACGTCGATCACGGCAAGAGCACCGTGGTGGGCCGCCTGCTGGCGGACACCGGGTCCCTGCCGGACGGCAAACTGGAATCGGTACGGAATTATTGCGCCCGGAATTCGAAACCGTTCGAATACGCCTTCCTGTTGGACGCTCTGAAGGATGAACAGGCCCAGGGCATCACCATCGACACGGCGCGGACCTTCTTCAAGTCCGGCCAGCGCGATTACATCATCATCGACGCCCCCGGACACATCGAATTCCTGAAGAACATGGTAACCGGCGCCGCGCGCGCCGAAGCGGCCGTGCTGGTCATCGACGCCAAGGAAGGCATCCGCGAAAACAGCAAGCGCCACGGTTATCTCCTCTCCATGCTCGGCATCAAGCAGGTGGCCGTGGTGGTGAACAAAATGGATTTGGTGGAATACTCCGAAGAGGCATTCGCCAATATCCGCGACGAATACATTTCTTTTCTCGCGCGCATCGGCGCCACGCCGCGTTTTTTCCTGCCCATCTCGGCCTTCAACGGCGAAAACCTGATCCGCCCTTCCGACAAAATGCCTTGGTACAAAGGCCACAACCTCCTATCCGCCATCGATGCTTTCTCCAAGGAGCCGTCGAAGGTGAACCAGCCTTTCCGCATGACGGTGCAGGACATTTACAAGTTCACGTCGCTCGGTGATGATCGCCGCATCGTGGCCGGCCGCGTGGAATCCGGCAGCGCGCGCGTGGGCGACCGCGTGATGTTCCTGCCCTCGGGTA
>JADGQO010000076.1 GCA_017881725.1 Fibrobacteria bacterium
GGAGACTTCCTTGACGCCTTTTTTTTCCTTCACCTCGTCGATGAACTTTTCCAAAAATTCGCGGTCGGGACCCTTTTCGGTGGATAATTTTCGCGTGGAAAAATGCACGGTATTGACGATTTCCTGGAGGTCATCCTCAATTTTTTGAACCATCTGCTTGGCGTTTTGGTAGTTGAAATACGCCAACAGGCCGACGACACTCAGCAGCAGGCATACAAATACCAGCAATAATTTGGTTTGGAACCGCATTTCACCCGCTACGTTAGCCGTTGGAAAACCTGGAAATTAGCAATATCGGGGCCAAAGCACCGTCGCTGCCTGGAGTTCATTTGTCTTTTTGGACCCATCGACTCGTCCATGGTGTAAAATGAAAGCGGTGATTGATAATCAATTGGCGGCGCAACTCCTCTTCGACCACAAACTGGCGACGCGAGAGGAAATCCTGGCGAGTTGGCCGTTCATCACAGCAGAGAAAGACGTGGGCGCAATCCTGGTGGAACGGGGATTACTTCCCGCGCAAACTTATCATCAGATGATGGTTTATTTGCAGACGAATTCTCCCGCCCCCCAAGCACACACGCCGACACCTGGCACCGCAGCTTCTCCGGCCGAATCGCCAAGGAAAGATTCCTCGGCCGGAGGCGTGACCCATGATGCCAGGAGTAGCCAGAAAGGCCCCCGCGCCAAACCGCACGGTCAAAAGAATGAGAACGTGGTGGAACTCTCCCTGACGGATGAGCCGAATCCCGGTTCCGCTCCGAGCGATGAAACGTGGAGTCCGGCGCCGGTGGAAAAGACGCAACCCATCGCGACGCCGTCCCTAACCCCCACACAGTCCTCCCAGCGTAACCCTGCGGTTACCTCGGCGGAATTTCGCGGCGGCGCTTCCTCGGGAAACATTCCCGCCGTCGCGCCGGAAGCCATCGCGAGGGAGCCCATCGCAATGGGGGCCACCGGGCCCCAATCCGGCTGGAACGAATTGCTGGCCTACGCCCGCCACAGCGACGCCTCCGATTTGCATTTGAGCGCGGGAAACCCCATTCTCCTGCGGCGATATGGGCACTTGCAGGCGGCGGGCTCGACGCCCATGGATCAAGAGTCCCTGCGCCGCTGGGCGGAGTCGGCATTGGATGGCAAGCAATGGGAGGAGTTCGACGCCAAAGGCGATTTGGAAATCATTTACACCCTGGAAGGCCACGGTCGATACCGGGTCACCTTGATGAAACAAAGGCGCGGGTTCGACATTACCGCCCGCGTCATCCCAGCGCGCATCCGGAGCTTCGATGATCTGGGCCTTCCGGAATCCTGCCGGGAATTGTCGCACTGGGCCCAGGGGCTGGTACTTTTGACCGGGCCGGTCGGCTGCGGGAAATCGAGCACCTTGTCGACCCTGGTGGACATGGTGAACCGGGAACGCCATGACCACATCATCACCATTGAGGAGCCGATCGAAATCCTTTATGAGCCGGTCAACTGCCGGATTACCCAGCGGCAAATCGGTCCGCATACCTTGAGCCGCGACGCCGCGTTGCGCGCCGCCCTGCGCGAGGATCCGGACATCATCGTAATCTCCGAACTACGCGATCTCGATACCATCCGCTTGGCCGTAAGCGCGGCGGAAACGGGCCATCTCGTGTTCGGAACTATGAATACCACCAATGCCGGCCGGACGATTTACCGACTCATCGATTCGTTCCCGCCCGAAGAACAAGGCATCATCCGCAACATGATTTCCGAATCCTTGCGCGGGGTCATTTCCCAGCAATTGCTTTCCCGCAAGGACGGGCAGGGCATGATTCCGGCCTTCGAGGTCCTGTTGGTCAATTCCGCCGTCGGCAATTTGATTCGCAAGGACGAGGCCCACCAATTGGGCACGGCGATGATCACCGGAAAGGCCGCAGGCATGGTGCTTTTGGACGACTCGCTGCGGAATCTGGTGGAGCGGGGTTTGATCGATCCGGCGCTGGCCATGTCCAGGGCGAACAATCCCAAGGACTTTGAACGCTACGTTGGAAAGGGCGGAAGATAGCATGGCGGCCATCGACGCGCTGTTCCGGGAAATGACCGCCATGGGCGGCTCGGATTTGCATTTGGAGGAGGGCCGAAAGCCTAAGGCGCGCGTCAATGGCGATTTGCACGATATGTCCGCGAGCGCGATATCCGGTTCCGAAATCCGCGAGTTGTTGGGAGAAATCGCCGGCACCGAGCGGTGGGAAAAGTTCGAATCCGTGGGCGATTTGGATTTCGCCTATGCGATGGGAGACGAGGCCCGCTTCCGGGCCAATTACTTGCGCCAGTTCACCGGAGTCGGCGCGGTGTTTCGCATCATTCCCAGCAAGGTACTGTCCCTTGAGGACCTGGGCGCGCCGGAGGTATTCAAATCCTTCGCCGACATGGCTTCGGGCTTGGTCGTGGTCACGGGCCCTACCGGCAGCGGAAAATCGACGACCCTAGCCGCCATCATCGATCACATCAACAACTCGTCATGCCGGAAAATCGTCACCATCGAGGAACCGGTCGAGTTCGTGCACAAAAGTAAGCAGAGCGTGATCATCCATCGCGAGGTGGGTTTGGATACCGAGTCCTTCAAGTCCGGTTTGCGGGGGGCATTGAAAAGCGATGTGAACATAATTCTGGTGGGCGAAATGCGCGACCAGGAAACCGTCGAGCTGGCGCTGACGGCTGCGGAAATGGGCATCTTAGTGTTCGGAACCTTGCACACCAATTCAGCCGCGAAAACCATCGATCGCATCATCGACGTCTTCCCGGCCAAAAAGAAAAACCAAATCCGTTCCTTATTGTCCAACAGCCTTAAGGGCGTGGTGGCCCAGCAACTGGTGAAAAGCGCGGACGGCATGCGGCGTTGGGCGGCGCATGAAATCCTCCTCTCCTGTTCCCCGCTGCCCGGAATCATTCGCGCGGGCGAAACCATCAAACTCAACTCCGTGATGCAGACCAACCGCCAATTGGGTATGGTGACCTTGGATGATTGCCTAATGGAAATGGTGAAATCGGGTAAGATCACCCTGGAGGCGGCTTTCATGAAAGCCTTGGACAAATCCCGCTTCCGTTCCGGCTAGTCGGAGCGCTTGCCGACCGCTTCCCGACCTCCGAGCTTTTCTCGGCCGCCGAGAAAAGCTCGGCCGGTTGCGTTACCTTGGATATTTTTACACCTGATCGATGCGCCAGAAATTACTTTTCGGGCCAAGGTGGAAGCTGTGCCGCCTAAGGAGCTATCAATGCGTAACGATGTGAAGGCCAAAGTCGTCCAGGTAATCGAAGTAGAGCATATCCGCGGCGGGAGCGCCGAGAATGAACCGCTTCGTCCCGTCAAAAGTTTTTGGGATATGAAGGGGAATTTCCTCGCCGAGTATGATCCGCTGTTCGATATGCTCGCCGAAAACTATTCCAAAAAAGCGGAGACTTTCCCTGCCGGATCCTAATCGCGGGGCCGCAGAAAACAATCGTCACGAAAAGCATTTCATCACGAAAGGAATTCTGCCTTAGGCGACGCGGTAGCGATCTTTTTCCACCGTCCTTAATTGATCCCAAAGTTCTCGCATCAGGGGCGCGCGGCCCCCCGCCGCTTCAATCGTCGCGATGGGCCGGGCATAAATGGCTTCCAGTTCCATCTTTCGATGGGCATCTCGATCCAGCTTCATGCTGGGTGCATACGGTTTCATTTGATCCGTATCATGCAACATCCGATCCCGGAAGTTTTCTGGAAGCGCGTGGCCGCAAAGCTTCGCCCCCGCCGCGACTTCATCCATCAAAGCGGAGACCCGATTGCGTTCGTCCGGATCCTGCAACAGTTGCGACGTATCCTTCCCCAACAGCGCGCACAACCCATTGAATGGGATATTCCAAACCAATTTTCGCCAACGCGCTAGCCGCCAATCCCCCTGCATCCAGATTTCTATTCCCGCCGCTTGGAAATCTTTACCAACAGCGTCCATTTCCGGCGTCACCGCCTCAAATTTCTCAGCCAGCCCCTCCCCGACTTCCTGGGTTTCACGAAATGCGGCCAGGGTAATCGCTCCGTAATCCAAATGACGAATCCATCCTGGTCCCTCTTTTCGGCTGCATAAAAAACAAAGTCCACTCAACACCTTGGCCGCAGGAAAGGCATGCGCGACTTCGAGCTCCGGATCCAGGCCATTTTGAAGCACCAGAGCGATCCCTCCCGGTTTCAGCGCAAAGGGCAGCACTGCGGGTAAAGCATGGTTTTCGGTGGTTTTCCAGGCGATCAGCGCAACGTCGCAGGCCGGGAGGTCCTCGGGTCGGCGATAGGCATTAACGTTCTCAAGTTTGAAGTCTCCCAAAGGCGAATCCACCCGGAGACCGAACTTTTGGATGTGTTCATAGTCGGACCGGACCAAGAAATGGACATCCTGTCCTGATCGTTGGAGCAAACCGCCATAAAAGCCGCCCACAGCGCCGGTTCCAAGGATTGCATAACGCGTCATTGAGGTGGACCTGGGAAAAACCTAGATTCTTTTGTAAAATTAGCCCTCAGAAAATTTCTGGCAATTGCCATTATGGGAATTGTGGCCAGGTTTTAAGGAGTTCGTCCATGCCGCAGATTAAAGGAAAACGGGTTGTTGTAACCCTTGAGTGCACCGAGGCTCGCGCGCTCGGCCTGCCGCCTTCCCGCTATATGACCACCAAAAACAAGTCCAAGCAATCCGGTCGTATCGAGAAGAAAAAGTATAATCCCTTCATGCGGAAACACACGCTTCACCGCGAAGTGAAATAATCGAAAGTCGATAAACGGAATGGGCGTGGCCCGTTCCGCATCGCGTTTTGGGGAGAAATGCCTACTCTTTTCACCCGCATCATCAAAGGGGAAATCCCCTGCGAGAAAATCCTCGAAGACGATAGGTTCTTCGCCTTCCTCGACATACGCCCCATCAATCCCGGACATACCCTTGTCGTTCCCAAGTTGGAATTCGACGAGCTTTTTTCATGCCCGGACGATATCCTTGCCGCCGCCTTGCCGTTCGCCAAGAGAATTTCCGCCGCCTTGAAAAAGACGGTCCCCTGTAAGCGCATCGGGATGATGGTGGCGGGTTTCGAAGTGCCTCATGCCCATATCCATTTAGTTCCCATCAACGGCGAAGGCGAATTGGCCTTCAGCCACGCCCAGGCCGCCAAGCCCGGTGAATTGGCCGAAATCGGCCGGAAAATCAGAGCAGCACTGTGACTCGAAAAAAATCCGCTTCCGCGACACCCGCAACTACCAAATCCGATACTGGCGGAAACGTTGCCGACTCATCCTTCATGCCCATGGCCCAACGCCCGCGCCGCAATCGGCGGACAGAATCGCTTCGAAGCCTGGTGCGCGAATCACGGGTCCATCCCAACCATTTCATTTTGCCGCTATTCGTGACCGAAGGCAAAAATCAAAAAACCCCCATCCGCTCCATGCCGGGCGTGAATCGTCTCAGCCGCGATTTGATCATCAAGGAAGCCAAGCGCGCAATTTCCCTGGGAATCGGATCGGTGGCGCTGTTCCCGGTGATTGCCGAGTCGCTGAAGGACACCTTGGCCTCGGCCTCGACGCATGCGGACGGGCTTTTGCAAAGAACCATCGCCGACCTGAAAAACGCCTACCCGGAATTGACCGTCATCACGGACGTGGCCATGGATCCGTATAGCACCGACGGCCATGACGGCCTGGTCCAAGATGGAAAAATCCTGAACGATGAAACCCTCCCGATTCTCGCCGCCATGGCGCTGGCCCAAGCCCGCGCGGGCGCGGACATCGTCGCGCCTTCGGATATGATGGACGGGCGCGTGGGATATTTACGCCGTGCCTTGGACGCCCAGGGATTCACCCAAGTCGGGATTCTGGCCTATACGGCCAAGTACGCATCTTCCTTTTACGGACCGTTCCGCGAGGCTCTGGATTCCGCGCCCAAACACGGGGACAAAAAGACCTATCAAATGGATCCGTCCAATCGCCGCGAAGCGCTGACCGAGGCGGAACTGGACGTAAGCGAAGGCGCCGACATGATCATGGTCAAGCCCGCCCTGGCTTATCTGGACGTCATCTCCGCGTTACGGTCACACGTGCATGTCCCCATTGCCGCCTATCATGTCAGCGGCGAATACGCCATGATCAAAGCTGCGGGCCAAATGGGCTGGCTCGACGCCGACGCCGCCATGCTCGAATCGCTCGTCTCCATCCGCCGCGCCGGTGCCGACGCCATCCTGACCTATGCCGCTATGGAAATGGCGGAGAAGATTCACGGGTGAGACTTGGGAAATCAAAAGTCAGAAGCTAGAGGTAAAAAGTTAAAATGAGGGATCCGCTGAACCGTCAATGGCCTAGTATAACAACCACGGTGGGATCACTGCATTTTTCTTCACTTTTAACTTTTAACTTCTCCTCTCCGATTTCTGACTTTTCCATTCGCCTCGCAGCATTCGCTTAGGTTATCGATGCTCACCGACTTGCATCTCCACAAATACCTCGAAGGCATGCTCTCCGACGCTGAGAACCAGGAAGTCGAAGCCTTGATCGAGAAAAACCCGGTGATGAAAGCTCGCCTGGAGACATTGAAAAACCAAAGCCTGGTCCTGGGCAAGCCGACTTGGCAACGCGTTCTCTTGGAACGCGGGAATCGCAGCGGCAGCCGCACGCGTTATACCACCTTATTGCCTGCGCTCTTGATGCTGGTAGTGGTGTTGATGGTGACCCAGCATTGGTTCGCGAAGCCGGGTGAAAACTCCACGTTTACAATGAGCGGCGGCAACGGCGAGGCGATGGAATTGCTTTACAACTCCACCTCGGGTTGGCGGTATCTTGACGTCGGCTTCCGACCCGGTGATACGCTGAGTTTTTCCGTACGCGACGGCGGATCGCATCATGTCGCCGTATACGCGATATATGGAAAAGGCGAGGGAGCGACGGTCACGCGCCCCTTCAAGGATGATGCGGAGAAGATTTTCTCCAAAGTGTCCGCAAAACCGGTTTTTACTTTGGCCCCACTCTCGCAAGCATCGGCATTAATCAATTCGGCTTCCCATGGCTCTGGAACCACAGCTTCAGAAACTTCCTCCGCCCTACCCTCGCAAATCGTTGTCTGCTATGGGAATAAGCCCCTTACGGAAATTTCCGATGCGAACCTTCTGGAGATTCTCGCGAACCACGGGAACGAGCGCGGTGGCCTGGAATTTCAATATCAAGTTTTTTCCTCTGGTCATTGATCTCTATATTGAATCAAAATTGACGAGTCATTACGGTAATGGTAATTTGCCAGAGCCGCTTTTACTGTGCATTTGAGCAGGTGTACAGCGGTCTTAAGACAAATCAGGGAATTTAAGCGATGGCCAAACCCGCCGAAAAGGTGATTAAGAAAGACTCCCCATCCGACAAATCCGGGGGCTCGTCGTATGACGAGAGCAGCATCAAATCCCTGGATTGGATCGAACATATTCGGCTGAGGCCGGGCATGTATATCGGCAAGTTGGGAAATGGATCGACGCCGGATGATGGAATTTACGTCCTGTTCAAGGAAATCCTCGATAACGCCATCGATGAATTCGTCATGGGCGCGGGCAAACAAATCGAAATTTCCATCGGCGAAGACGGGTCCTGCACCGTCCGCGATTTCGGCCGCGGCATCCCCTTGGGCAAAGTCGTGGACTGCGTGTCCAAGATCAATACCGGCGGCAAATACGACGGCGACGCGTTTAAAAAAAGCGTAGGCTTGAACGGCGTCGGATCCAAGGCCGTGAATGCGCTCTCCTCGTTTTTCAAAGTGCAATCCTTCCGCGACGGCCGGACCAAAGTCGCCACCTTTACCAAAGGCAAGCTCAAGGTCGACGAACGCGAGAAAGCCACGGACGAACCCAACGGCACCTTGATCAATTTCATGCCCGACCCGGACTTGTTTCCCAAGTTTGCCTGGGTCTCCGAATTCCTGGAAGAGCGCATCTGGTACTACGTGTACCTCAACGCCGGCCTCGGAATTGCTTTTAACGGCCAGAAATACATTTCCAAAAACGGCCTCCTGGACTTGCTGACACGGCATACGGATGAGACCAAGCGCTATCCCATCATCCACTTCAAGGATGGGGACTTGGAGGCCGCGCTGACGCATGACAACAGCTATGGCGAACGCTATTACTCCTTCGTGAACGGACAGTTCACCACCGAGGGTGGAACGCATCTGGCCGCTTACCGCGAAGGCATTATCCGTGCCTGCAAGGATTTTTACAAAAAGGAATTCGACGCCGCGGACATCCGGGCCTCCATTGTCGGGGCCATCTCCATCCGCATGCACGAGCCGATCTTTGAATCGCAGACCAAAACCAAGCTCGGCTCCACCAACTACGACGAGAGTGGCAATTCCCTCCGCACCTGGATCGTGGATTTCACGCGCAAGCATCTGGAACAATACCTGCATAAGAATCCCGAAACCGCCAAGGAAATGCTGGCCAAAATCCAGCAAAGCGAAAAAGAACGCAAGGAAATGGCCGGCATCCGGCGCCTGGCGAACGATCGCGCCAAGAAGGCCAGCCTGCACAATAAGAAGCTGCGGGATTGCAACGTGCATTGGAACTCGACGCATAAGCGCCGCGAGGATTCCAGCATTTTCATCACGGAAGGCGATTCGGCTTCCGGCTCCATCACCAAGGCTCGGGACGTCAATTACCAAGCCGTATTTTCCCTGAAGGGCAAGCCTCTCAATTGCTATGGCATGACGAAAAAGGTCGTGTACGAAAACGAGGAGTTCAATCTGCTCCAGCACGCCCTCAACATCGAGGAAGGTCTGGAAGAACTGCGTTACAACCGGATCATCGTCGCTACCGACGCCGACGTGGACGGGGCGCATATCCGGCTCCTTTTGCTCACATTCCTATTGCAATTTTTCCCGGAGTTGATCGCACGCGGTCACGTGTACGTGCTGCAAACGCCGCTGTTCCGGGTGCGGAACAAAAAAGAGACCCATTACTGTTACAACGAGGGGGAAAAGCAAGCGGCCCTGAAAAAGCTGGGACGTAACGCAGAAATCACCCGCTTCAAAGGCTTGGGCGAAATTTCTCCGGATGAGTTCGAAGGGTTCATAGGCAAGGACATTCGGCTGGAACCGGTTATCCTTCAGGGCGATACCAAAATCCACGAGGTTTTGGAATATTTCATGGGCAAAAATACTCCCATGCGGCGCGATTTCATCATGGACAATCTCCGCGTCGAAGAGGACGTGGTGGAAGACGCCGAGGCGCTCGTGGCCGCGCGGGATGCCGAGGCAGAATCCAAGGCTGGAGCAGAATAGATTTTAAAAGTCAGATAGCAGAAGCAAAAAGTTAAAATTGAAAACTGTAAGAGGAGCATTTGAGACATATTCCAAATAGCAACCATCATGGTGCGAGAGCTCGGTACGCTTTGACCTTTGACCTTTCCCTTTTAACTTTTGAATTTTCACAACGCCCAGTAAGTCCCCTTTGAAGGATCCCATGGCTGCCAATACCCTCAAGGACCATATCCCCCATGTTCAGGACATGTACAAGGAGTACTTCCTGGATTACGCCTCCTATGTGATTACCGATCGCGCCGTGCCGCATCTGGCGGACGGACTTAAGCCCGTGCAGCGCCGCATCCTGCACAGTCTGCGCCAAGAGGAAGATGGCCGGTTCCACAAGGTCGCGAATATCATTGGCCAGACCATGAAATACCATCCTCACGGGGACGCGGCCATCGGCGACGCGCTCGTGAACCTGGGGCAAAAGAACTTGCTCATCGACACGCAAGGAAACTGGGGCGACCCGATGACCGGCGACAGTGCGGCCGCCGCGCGTTATATCGAGGCCAAGCTCAGTAAATTCGCGCTCGACGTGGCTTTCAATCCGGCCACCACCACCTGGCAACGATCCTACGACGGGCGCAATCTGGAACCCGTTTTATTGCCCATGAAATTCCCGTTGCTGCTGGCGCAAGGCGCGGAAGGCATCGCCGTGGGCCTCGCCACCAAAATCGTCCCGCACAACTTCATCGAATTGATCGAATGCTGCATCGCGGTCCTGAAAAAGGAAAAGTTCAAGCTCCGGCCGGACTTCCCCACCGGCGGCTTGGTTGACATATCCAACTACAATGACGGGCAAAGCGGCGGCAAGCTCAAGGTGCGCGCCAAAATCATCCAGGTGGACGCGCGGACTTTGGCCATCACGCACATTCCTTTCGGCACCACCACGGGAACCCTGATCGATTCCATCGTCACGGCCAATGACAAGGGCAAAATCAAAATCAAACGCATTGAGGATAAGACCGCCCGGGACGTGGAAATCGTCATTCATCTCCCGCCCGGATCCGATCCCGACAAGTCCGTCGACGCGCTGTACGCCTTCACGGATTGCGAATCTTCCATCTCGCCCAATTGCTGCGTCATCTTCGAGAACAAACCGGTTTTCGTCGGCGTCTCGGAGCTGTTGGAACTGAGCGTGCAGAATACCGTCAAGCTGCTCAAATCCGAGTTGGAAATCCGCAAGCAGGACTTATCCGAGAAATGGCATTTCAAGTCCCTGGAAAAGGTCTTCATCGAGGAACGGATTTACCGTCAAATCGAAAAATGCGAGACCTGGGAAGCCATCATCGAAACGATAGACAAGGGACTCCGTCCTTTCCGGAAGCAATTCGTCCGGGACGTCACAGTTGACGATATTACGCGCCTCACCGAAATCCGCATCAAGCGCATCTCTCGCTTCGACGGTTTCAAGGCGGACGAGGAGATGCTGGTCCTGCAAAAGGAAATCGGGGAGACGGAAAAGAATCTCAAAAGCCTGACCAAGTACGCTATCGGTTATTACGAAGACCTGATGGCCAAATACGGGAAAGGCCGCGAGCGTAAAACTAAGATTTCCCGCTTCGATGAAATCGATGCTTCCGAAGTGATCCTGTCCAACCTCAAGGTCTACATGGATCGCGAAAACGGCTTCGTAGGCACATCCGTACGCGACGGCGAGCTCATCGGCGACAACTTTTCCTCCATGGACGAAGTCATCGCCTTCAAGGAAGACGGCACCTTTGCGGTAACCAAGGTGGGCGATAAAAATTTCGTGGGCAACAAGATTATCTCGGCGGCGAAATTCGATCGCGCGGACGATCAAACGGTTTACAACATGCTCTACCGCGATGGCCGCGGCGGCGCGCTCCTGGCCAAACGCTTCCAGGTGGGTGGTATTACGCGCGACAAGCAGTACGATTTGACCAAGGGAAGCCCCCAGAGCAAGGTCTGGTATTTGGAAGTGCAGCCCAAGGGCCTTGTCGACAAGGTGATGGTCACTTTGATCCCGCAACCGCGCATCAAGACCGAAGTGCCCGTGAACTTCGAAGAATTCGAAGTGCGGGCGCGAGGTACCAATGGCGCCATCGTAACCAAATATGCGGTGAAAAAGGTGGAGCGCAGGACCAAATTACGCGAACCGGAAGATGAAAAGGGCGGAAAGAAATAAGGTAACCGAGAGGTTACCTGGGTAAGTACAGCGCCAATGGGGCCATTGCCTCAATCCCCACCGCGCGCCTTGGCTACTCGCTTATCGCCCTGCCTGCGCGTGGGCTTCCACGAACCACAGCCACTTGTCGATGCCGCGGGAAACCTCGGTAAAAATATCGGCCGTATCAAAATCTTTCAACTCGGTACTTTCCGGAATGGATTCCCGAACCTCGGCGCCGAACCGGGACAATGCCCCAGCCACGGCATGGACATGGGCCGACCCATCCGCAATCGCCAAGGGATACTCGGACAATTTTGAACGCTTCGCCGATACCCGCACCGTGCCTTCCGCGATGCCGCCCAATTGCACGATGCGTTCCGCCAGCGTATCGGCGTAAACGCCGACGGCTTCCGTAACTTTATCGAAAAGCTCGTGCAAGGCGATGAAATTCGGGCCCTTTACGTTCCAATGCGCCTGTTTCAATTGCATCTGTAAATCTACCGCGTCGGCAAGCCGGAGGTTCAACAGGGCGTTCAAGGCCTCGCGCCGGTCCTTGTCGATATCGTTTTGGGTCTCGTACATCTTCTTGGTCGTGTTCGATTCAGCGGTTTTTGTGATCATGCCGTTTTCCCTCCGGTTCCTGAATGCATTCGGCGCCACACGGTTATTCGTAAACGCCTGAGGAATCCTTGCCGTGAAAATGTGCTCCAGCCCGCTCCGGGGAAATGGGGTTTAAACCCCATGTTTACCGAATGCCGTCATAACTATTTCCTCGATGAAAACCGGACTAAGGCAAGCGTCCTTTCCGAATCCCTTAACAAGGCATTGTGCATGGTACTAGCCGCGCCCCTAAAAGACGCCGAATCTGTCGTTGCGGAGAACCGGTTCGTTCCGGTCGTCGACATCGGCGCCTCAGCGGGAGGCCTGGAGGCCTTCACGCAATTGTTGGGAAATTTACCCGCCCAATCGGGCATGGCATACGTGCTTATCCAACATTTGGAAGCGGCGCATGAAAGCCATCTGGCGGAAATTCTTTCGAAAACAACTTCGCTACCTGTGTTGGAAGTTACTGACGGCATGGCTGTCGCCCCTGACCACGTTTATGTCATCCCATCCAATGCAAACCTGGCTATTTCCCATGGCATTCTTCAAC
Organism: Fibrobacteria bacterium; assembly: GCA_017881725.1. Lineage (GTDB taxonomy): Bacteria > Fibrobacterota > Fibrobacteria > UBA11236 > UBA11236 > Chersky-265. Next base: position 12,593 of record JADGQO010000076.1, read on the forward strand.
TCACGTCACGGGAAGAGTCGCCCGGAACGCATTTGCCCATCGATTTTTTTCTGCGGTCGCTGGCGCATGACAACCAAAAGAATGCCATCGGCGTGGTTTTGTCCGGTACTGGATCGGACGGCACCTTGGGACTGGCGGAAATCAAGGCGGCGGGAGGCATCACTTTCACGCAGGATGAATCCTCCTCAAAATTTCCCGCCATGCCGGTCAATGCTGCGGCTCAAGGCGGTGTGGACTTTATTTTGCACCCGGGAGAGATCGCGGACGAACTGGCGCGCATCGGCAGACACGCCTACCTGGGCATATCACCCGATTCCCCGGACGGGGCTTTTTCCGAATCCATGGCTGATTATGTCTCCATTGTCGCCCACTTGCGGGAATATTCGGGCGTGGACTTCAGCAATTACCGCGACTCCACCTTGCGTCGGCGCATCCTGAGACGCATGGCGGTAGGCAAGCTGGATAAACTTTCCGACTACGCCCAACGACTGAAGGCTGACCCGGTGGAAATGAAAGCCTTGTACCAGGATATCCTCATCCATGTCACACGGTTTTTTCGGGACGGCGAAGTCTTCGCGGCCCTCGCGACATCGGCACTGCCGGCCATCCAAAAATCCAAGGCTCCGGGAGACACCATACGGGTTTGGGTCGCGGGCTGCGCGACGGGCCAAGAGGCCTATTCCATCGCCATCGCCCTTAGGGAATTCCAAGACGGCCAGGAAGTGCGCTGCACCATCCGCATTTTCGCCAGTGACATCAGCGAGTCCCCGTCCTTGGAGCGGGCCAGGGCCGGCTACTATCCCGAAACCATCGAACAGGATGTTTCCGCAGATCGTCTACGCCGCTTTTTCCGGAAAGAGGAAAACGGCTACCGCATCTGCAGGGAAATCCGGGAAATGTGCACCTTCGCCAAGCATGACGTGACGGCCGATCCGCCCTTCGCAAAACTGGATTTAATCAGCTGCCGAAACGTACTCATCTATTTTTCGGCATCCTTGCAGCGGCGAATCATTTCCGCATTCCACTACGCCTTGATCCCCGGCGGATTTCTTCTGCTGGGAAATTCCGAAACCATCGGACGGGATACGGATCTTTTCGATCCAATCGATCCCCAACGAAAAATCTATGTCCGAAAAATGGCCGCGGTCCGGTTGCCGGTACTCGTCCCCAAAGGTGTGGAAGTGAAAACCAAGGGCAAGGCCAAATCCAACCTACGCATGCCCACGCCGTTGGACTTCCAGCAAGCGGCCGATCGCTTGTTGTTGCGGAAATTCGTACCGCCCGGAGTGCTGGTCAACAAGGATATGGACGTCCTGCAATTCCGTGGCCGCACCAGCCCTTTCCTGGAATTGCCGCAAGCGGGAACCACCTTGAACCTCGCCCGGATGGCGCAGGAAAGCCTTTCGTTGGAATTGCTCAAGGCGATTCAGGAATGCGAAAAGTCCGGCGCTCCGGTGCATAGGCCGGGGCTGAGCATCATGGATTGCAATCTGCTCCGCAAGGTCGATGTGGAAGTGCAACCCCTCACCGTGCCCGGAGCGGGCGAAGTCTGTTACCTGGTTCTCTTCGACGAATCGGAAAAACCCATCCCGGTCTCCACGCCAGCGCGTGAGGGTGGCCCGGACGAAGGGAAGCTGTCCCAACTACTCCTGGAACTTGCCGCGGCGCGCGAGCATTTGCAGACCTTGCGCGAGCAATGCGAAGTCGTGAACGAAGAGATGAAATCCTCTTCCGAGGAAATGGAATCCAGCAACGAGGAATTGCAAAGCACCAATGAGGAGTTGGAAACCGCGAAGGAGGAACTGCAATCCGGCAATGAAGAGCTGGGCACCATGAACGAGGAACTGCGTTCACGGAACCAGGAGCTGGGGCGACTCAACGATGATTTGACCAACTTACTGCGAAGCGTGCAAATCCCCATCGTCATGTTGGGAGCCGATCTAGCCATCCGCCGCTTCACGCCCGCTGCGGCCGAGGCCTGGCGCTTGACGACGGCGGACATCGGGAAGCCCATCGGCAAGGTGAAGATTCCCATCCCGAATTTCGATTTGCAAAAACTCGTTCGGGACGTGATGGCATCGCCGTCCCACGAGGTTGCTTCCCTGGAAATTCGCGATCAGGACGGCCACTGGTTCGCCTTGAAAATCCACCCCTACCATGCCGCCGATGATTCCATAGACGGGGCTTTGGTGGTGGTCCTGGACATCGACGAATTGAAACAAACGCAACAGCGCCTTAAGAACAGCGGCGACTTCGCCCGTTCCATCGTGGACACGGTGCGGGAACCGCTTCTCATCCTGGAAAAGGATTTACGCATCCATTCCGCCAACCTTTCCTATTACCACCTGTTCGGTGGCTTGCCCCAGGATACCGAAGGAGTGTCCATTCAGGCCGTGGGCGGAGGCAGGTGGAGCATACCGGAACTGGTTGCCCGGTTGCAAAAGTCTCCCGATTCGGAAAAGCCTTTTGAAGACTTCGAAGTGGTATACGGCCCACCGGAAGGCCGCCAATCCACGTACTCGTTGAATGCCAGGCGGCTGCTGGAAAACGGCGGCAATACAACTTACACGCTCCTGGCGATCAACGACATCACCGAACGCGTACGCGCCCAAGCCGCCCAGAAGGATAACGAAGAAAAACTACGTCAATCCCAACGCATGGAAGCCATCGGTAGGCTGGCCGGAGGAGTGGCCCATGACTTCAACAACCTGCTGACGATCATCAATGGATACGGCTCATTGTGCCTCAGCCTCATGCCGGAAGACGGCGACCTCCATAAACATATGAAGGAAATCCTGAAAGCCGGAGACCTGGCCGCTGCCCTAACCGGACAATTGCTGGCCTATAGCCGCAAGCAGGTGCTGATGGCCCGTTCCTTGAACCTGAACGAAATCGTCGCCAATATGCACAGCATGCTGACGCGATTGATCGGCGAGCGGTACAGCCTCGTTCTGGAACTGGACGACGCGCTAAACCATGTCAAGGCGGACCCGGGACAAATGGAACAGGTAATGGTGAATTTGATTGTGAATGCGCGCGACGCGTCGCCCAGCGGAGGCGACATCACGGTGAAAACGGAAAATGCCAACGTCGATGCGGCGGATGCACATTTGACCAGCATGGGGCTGCGGGGAGATTATGTGGTCCTATCCGTCAAGGATAGCGGTATCGGCATGGACGCGGACATGCAAAAGCACATTTTCGATCCATTTTTCACAACCAAGGAGATTGGCAAAGGCACCGGCCTCGGCCTGTCCGTGGTCCAAGGCATCGTATCCCAAAGCGAGGGGTATGTCGCGGTGGAAAGCAAACCGGATATCGGATCTACTTTCAAAATCTACCTCCCGCGTGAAGCCTCCAACGCCTCTCCAAAACTTCCGAAGAATGAAAAGCCGATCGCCCAATCCAACGGGACGGAAACCATTCTACTGGTAGAAGATGAAGAAGCCGTACGAAATTTGATACAGAAAATCCTCGCCATGAACGGCTACACGGTCCTGGAAGCCGAAAGCGGAAAAGCCGCCTTGCGCCTCAATGAGAAACACAAAAAAAAGACGATTCAGCTCCTGCTTACCGATATGGTAATGCCTGGAATGGGCGGACGGGAGGTAGCCGATCTGTTCATGAAGACCCGTCCGGAAAGTAGCGTGTTGTTCATGTCCGGATATACCGAGGACGCCATATTCAACCACACCGGCGTGCTCCGAAAAGATCAGAATTTCATTCCGAAGCCGTTCACACCCACCGCTCTGGCGAATGCGGTCCGCGAAGTCCTGGATTTTGCGCGCGAACCGCTCGCGCGCGAAGCCGTGAAGGAATGAAATGGAGACGATAGTGTCCCTTTTACGCCAACCCGGCTATCCTGAAAATGAGAACTTGGATTTCACATTCGCGAAACCTTGTTTAGTCAAAGACAAGCAGCGAGATTATCCAGCGAGGAAAGGAACCGTACTTGGACAAATCAACTTTTCCATCCCAGCGTCCTTTTTTCGGATCCACAATTAAAACCATGAGCCCCATGAACCCAGCCAATAACCCAGCGGCGCTATCCCCGGAACTTCGATTCAGCCCTGCGCCGGAGTTCACGAAAAATGTCGGCCCCATATTCGGGGAAGGAAAATCCATCGCCAAGGTGGTGAAATACGTCGGGCTGGCGGCAGCCCATCAATCCATCGTACTGCTCCTAGGGGAAACGGGGACGGGAAAAGGCGTCATCGCGAAGTGGATCCATGAGAACAGCGATTGCAAATCGGAGCCGTTCGTTGAATTGAATTGCTCAAACTTGAAAGGCTCGCTAATGCAAAGCGAACTGTTCGGCCATGCGAAAGGGGCTTTTACATCCGCGGTCAACGACCGGGAAGGCCTCATTGAAATGGCTGATGGGGGAACGCTTTTCCTGGACGAAATTGGCGACATGGACTTGGCGGCCCAGGCCCAGTTGTTGAAAACCATCGAAGATAAATCATTCCGGCGTGTCGGCGAAAGCAAGCTCCGAAAAAGCAATTTCCGCCTGATATGCGCGACCAACCATGACTTGGCCCAGGAAAGCCGGGAAAAGAAATTCCGGGCCGATCTTTTCTATCGCATCAATGTCTTCCCCATCACGGTGCCGCCCCTCCGCGAAAGGTCGGAGGACATGCAAGATCTCGCCTACTATTTTTTAAAAATGTTCAACTATAGGCAATTTCCGCTCTCTGACGAAATCATCGAAATGCTGAAGGCTTATACTTGGCCGGGAAACGTCAGGGAATTGAGAAACGTGCTGGAACGCGCCTGTTTGCTGGCGCAGGGAGAACCCTTGGACCGCCATCATTTCCCGGAGTTAAGCGAACCCACCGCTGAGGAATCTTTCGATCAGGAAACCGACAATCTTGAATTGGTTGAGAATCGCCATATTTTGAAAACGATGAAGAAGTATCACGGTGACAAAAGAAAATCCAGCCAAGCCTTGGGGATGTCTTTTTCCAATTTGTACCGCAGGTTAAGCAAGATAGAAGTTCCGGAAATGTCATTGTAGAAACTTAAGGTAAGTCGACAGATTCACGTCTTTCCCCGAAATTTTGAGCTTCTTCCGGATATTATTCCTATGCGTTTCCACGGTCCGGGTGGATATGAAAAGGGCCTCCGATATTTCCTTAGATCCGAACCCGTTTTTAATCATGTTGCAAACGTCGATTTCCTTTTGGGTAAGGCTGAGCATTTGGGATGAAAGATTACTCCCGAAACTAGAAGTGATTTCCTTAAGATTTTCTTCCAGAAGAGTGATATAGCGCGCGGGAATCTCGCCGCCCATGCCTTTGATTTTTTCAATGACCGGACTCATTAGATTTTGGACGTTGGCTTGCACTTGACTTTGCAGCCTGGTTTTTTCGTCGCGATTCTGGTCCATGATTTCACGTAGGGCCGCGTTCTTTTGCACCAGGAGGAGGTTTTGCTCCGTGAGCTTCTCCTCGCTTTCCCGCAAGACATTTTCCGCTTTTCGCCTTTCGGTGATATCCCGGATATTGCATTGTACGACCTTGGTGCCGTCGACAAGATAAATGTTGCTGACGAACTCAAAATCAATCAGACGACCATCTTTGCATTTGATGGGCAGATTATCGTAATGGATATACCCTTTTTGTTGCAAGGTTTTGAAACGCGCTTTGCTCACATCGATGTCCTTGGGCGCGCCGATCTCCCAAATCTTTTTACCGATCAGCTCCGCCTCCGTGTAACCCAGCATTTCCAACAGATAGGGATTCACGGTGCTTATCCGTCCGGTTTTAGCGTCGAGAAGCAAGATTCCGTCCCGCGCGGCTTCAAACAACCTTCGGTATCGGTTTTCCGATTCCCGTAAGGCATGGTCCGCTTGCTTATTTTCCGTTACATCCTTTCCGATGCAAACCAATCCAATTATTCGCCCCCCGGTATTCCGCATCGGCAAATAGGTCAATTGCAAAAATACGGGTCGCCCGAGCTTATGCCGTCCTTCCCATTCCACGGAAAGCGAAACACCTTGCTTTATGATTTCCAGCTGGGCGTCACCGTCTTTTCGCTTATGCTTGGGCTGGCTCAATTTTGTGAAATGCTCGCCTAACATTTCTCCGGATAAGTAGCCGAAAGTTCCCCGTGCGCCTTGATTCCAGTAGGAAACCTTCCCAAGTAAATCCGTTGCGAATACACAATTCCCGATATTATCGAGGATGGTGGAGTGAAACCGCCTATCGATCGATATTTCATTCCGCTCGCCGGGCAAATATTTTTTTTCACCGCCACTACCCAATCGACGCATTTTCGCCATGGACTTTTTCTGAGTTGAAAAGGGCGGTGGAATGATACTTGAGTGAGGAGGAAAACCGGTCTCTTTTTGAATATTCGCAATTCCTACGGATAAGAATTAATACTCAGAACCGTTCAAATTAAACTACCGTTCTGTTGTGAAGTAGGTAAGAAGCAATTCCCATTCCAATCAAGACGGTTCCGATTTTCGGTTCGTACTGCAATTGCAAATTCCTTTCGGCCCGGGTTTTCGAGTCCTCGGTGGATAATCTGAGGTAAATTGAGGCCATTCGACCGGTACTACTTAGAATCGCTAAGTAATAAATACGTTGCGAACTCGTATCATGGCTAAAGGTTTAAGCGTTAAAATATGGACATGAATAAAAATTCCATGTACTCACTAGGTTTTATTCTGATGTTCTCCAAATGTATTTTGGCCAACACCTACTTTATCGACTATACAGACGGCCTCGATGCGAATCCAGGCACGTCAAAGACATCTCCATGGAAAAAATGCCCAGGGATGAATGGCTTTAATTCGGCCTATACGCATGCACCGGGGGATGTTTTCATTTTTAAGGGTGGAGTGGTCTGGCCTGCCGAAGCCCTGCCCCTGATCATCGCGGCGAGCGGTACAGCCGGAAACGTGGACACCTATACGACCGACCATACCTGGGAAGCCGGATCGATTTGGTCGCAGCCGACCCTGGACGGGCAATTGGGGGGTAAAACCATGCTCTCGTCATCAGGCGCCTCGTTTTTCAAGATCAATGATATGCGGTTTATCAATGCTGGAACCGTGGCGGCCAACGGCATCAAAGGCGCGGAGTTTTCCAATTGCAGCAATTTCGAAATCTCGAACAACACCTTCGCGTTCGAAAGCTGGGGCTGCCTGTATATTTGGACCTCCGAGGCCAAGACCTTCCATGACTATTCAATCCATAACAACGACATTTCGAAATCCGCCTTCGGAATCAGAGTGGTCCCCAGCGGGGCCGCCTCCATTATCCAGAACGTGCAGATATTCAATAATTCCCTGCACGATTTTCACTCACAATTATCCGGAGAAGTCCATGGCGATGGCATCCAAAATTATTGTTCGCCGGACAATGCGGCCTCCAGCGACCGTTATATAGATGGCTTCAAAATATTCAACAACAGCTTCACGGGGGATTTTTCACAAGTTACCGGAAGCACCGGGGCAATGACCGCTTTGATATACCTGAGCAGTTCCTCCAAGGGCGTGGAAATTTACAACAACCTGTTCGCGCCATCATTCTCAGGTAAGCAAAGCCCTAATTTTTTTGAATCCTTTATTTCCTTGCGCGATAATCCCAACCGCGGCGGCTTTCACAAAATTTATGACAACACTTTCGCGACACCCGTAGCCGATGGCCAGGGCGCGGCAATCCTGGAGGACGATACCCTTCATCCTTCGCCCAATCTCGACGTAAAAAACAATATCTTCAACGGATTCCAGTGGCCGTTCGACCTCCGGTCCACCAATCATGTTTTTGACCACAATGATGTGCACTTCACCAAGAACGTCGGGAAATGGAACGGGAAATGGGTGGAAACATTTTCCGCCTGGCAAGCCCTAGGGAATGACGTGCATGGAATCAGCGCGGATCCACTATTCGTCTCCGGCACTAATTTTCACCTCCATCCCGGGTCCCCTTGCGTGGATCACGGCGCGAACCTAGGCTCAACCTTTGCAATTGATCGGGATGGGACGCTTCGGCCGCAGGGCCAGACCTTCGACCTGGGCGCGTTTGAAACAATTGGACAAGCGACCGGAGTTCAAACGGATAAAAATCCAAGCCTCCAGCCAAAAGCCGCCTTGATTCCAGGAGCAAACTCCCGGTTTTTTGATCTCAATGGGAGGACGATAAATGCCGGAAAAGGACACCCGGGAACAGGTTCCATTCCAATAGTCGTCATGCCCGATGGAAAAAGTCCGGTTGGAGCGCAAGTTGAAACCGGAAAATAATTGAATCTTTCAAACCCGGGCCACCTTGGCCCGCCGGGCCGCCCCGCCCCGACCCAAGGGGCGCCGGGCCAAGGTGGCCTACAGATGGTGGCGAACTGATTCAGTTATTTCTAAACAGTCCCTTAGCGCACATAGTAGCTGGAATACTTCTGGTAGGAACCTAGCGAATTCAATGAGGCCCTGTTCAGGACATATCCGAGTACCTTCCCGGATAATTGGTCGAACTCATTAATTCGATTCACCAAATCCGCTACATTCGTTTTTCCATATCGAATCACGAATAGGTAATTTTCAAAATCCCCTTGGATCACCGCAGCATCGGAGACCGCCCCCAGCGGAGGCGTATCGATAAGGACATAGTCCATATTACGAAGGCAAAATTGCTTGAACTCCGCCATACGCGGCGAGGATAGCAGCGCCCCTGGGTTATTAGCCTCCGGATTCGAAGGGATGACGAAAAGATTGGGGATCATTGTTTTGACTAGAAACCGGCGGCAATCGTCATCGGTAAGCGGACTATTTCCGGAAAGTAAGGTGGCGAATCCTCCGGAGTCCGGAAGCCTAAACGTCGTCTCAACGGTTCCACGGCGCAAATCCGCGTCAACCAAAAGCGTTCGGTGTCCGCGCATCGCGTAAGAAATCGCCAAGTTGGAACTGACCGTGGATTTTCCCGCGGCGTCCTCCAGGCTGGAAATGACGATGATCCTGTGCTTCGATTTCATCAGGTGTAAATTGATTTTCACTTGCAGCGAATCGAATATTTCACGGATGAAGGTTGGATGGGTGGGCACGTTAATCAGGGGCCGATATCCGGGTTTACCCGCCCAATGGCTTTCCACGAGTTGGTGAAAAGTCGGCACGGATTCAAGCACCTGGCGCCCTGTGATTCGCTCCAATTGGCGGGAGGAGCGGACTGATTTGTCGAACGAATCATACCCAACCACGGGACCGAAACTGACCAGAATGGATAGAAGGGCGAATAGGAAAAAAAGTTGGGTGTTGTCGGCGGGAGGCGGCAATGGCGCCACGGCGTAGTCCATGACGTAGAAATCCGTGATGGCAACCGCATCTTCGACTTTAGCCTTGTTATAGCTGCTGAGAACCGCGGAGTAGATGTCCGAAAAAATTTGTTGCTTGCGCTGCAATTCGCCGAGTGCCATCTCCAATGCCGGCAAGCGCCCCAGTTTTGTGGAGAGTTGCTCCACGCTCTGGTTTTTTTGGGAAATCTCAGCTTTCCCTTTTTGGATGAAATCGTCCAATGATTTTCTAATCGAGCTGATCGCCTTGCTGATATTGCGGTTGTTTTCCAGGACCATCGGATGTTCTTGGCCATACGATTCGTTGAGCTTACTCTGGATGACCATCAGGCGATCCAACTCCTCCTTCAATGCCTTTCCATCAGGTACGGAATGCGCCATCAGAAAATCCGCGACAACCCGCGCAATCCTTATGAGTTGACTCGAATCCGCATTTTGAAAATCCTTCCTAAAGGTGTCGGCATAGGCGTTATCCGAAGCCCGTCCTTGGATGCCGTTATCCAGCCGCGCAAGATTGCTCACCGTCTGTTGGGTTTGTTGACTAAGGCCCACTTGCGGATTGAGGTGGCGGAAATCCCTGATTTTAGCGTCGGCGGCGGCGAGATTAGCTTGGGATAGGGTCAATTGGCTGTCCAACGACCCGACTATTCCCCGGGCGCGTTGCTGGCGATAGCTGAAGTTTTTATCGATGAAACCATCGGCAATCGTATTGGCTGTGGCCGCGGCCAAAGCATAGTCACGGCTTTCCAGGAGCACGGTGATATAGTTGATGCCTTTGTCGGGGTCTGCGCGTTTTATCGTCAAACTATGGTAAACGTCCTCAACGGCCACGCGGATATCCACGACGGAGAAATTGAAATCCTTCGGACGCGCACGCAAGGACCGGCTGAATTTTAAATTTATTCCCGGCATATGGATAAGTGAATCAGTCTTCCAATTACCGACCACCAGATTATTGAATTTCGTGCCCGGAAGAATTCCGACCAAAGGAACGGAAATTGCGCTCGTGTCATAATACAGGATGTAATATTCGCCTTGTTTTTTAGGGCTAAAATGAACGGAATACGTGCCGCAGGCTACCGCGGTATCAAGCTTCACCCAATCGAAAAACGCTTCCCGAGCATATGGCTTAGTCCATAGTTGCAAGGATTGTTTTTGGACCACATCTTTCAAAAAGGTGCGGCTCATCATGATATCCTCGCGACCAAGGTTAGAGGCGGCCCCCACCTTCAAGCCGGAAACATCCGTAGGCTTTTCCAATCCGATCAGCGCCCGCGCGGACAATTTCGGGTTTTCGGGATGCATGATTAAAAAAATGTATGCGACTGCGGCTACCAATGTGAGCGGTCCCGAAAGGATCAAGTACCATTTGGCTCTTCCAAATAGGTGACGATAATGTTCGCCATCCCGAATAGGCGACCTGGGGAGGGTTTTAGTCTGGTGAGTAACGCTGGAAATCATTTTCTGAGAACCATTAAGGTGATAACCAAGGTGCCTGTAGCCAGAGCGGTGGACAAAATCAAACTGATAACCTGCAATCGATCCCTTTGAGTCAGTATGGTGACGCAAACCTGGTCGCCCGACTTGAAGCCCAGATCCATCAGCGATTTATTCCCTTCCACCTCAGCGGTCAGATCGCGGGATAATACTTTGCCGTCGCGCTCCCAACGCAAAAGCCTCAAGCCGTCGTCCCGTACCGGTCCGTCCGCAGTACTCAGGGCGTCAGAAAATGAATTCATGGGGTTTACCTTATGCATCCCGGGTTTCAGAAAACCGCCAAAAAAGGAAAGTCGAATAATCGGTTCAACCTGGATGTTCGGATATGCCAGGAATTTCGCGTAACTTTTGGTGAGATTCGCGGCTAGATCCGTGATGGAAAGCGAGGTGACTTGAACCAATCCCAGGATAGGCAGCAGAGCGTACCCATTTTCCAAAATCGGATAATCACCGGAAATGAACATGGCCGTGTCCGGGAATGCCTTGATCCTCACCAAGTCTCCCGGACCGACACATTTGGACATCGGAAGGTTTAGCAAGTATTGGGATGCGCTTTTAGATTCCTGAGGCGCCTTTCCCATTTCGGCGCTCCCAGAATTCTCATTCGCGGAAACCCCGGATGTAATAAGTAGCGTCATGAACAAAAGGGACGGGAAAAGCATCCTGCCCTGATTGTTGCGGTGAAGCGCTCGCTGCGGACGGTAATCGATTGAATTTGTTTTCATTGCTTTAATGATTGAGCAACAAACGATCCAAACGAATTGCGCCTGTATGAGGGTGATTGGCAAGAAAACTCCTTTTTTTCCAAAATTGAGAATTCATTTCTTAATATTGACCGATGCTAAATTCAGAATCATATGACGGAGGATTTCAATAACGATTTCCCTACGGAAAATTTAATCCGCTTATTTTCGTACATATCCTTATCGGCGCGATCAATCAAACCGGTAATGGTGTCGCCTCCGCGAAAATTGTAACGTGAGGCGCCTACGCTTATTGACAAGGCGTGTTCTTCCTTCAGCATATGGTTTCTCAATTCCACTATCGAGCAAAGCCTTTCCAAAAACAATTCATGCGAATTTTTCTCGTTTTCCATCGTCATCACCGTGAATTCATCACCGCCGATCCGGGCTATCAAATCGGATTCCTGGAAAGCGCTTTTCAAAACTTGGGCTAGGCTGACCAACATATCGTCGCCCTTATGATGACCCAAGGAGTCATTCACATGTTTAAGCCCATCGACATCGATGAAAAAAACCAGGACGGCATGATTCATTCTGGAAGCCACGCGAAGCTGCTGTTCCGCCAACTCCATGAACCCGCGTCGATTGTACAGACTCGTCAATTCATCGACAATCGAATAACGCCGGTTTTCCATGGAAATGGAACGGTTTATATCCTCCTCGTATTTACGCCAAGTGATATCCAAAAGAAATCCGGACTGGCGAATGGTTTCCCCGGTGACGCCCAAATGTACCGTAGTCATGTTCAATACCCATCTGACCGACCCGTCCTTATGGACAATCCTGTGCTCGATGGACTTGCAATATAACGGTTGGTTGAGGCCATGAATGAAATCCAATACCCGATCGAGGTCCTCCGGGTGGATCATTTGCATCCATAAATATTGGTTCTTGGCGTAGTCCTCTGGGGAGTATCCGGTTATTTCTTCGCAATGCGGGCTATGGAAATTATTGGATATTTTCCCTTTGGAAAATTCCAGGCTGTAGAGGTATTCAGGGACTTCGTTGACCAGGGTTCTGAACCTGTCTTCATCGAATTGAACTCTGGAATTGGAATCAATATTTTCCCGGATTTTCAAATCCTGAATAATCCTGCGTAACTCCTTTACTTCCGCTTCCAATTTGATAATTGACTTTTCATTTTCTTCCACTAAATCCCCGTATTTCTTCATATCAATGGATGATTCATCGAGTGACGAATATTTCATTAGTACCGGCGTATCCTGATTTCAGAAATCGGCACAGGTAAATACCGGGCCGCAATCCGTTTCCGGCAAGCGCATCCGTTACCGGAACGGAATAGTTTCCGGAAAATTGAAAGGCATCGACCAAGGTCGCGACGCTGTGCCCGAATGGATCCAATATTTCGATTTTGACCTTACCGGCGCTCTCGACGGCATAATTGAGGCGTCCGAAAGCATCGACGAATATTCTACGCGATTGGGAATTCGCGGATGAAACAATGCCCGGAATCCGCCTTATGCCTACGGGAATTTCGGCAATGATTTCGGAGAATATGTCGGAATTTGAATTTCGGAAATCCTGCCACAATGCGATATAGCCTTCATTCCCGTCGGTGACCAAAAACGGATTCAGTTGGTCTTTCACGGTGGGAGAAATGGCCATTCCCCCCGGAAGAGATAACACAGATCCATCCGCGCTTATGATTTGGGTTAGGACGCTACTCACCGGATTTCCTTGGGCTACCCATGCGATGCTGGCTCCGCCTCGATATAGTTTAACGATTTGCGGATCCGATTGATCGCCGGCCACACCAACACCCACCTGCACTCCAGTGGACGCCCATTGGATATTTCCAGCCCCGTTTACCCTCTGTGCAAAAATTTGCGTAGCGGCCGTTCGTTTGTCCGTCCAAGCTATAATTGCGCCGCCCTGCCCATCCCCATCGAGCACCGGATCAAACTGATCTTTTTCCTGATTGCCATTCACCACGACGCCATCCGCATGCCATTTTACCTGCCCGTTCCCGTCGATTCGCTGGGCGAAAATATCGACATCGATGTTATTGCGAAGGTCGTTCCATACGACAATGGCGCCGCCGCTCCCATCGCCGACCAACCGTGGGCGAGATTGTTTTGAAGTTGCGGTGGAAATTGCGACTCCGTTGGAATCCCATTTCAATTTTCCGGTGGAATCCAACGCCTGGGCATATATGTCATCTTCCCCCGACCGCTGATCTTGCCAAACCACCATGACGCCACCATCGGAAAGGCTGAGTAAATGTGGATCCGATTGATTGCCCTTTTGCCGGCGAAGCGGCACTCCTCCAGGACTCCAATCCATCGCGCCTGCATTGGAAATCCGTTGCGCGACAATATTGGCGGAATCGGAAGTATTTGGTCTGTCCTCCCAGGCGATAATCGCGCCTCCGGAACCATCGGCGACAATCACCGGGTTCCTTTGTTCGGATGTTGAGTCGCCCAAGGCCAAGCCATCGGCGGCCCACTGGACAATGCCGTGTCGATCCACCTTTTGCGCAAAAATTTTAGTTACGCCGTTCCGTCCATCTTCCCAGGCTATAATGGCTCCGTCGCTGGTATCCTTGGCGATGGCCGGGTGTCGCTGCTCGCCGCTCGCGATAGATATCGGGATACCGTTTTTTTCCCAACTTGCGGAATCGCATCCACATAGTAATTGGGCGTAGACGTCTCCGTTTCCATTGCGATTATCTTCCCAGGCAATGATGGCGCCACTGCCGGCCGAAAGTCCGACCGCCACGGGTTTGCTTTGGACTTTTTCATTTTCACATATCGGTCTGGACGAATCGGACGCCATCGAAAGCAGCGGAAAACATAATTGCGCCAGTAACGCTGATAATTGTACACTTCGCTTGAATTTTTTCATGACTAATCCCCTTCAGGAATCAATGCAATTGAATGAATGGAAGGCAATTTTTTATCCTCGGTCGAACCCGATGTGATGTTGCGCCCAATATCAGTTTCACCTTAATATTTTGCAACAACTTTAATCGAATTCAATAATGGCTCCTGATCCATGATTTCCATTCCTCTGATAGGCAATTTTTGGAATTTGATTATCGTTATTAAGAAATTCCAAAATGGATAAATCCAGATGTCATCTTTAGAATCGCGACTTACCGGATATTGAATGGACCTACGGCGTTGGTTTGAGCCAATACCTTAAGATTAAGATTGAAATTTCATTCTTTTCTCATTTTATGATCTAGGCATAAGGATTGCTTTGTAATCCTGCATGAAATTCAATCGTGTATTCAAACAAGAGCAGGCCTCCCGTTTTCGAATTGGGTCCGGCACCGACGGACTATATTCCCAGGAACTTTTCCGAGATTTACTCGTACTTGAACGCAAACGCGCCGAACGATCCAAACACCAATTGTTTTTCGTCGCCCTGGATATCAAGGATGCGCTCACTTCGACGCGCACGGATATTGAAGTGGTCGGCGCCGTCATCAAAGCAATCACCAAAGCTACACGTGAAATTGATATCAAGGGATGGTATGAGAATCCGGTCTGCATAGGAATTATTTACACTGAAGTATCGATCGATGCCTGTGAACAGATATTAAATAAAATCAGGCATGAACTGGCTCAAGCCCTGGACATCGATATGGTGTCCCGCATCGGAATCACCTATACGACATTCCCGGAGCTTGACGGCAAAAGGTGGACTCGGGATAGGAGCGAAGAGAATGTATTGTATCCCACGCTGCGCCCGCCCACGACTCGTAAAAAAACCCAATTATGGTTGAAGCGGTTCCTGGATTTGACCGCCAGCGCCTTAGGGATTGTCGTGCTGTCACCATTGCTTTGCGCCGTCGCAATCCTGATTAAAACCACGTCGCGCGGGCCTGTCGTCTTCAAGCAGGAGCGCATAGGCTTTGGCGGTAAAAAATTCATGCTCTATAAATTCCGCTCCATGTATTTGAATAACAATCCGGCCTTGCATCAGGATTTCGTCAAGAACCTCATCGCCGGCCTGGCATCGGTATCCAGCCTGGCGTCGGAATCCGAAAACGGCCGACACCCCGCTTATAAAATCCAAAATGATCCGCGGGTGACTTTCATCGGCCGCTTTTTACGAGCCACCAGCATCGACGAACTTCCGCAGCTATTCAACGTATTGCAAGGCAACATGTCGTTGGTGGGCCCGCGGCCGCCCTTGGCATATGAAGTCGAAGTCTACGAAGCGTGGCACCGCCCCAGAGTGGTGGAAGTCAAGCCCGGGATTACCGGGCTCTGGCAAGTGAAGGGCAGAAGCATGACAACATTCGATGGCATGGTAAGGATGGATTTGGAATACATCCATAATTGGTCCTTATGGCTGGATCTCAAGCTCCTATTGAAAACTCCGGCCGCCGTCGTTACCACCAAGGGCGCATATTGAAAACCTGGATTTTGAATAATCAGATGGGATTAACATGGTAAACGTCGGAGTCATCGGCTACGGGTACTGGGGCCCGAACATTGTCCGCAATTTCAATTTGGTTAGGGACTGCAAAGTCACTTGCATTTGCGATTCGGATCCAAAGGTCGAAGCCCATCTCTCCAAAATATTCCCGGAAATCAAAATCACCCGGGACTTCAATACCATCCTGGTGGATCCGGAAATCGATGTGGTCGCCATCGTCACGCCGGTTTCCACCCATTATGAATTGGCGAAAAAGGCCTTGGAAAACGGCAAAAATGTCTTCGTGGAAAAGCCATTCACGCAAACCCCACCGCAAGCCCTAGAGCTAATCAACCTGGCCGAGCAGAAAAACCTGAAGATCATGGTCGATCACACTTTCATTTTTTCGGGCGCTGTTTCGAAAATCAAGGAATTCATAACCAACGGGGAAATCGGCCAAATTTACTACTACGATTCCACGCGGATCAATCTCGGTCTTTTCCAACGCGACGTCAACGTGATTTGGGATTTGGCTCCACATGACTTCGCCATCATGCTTCATCTGCTTTCGGATCGTCCCGATGCCATCCGGGTTTTCGGGAAGTCCCATGTCAATGGCATGGAGGATGTCGCCCATATTCTGGTGTACTTCACGAATAACCTCATGGCGCATTTCAACGTAAACTGGCTTTCTCCGGTAAAAATCCGGAGCACCATGATAGGCGGCGACAAGCGCATGCTGGTGTGGAACGACATTTCCCCGGATGAAAAGATTAAAGTTTACGACCGGGGCGTGAATCATGACACCCCTGAGGACATCCATAATCTACTGGTCAGCTATCGCTCCGGAGACATGTGGTCGCCCAAGCTGGATCAACGCGAGCCGTTATTGATTGAGTTGACGCATTTCATCGAATGCATCATCGGAAATAAAAAAAATATCTCGGACGGAAAATCCGGTCTGGAAGTCGTCAACCTCCTGCACGCCTGTGAGAAATCCATCCGCCACAATGGCGGACTGGTGATTTTATGAGCACCCGGAAAATCGCGGATGACGTCGTCATCGGAAACCAAGTCTACCTTGCGGAATTCATCAACCTATACGGTTGCCGAATCGGCGACGGAAGCAAGATCGGCGCGTTCGTGGAAGTGCAAGCCAACGCGGTGATTGGAAGCAATTGTAAAATTTCCAGCCACTCCTTTATTTGCGAAGGCGTCTTGATCGAGGACGGGGTCTTCATAGGGCATGGCGTGGTTTTCATCAACGACAAGCATCCGCGCGCAACCAATGCGGACGGCTCTTCCCAGTCCAAAGCGGATTGGAAGGTTATTCCAACCCTTGTGAAAAAGGGCGCCACGATCGGTTCGGGCGCGACAATCATGTGCGGAATAACCGTCGGAGAAAACGCCATCGTCGGAGCGGGGAGCATGGTTCTCGCGGATGTCGAAAGGGATACCACCGTGGCCGGAAACCCGGCCAGATTAATCAAGAGGCATCATGTTGACAACTAACCAAGTCCCATTCCTTGATCTGATTGCGCCCCACGAAATGATCAGGAGCCGCCTAATGGCCGTCCTATCCGAAACGATTTCCACGGGGCATTTCGTGGGCGGAGCGGCAGTGGAAAAGTTTGAGGATGAATTCGCCGGATTTTGCGGGACATCCCATTGCGTCGGCTTGGGTAGCGGAACCGATGCGCTTCGATTCGCCCTCATGGCGACGATTCCCCCGGGATCAATCGTAATCACCGTTCCGAACACCTTCATCGCCACCACCGAGGCCATATCGCAATCAGGCGCGATACCATATTTTGTCGATGTCGATGAAAGGACGCTCAATATGAGCCCCGCGGCGTTATCCGCGTTCCTGTCCATGGAATGCTACGTCGACAGCCGGCATGGCAACCACACCATCCACACCATCAGCGGCAGAACCGTATCCGCTATCGTCCCCGTCCATTTGTACGGCCAAACCGCCGACATGGATGCGCTGCAGGCTTTGGCCGATGAGTACCATATTTTGGTCATTGAGGATGCATGCCAAGCGCATGGAGCCGGGTACTTTTCAAACAAAAAAAATAAATGGTGCAAGGCCGGTTCCATGTCCATCGCCGCTGCCTTCAGTTTTTACCCCGGTAAAAACCTGGGCGCCCTGGGTGATGGCGGAGCCTTAACTACGAATGATCCGGCCATCGCCGCCCGCGTCCGATTGCTTCGCGAGCATGGATCGAGCAAAAAGTATTACCACCCCATCGAAGGCTACAATGGCCGCTTGGACGCGCTGCAGGCGGGATTCCTCAGCGAAAAGCTTCCCTATCTCCAATCCGCGAACAGTTCGCGTCGCCAATGCGCCGAATACTACGATCAATCCCTGGCGAACATACCGGGACTAACGACGCCTTTCGAACCCAAATGTTTCCACGGTAATTACCACCTTTACGTCATCAAGGCGGAACGCCGGAATGAACTCCAACGGCATCTGACCGAACAAGGGATCGGAACCGGACTTCATTATCCACTGCCCCTCCATTTGCAGGAAGCGTATAAGCGTCTGAACTACCGTCCCAATGATTACCCCATCGCCGAGGCGGCCGCCGGTAAAATTTTATCCTTGCCCATGTTTCCATCCTTAACCTTGCAGCAGCAGGATCTGGTGGTCGATTCGATTAAAGAATTTTATGGAGCCCATTCCGGGACCGGATTCGACGGCCTGGAAAAACCCCAACCTATCGCGTTGGCGTGAATAGGATGGCGGTTCCTCTTGAATTCCTTGGTTGGAAATAAATGAGGTTCGATCGGAGCATCTCGATCGCCATCTCCGCGCTGCGTCGCGAACCGGACGCGGGAGCCATCGCCATACTCATGTACCATAGCATCAGTAGCCGCCCTGAGAGCGCCGGTCATCCCTATTTCAGAACCGCCACGTCACCCGCGCGGTTTTCCGAACAAATGGAATGGCTTGCCGAGGCGGGCGCGGAAATAGTCGAACTTGAAAAATGGAATTCGCCGGCGGCAACGGGAAAATCTCCCCGGGTCATAATCACTTTCGATGACGGTTTTTCCGATTTTTTATCCGATGCCCTTCCCGCCTTAAACCGGCATGGCTATCCGTCGACGGTTTTTCTTCCGACGGCATTCATCGGAACGGGAAAGGAGCTGCTGCCCGGCACAAAACACCTTGCTTGGGGTCAGATCGAAAAATTAAGCGCGGCCGGAGTCACATTCGGCTCGCATACCGCGCGCCATCTTCCTTTGGCAACGTTGTCCCGTCGGGAAATTTACGTTGAAGTTGAAACTTCGGCGGAATCCATCGAAAAACACCTAGGTAAAAGAGTGATTTCCTTTTCCTGCCCATACGCCTATCCTCAGGCCCATCCCGAAACCCTTTCCGCTCTGCGCGATGGACTTCGCAACCAAGGTTATACGGTTGCGGTCACCACAAAAATAGGCACGGTGTCCCCAGAAGACGATCCGTTGTCCCTGCGTCGTCTTCCGATCAATTCTGATGACGACAAAAGCCTGTTCTTGGCGAAAATACGGGGAGGATACGACTGGCTCGGTCGAGCCCAACAATTCGTCCGTCATGCGAAAAAGACACTCCATCTCTGAAAGGCAAACGATTTCATGGATCTTTCAATCATCATTGTGAACTGGAAATCGGTCGCGTACTGCGCGGACTGCATCCACAGCATTCATGCATCGCCATTTCAAGGATCCTACGAGATCATCGTGATTGATAACGCCTCCTACGATGGGTGCGATAAAATGTTGGAAAGTTTATACCCTAACGTGAAATTCATTCAGGGGAAAACCAATGCGGGATTCGCACGGGCCAATAATCTGGCGTTCCAATATTCAACGGGTGAAAAAGTGTGCTTCCTCAACCCCGATACCAAAATTCTAGGCTCGGCCTTGCAAACTCTGTACGACTCCATCGACGGAAATCCCAAAGGTGGAGCTGCGGGAGCAATACTGCGCAATGGCGACGGCAGCCTGCAAACCAGTTGCGTATTGCCCTTCCCTACCCTCCTTAATCAAGCGTTGGATATGGAATGGCTTCGTAAACGTTTTCCTTCGGCAAAACTTTTCGGGGCGCAAGCCTTGTATTCAAATTCGATTTCGCCTCAATCAGTGGAGGCCATCTCGGGCGCCTGCATCATGACGCGCCGGCAAACATTCATTGACGTCGGCATGTTCGGCCCGGAATATTTCATGTACGCCGAGGACGTCGATTTATGCCGTAAAATCAGAATGTCCGGCAAGAAAATTTATCTGATCAAGGAAGCGCAAATCATCCACTACGGCGGAGGCAGTAGCCAGGATCGAAAAAGTTCCTTGGTGGGCGCAGTCCTCATGCGCGAATCCAATTACAAAATGTTGCGCAAATTCCGGGGAACCGGATACGCCCTGCTGTATAGGACAAGCATGGCCGTGATGGGCATGGCCCGCATCGCGGGATTGCTCCTGTTCCTCGCGCCGGCAGCGGCCGTTGGAAACGGTAGAATCATGCTTCAAATCATGCGGCGCTGGTGGCATTTGCTCACCTGGGCCATTGGGATTAACCGATTGCCGATTTCCATGAACCCGATTACGGCCGACTTATGACCCCTCCAGGAGTTTATCTTGCGTAATCCTTTAAGTCACTCCGTATCCGTAATTCAAAAATCCCTGGCTGGCGGCGGCCTGAAAGGCCGTGTCCTGCGCGGCGGCGCGATGTTGGGGATCGGAAGCACCATGGAACATGGAGTCAGGTTTTTACGCAATATGCTTCTGACCCGCATTTTGATGCCGGAAGCATTGGGCGTCATGACCATTATATTGGCGATCAACGCAGCGCTGGAATCCTTCACGGAAGTCGGCGTTCGCGAGGCCGTAGTGCAACACGTCGATGCAGGTAATCCATCCTTTCTCAATGCGGCGTGGTGGTTCTCCACCGGCCGCGGGGCGATCCTTTGCACCTTGGGAATGTTATCCGCCTGGCCCCTGGCCGGATTTTATCACATCGTGCCATTCCGCGGTCTTTTAATGGTTTCCTTCCTCGCCATCCTGCTGAACGGCGCCATCAGCACGCGCGCGTATTTGGCCGTGAAGCAATTGCACTATGGCCGATGGGTCGCCATCATGCAAGGTTCGGCGCTGGGCGGTATCTGCGTAACGCTCGTGTTGGTTTGGGTATTGCGCGACATCCGGGCTTTGGTTTTCGGATTCATTGCAGAGTCGGCTTTTCGCCTGCTTCTGTCCTTTATCCTTTGCCCATTCCGGCCGGGAAGGCAATTCGAGAAAAGTCAAACCAAGGAACTGTTCCGATTCGCCCGGGGGATGGCCGGAGTCCCGTTCTTAACCTTCCTCTTCATAGAAGCGGATATTTTCGTACTGGGAAAATTAGTGGACAAACGGAGTTTGGGCCTATATGGGATGGTGGAAACGCTGGCGGGAGCGCCCGCGGTACTCATTTCGATTTTCATCAACCCCATTCTGATGCCCGCCTTCGCGCAGATTCGCGATCAATTTACGCGCATCAACAATGCCTTGCTGAAAGCCACGCGGGCCATGTCCGTGACCGGTTTCCTGCTCTGCGCCTGGGTGATATTGTTCGGGGGTGACATCTTGCGGTTAACTTATGGGCAGGCCTATGGCAGCGCGGGGCCAATCCTGGCCATATTATTTTGCGGATCCGTCTTACGCACTTTGGCATCCCCTATTCCGGCCATTTATCTGGGCATCGGACGTCCCGGCTTAAACCGAACCTTCACGGCGATACGCACCGCGATCGTCCTTCTGCTCATCTATCCGGCTGTACTATTCTATGGCCTCAAGGGCGCGGCGTGTGCGGGGGTGATTTCCATGACGCTTGCCTGGGGGGTACAAATCCGGCAAATGTCCAAGCTGACGAAACTGGATCTTGGCGACTATTTCCGCAGCATAGCGGGTGGATTAGTGGGGGCGGGAATCGTGCTGGCCGTCGCATTGGCAGTGCGATTTACCTGGCAAGATCCGGTTTTCGTGTTGGCCGCCGCCGGCATCCTCAGCGTGGGAGTTGTGGTCCTCGTCGCGCCCATGATTATTGGTGATTTAAAATTTACCCCGGAAAGTGGATTGAATCCACTCGATCAAGCGTCGGGTGCGAACAACACACTGATTGTGAGCAAGGCTTAAGGCCCCTATCCATGAACTACCTAATCATCTTCATTTTTATTGGGCCGTTGGCTTGGCGGCTGTTCACGAATTATAAGCAAGGCGTCTACTGGGCGGTTTTCCTCCTCATAACCTTGAGCGCCAACCCCGTGCTGATGAGCGGCGGCGCGATGCCCAATTTCAGCCTGCAGCGCCTGATCCTCATGGTTTTGTTGATTGGAGCCATCAAGAATCGGCAACTTTTCAAGGAGAACAATTCGCTCCATTTTAAATGGGCCTTGGTGCTATACGCCACCATCAATTTATTGCCCATGTTTTTCACCATAGATCTTCTGATGAGCATCAAGACCTATCTCTCCTTCACTTTTGAAATCGTCCTTTTTTACTTCATTATCGGTTCCAGCATTGAAAACCACCACGAGGCCAGGCAAATCGTTTTCGCTTGTACCACCGCACTGATAACGGTCGGCGTCCTGTGCTTAGTCGAGCGGTACACCCACTTTAATCCGGTTGACGCCTTCATGCCCGGTTATGTCCGGAAAGACTTGTATGCGAACGACACGCTCTCCACCTTTCCCCATCGCATCCTCCTGGGAACAGCCATGGCCATGGGCTGGCCGCTGGCACTGGCCTTCGCGCAAGATGAGAATGGCCGGAGCTGGGCCTGGTGGCTGGGTATCGGCATCTTGCTTTTATCCTGTTATTTCTCCTTTTCGCGCGGGCCTTGGATTGCGGCGGCCTTTGCCGGGATCGGGATGTTCTTCCTGGCCGGGGCATCGGTGCGACGCCAGGCCCTGGTCGTGGTCGGATTAATCGTCGTCGCATTGATGTTGCGCCCGGGTGTGTGGGAAACCTTGTCCTCCAGCGTTCACGACACTGCGGACACGGAGTCCTTCAAAGGCCAAACCTACCAGTATCGATGGGAGCTTTGGAGCATCGCCTGGCGAAAAATCTCGGGGTCGGGGCTGAGAATTCTCTTTGGCTTCGGGCAGGGATCGACGGAAATTATGCCTTTTGAAACCGAATTGTCCTATACGAGCGAAACCACCACGCTTTGGAGTTGGGACAACCATTATGCCGCCACTTTGTTTGAAACCGGACTGGTGGGCTTAACGGCGTTCATCGGCCTGTACTCATTGTTCTTCGTCAAGATTTTCGGCGCCCGGAAAACCGTTTTTGAGGAAAATAAAACCCTCCATGCCGGCATCCTGATCTCCATAGGCGTCTTGCTTTTCATGATGACCAATGTCGCGATTTTCGCGCCGCAACTTAATTATCTGCTTTGGGCTCTCATAGCCGCGGGAACCAGCCTAAGCATGAACGATGAAGAGGAGAATGCCTATGCCGACGTCGCCCGCTAAGGATGCCTACCGTATCGAAACGCTGCAAGGATTTCCGTCCTTGGAAGCCATTCGCGAACGTTGGCAACAATGGCAATACCATCCCAATTCGGATTTTGATTTCTTTTCGACCATCGTGAAAAGCCGCCCATCGGTGGTGGCGCCCGTCGCCATGGTGCTGTATAAAAAGGACGCGCCCGTCGCGCTGGCCGTGGGGCGGATGGAAAACGTCATCTTGCCCACCTCCTTCGGTTACCTGAAGGTTTTCAGCTCCACGCTTCGGCAATACACCATTGTTTATGGCGGTTTAATGGGACGCTGGGATGACGCGGGGGCATCCGTCCTCATCCAATATCTCCGCACGTGGATGAAGCAGCAAAAAATCGATGTCGCGCACTTGGCCGCCACGGAGCACGAACACCCCGTCTACAAAGCGGCGCTGCGGAACGTGCCCTTCTATTTCCGGGAAATCCTCCTGAAGAACAATCTTCATTGGACGGCCGACCTCAAGGATGCTAAGGATAAATTCCAGAACAAAATCAATACCAAACACCGCTCCCAATTCCGCAACAAGGAAAAACAACTCGCGAAATTCTCCGGTGGGGATATCCGCATAAAAAAATTCCAAAATCCCGGAGATACGACCGCATTCTGCCTGGATGCCGAGAAAATATCACAAACCACCTATTTACGCGGGCTTGGCGAGGGATTCTACGATACCCCGGAAATGCGAAGCCGCTTGGAACTGTCGGCCCGCAACGGTTGGATGCACGGCCACGTCCTATATGCCAATGAAAAACCTTGCGCCTTCTGGCTGGGGACATTGTACCAGAAAGTCTTTTACCTGGACTATACCGGCTTCAATTCGGATTTGAACCATTTCAGCCCCGGGCGTATCCTGTTCGTAAAAATGATCGAGGAGTTGTGTGAATCCCATGAGTTGCACAGCATCGATTTCGGATTCGGAGACGCGGAATATAAGCAACGGTACGGAGATCGGAATTGGATGGAATCCGACCTTTACCTTTTCAACCGGACGCCCGCCATGCTCTTGATCAACCTGGCGCGCAAAGCCATCGACGTGGCGAGGCTGGCCGCGGAGGGAACCCTGAAGAGGTTTAACCTCCTCACCTTAGTGAAAAAAAAATGGCGGCATTCGGCGGAACAAACCGTGCACAACCAAGTTCGCTCCGACGCCTCGCCCGAGTGAAACCGAAGAAAGAAGTTCGCGTATGAGAGTTTGCGTTTTGGCCTATACCTACTATGAAGGGGATAACCGGGTGCGTCGCTACGCGGAAGCCCTGGTCAAAAGGGGCGACACCGTGGACGTCCTGGCCTGTGGTCAGCCCGGTCAACCTTCCCGTGTCAAAATAGCCGGAGTGAATGTCCATCGGGTACAGACCCGTCGCATCGATGAAAAGGGGCATCTCGATTATTTGTTCAAAATTGTTTTTTTTCTGATCAATTCTTTCCTCTTACTGACATGGCGCCATCTCCGCAAGCCCTACCAACTCATCCACGTGCATTCCGTCCCGGACTTCGAAGTCTTCGCCGCGATGATCGCGAAATGGACGGGAGCCAAGGTCATTCTGGATATCCATGACATCGTTCCTGAATTCTACGCCGTGAAATTCAACGCCGGGAAAATCACCTACTTGGCCCGCATGCTCATGGTGGTTGAAAAGGTTTGTTGCACGTTTTCGGATCACGTCATCATATCCAACCACATTTGGGAAACGAAGTTGGTCGCCCGTTCCGTGGAAAAGGGAAAATGCACCGTGATGTTGAACTATCCCGACCCGAACATTTTCATCCGTCCGCCGGGAGTCCAACCGGAAGGTGTTTTCTCCATGATCTATCCGGGGTCCTTGAGCCGGCATCAAGGCCTGGATATCGCCATTCACGCTCTGGCATTGGTCCGCGAGGATCTGGGAGTCTTTGCGTTCGATATTTATGGACGCGGCGGAGAATTGCAGGCCCTGAAGGATTTGACCCTCTCCCTGGGCTTGCATGACCGGGTGTTTTTCCACGGCATCCTTCCCTTGGAGGAGGTCGCGAAAAAAATGGCGGCGGCGCATCTAGGCATCATCCCCAAACGCGCCGATGATTTTGGAAACGAAGCCTTCAGCACCAAAATATTCGAATTCATGGCCCTGGGAGTGCCCGCGCTGGTATCCAGCACCAAAATCGATCGCTTTTATTTCGATGACTCGGTGGTCATGTTTTTCGAATCGGAAAACGCGAGAGACCTGGCCGACAAAATCCTTTATCTGTACAAGCGCAAAGATCACCGGGATGCCTTATCCAGTGCGGCCCTCAAATTCATCGCCCCCTATAGTTGGGAACAGAAAAAATCGGAATACTTCACCCTCGCCGATCGATTGGTAAACTCCAAAAAGGAAATACTCCATGTTTAGCCCGGTGAAATATGTCGTTATTTCCCCCGTGAAAAACGAAGCGCGTTTTCTTCCGCAAACCATCGCTTCCATGGTTTCCCAAAAACTTCCTCCCGTATTGTGGTTGGTGGTCGATGATGCCTCCACGGACGCCACAGCCCGTCTCATCAAGGAATGCGGATTAAAATATCCCTGGGTCCACTATCTGCTTCATCCCGGCGAAGCGGAGCGGAAAACCGGGTCGGCCGAAATTCACGCCTTCGATTTTGGGTTTAAGACCTTGGGAAATCTTGATTTCGATTTCATCGTGAAACTCGACGGAGATTTGCGCTTCAGCGAAAGTTACTTCGAAAGGCTGCTGGCGAAATTTTCCGGAAACGAAAAACTGGGGATCGCTTCGGGAGTTTACCTGGAGGAGACCGGCGCATCCTGGATGCCCGTGGAAATGCCCAGCTACCATGCCGCGGGTGCGAGCAAGGTGGTACGCCGGAAATGCTTCGCGGAAATAGGCGGCTTCATTGCCCAGCGCGGTTGGGATACCATCGATGAAATTCGCGCGCAGGCAAAAGGTTGGGATAGCGCGCATTTTCCGGAAATACAATTTTATCACTTGCGCAAAGAAGGAACCGGCATGGGCGCCCTCCACACCGCCGTCATGCATGGAGAGATTTTCTACCGCAGCGGCGGCAGTCCGATATTCTTTTTTCTGAAATCGATCCATCGCTTGCTGCTGGGCAGACCGTTTCTGATTTCAGGTTGCTCGATGATTTACGGATATTTCCGAGCCTTGCTGGGAAGGCGGGAAAAGTTGGTGAATCCTTTGGAAGCGCGGACCTATAGACGCTTGCTGAATCGCAGGATGCGTTTCGGAATTAAATCCCCGGCTCACGCCAGGGCTTGAAGGGATGGAGTAAAATGTGCGGAATTTGCGGGATATACAATACTAATGGAGAACCGGCGGAAGCTGATACCCTCCACGCCATGAGTCAAGCCCTCCATCACCGCGGGCCGGACGGGTCGGGTTCCTTTCTTGATGGGCCGGTCGCCTTAGGTCACCGCAGGCTGAGCATCATCGATGTCTCCGGGGGCGCGCAACCCATTTCCAATGAAGATGATTCTTTGCAACTGGTTTTCAACGGTGAGATATACAACTATATCGAATTACGAAAACAGCTTTTGCAAAGCGGCCATCGCTTCAAAACCCAATCGGATACCGAAGTCATCCTCCATGCTTATGAGCAATGGGGCGTTGATTGCGTCAAGCGTTTCAACGGGATTTTCGCCTTCGCGCTGTGGGATGGAAACCAGCGTCGGCTTTTCCTGGCCCGCGATCATTTGGGCGTCAAACCCCTGTACTACGCCTTGATTGGCAGTCGCCTCATTTTCGCCTCGGAAATCAAAGCCTTGTTGCAAGATCGCCATTGCCCCCGCGCCGTCGACGTCAAGGCCTTGGGTGATCTTTTCAGCTACCGTTATGTGCCTTCCCCCGCGACTTTGTTTCGCGGGATCAAAAAACTCAGTCCTGGCCATTTTATGGTGATTAGTCAATCCGCCTTGGTCATTAAGCGCTACTGGGACAGGATTCCAAAAATCGACAAGGTTTCCACGGAACGGAACCTCATGGAACAATACCAGGAACTGTTCGAGGATGCCGTGCGCCTGCAAACGCGCAGCGATGTTCCGGTGGGCCTTTTCCTAAGTTCGGGAGTGGACTCCGGCGCCATCCTTTCCCAGATGCGCCGGCACATCAATGGACCGCTGCATACGTTCACCATCGGATTCTCCGGCGGGGAAAAAACCAATGAAAATGCCGACGCGCGATCATTAGCCAAACAATTCGGCGCTCAACACCATGAGCGCATCGTCACCCCGGACGACTACCTCCGTTACTTTGAAAACTATATCTGGGACATCGAAGAACCCGTCGGGAATGAGACCGCGGCGGCGTTTCATTTCGTCAGCGAGTTGGCCCATGAAAATGTCAAAGTCGTCTTGACGGGACAAGGCGCCGACGAGCCCTGGGCCGGATATCATCGGCATCTGGGGGTTAAGCTCTCCGCAATCTATTCGCGCTTGCCGTCCTTAGTCACCGGAACCATTAAGGGCGTCGTGAACCGGCTACCCCGGAACGAACGGCTTAAACGCGGAGTGGCCGCCCTGGACGAACCAGATATGCTTTCGCGCTTCGCGAAGATATACGCCTTTTTTCATTCCGACATGAAAAACCGTCTTTTCACGGATTCTACTAAGGAACAATTGAACTACGCCGGTCAAGAAAAGGGAGAATCCCTGCGGCGTCTCTATGATGAAGTCAGGCATCTGGATCCCGTTTCACGCATGTTATACCTCGATACGCGCACCGATTTACCCGACGACTTGTTGATGGTGAACGACAAAACCTCCATGGCTAATTCCATCGAAGCACGCGTTCCATTCCTGGATCACCGCCTAGTGGAATTGGCGGAAACCATTCCTTCCTATCTAAAAATAAAGGGTTTGCACGGAAAATATTTGCACAAGAAAGCCGCGGAAAAGTGGCTGCCTAAGGATGTGGTTTATCGCAAGAAAAAGGGATTCGCCAATCCCATTAACGAATGGTTGCGCGGCGCCATGCGGCCGTTTATCGAGGAGTGCCTGTTCAGCGAAGCATCCGCCGTCCGGTTATATTTCGATATAGGCTATATCCGTCAATTAGTGACTTTGCACGAATCGAAACAAGAAGATTATTTATTCCATATTTATTTACTCATCTCTTTTGAATTATGGCATCGGCAATTCATCGATCATCCCGTTCAAGTTGTCGGTCACTATGCGAAATAAATCGTGGTTCGATAACCGTAACCAAAATGACAAGGTTGATTCCTGGCTTCTCGCCTTGCTTATCATCGCCGCCTTGGTCCTGACCCATTGTACCGAACCCAGGGCAAGTACTTATTATATCGATTTTGAGCGCGGCATGGATAGGCATTCGGGCCTCTCTAAGCAAGACGCCTGGAAGCGCTGCCCGGGAATGAAGGGGTTTAACGGATCTTATCGGCATCAAGCGGGGGACCATTTCATCTTCAGGGGCGGAAGTGTTTGGCCTGCCGAAGCATTGCCCCTCGCCATCCGGCATAGCGGGGCGGACAGCCTGCCCGATGTCTACGCAACGGATCATTCATGGTATTTAACTTCCGTCTGGACGCAACCCACCTTTACCAGCCACCATACTCAAACCCAGCTTTTCACCGCGAGCAAGGAGTCCAACTTCATCATCGACGATTTGAAGTTCATTGATTTTGGGACAGCGGGGATTGAAAACGGCGGGAAGGCGTTGGATATACAAGCCTGTTCCCATTACGCTATCAAACATTGCACCATCGCGCCGCAAGCTTGGATTGGACTTTACCTCCATTCCTATTCCGGATTAAGTGAAGAGGGGATTCTCATCGACAGTAATGACATCAGCGCGGCGGGGCAGGCCATTGTCTTGGCTGTGGAAGCGCCGCATACGGAAATGCAAAAGGTTGTCATAAGGAATAATTCCATCCATGATTTATCCTCGCAAATCGTAGGTGGAACCCATGGCGACGGCATCCACACCTGGAATTCCGTCCAAACCGATCATTCCCAATTCATAACCGATCTCTCCATCCTGGATAATCATTTTTTTGGAGACTTCTCCGGCGGGGATGATGGGAAGGCAAGCATGACGGCATTGATTTACCTGACCGATCCGGGTAAACGGGCGACAATTTCCGGAAATGCTTTGTCATATTCCAAGGCCACCCATTTTACATCCCTGATCTGGGTGCGATATTTCGACAGCGTATCGGTGACGAATAATTCCTTAACCATGGATACCGCGCAGGGAGGAATCGGCATCATAGTGGGCCAGGGAGAAATCGGGAAAACGGTTTCCTTGGTGGGCAATACCATCAACGGAGCTAAGTATTGCTACTACATCTACGACGACGCCAGTCCAACCATCCGCATAGAAAACAACCATTGCGAATCCACCGGACCGACGGTGGCCTTTTGGAACCTGGCCGGAAAAACCTGGGCTGAATGGCAAATCCTGGGAAACGATCGTCACGGATCGCATACGAATTTTCCGCCGAACAATGGCTTGGAAGCGGTCGCGCCATGAGGAATATTTCCCTGCTGGGGGCTAACTTCGATTCCGGCAATATGGGCGTCGGCGCGCTTACCATGGGCGCGATTGAGTGCGTAAATCAGGCTTGGCCGAATGCGGAAATCTCATTTCTGGATTATGATGACGCCTCCAAGACCATTGCCTGCAAATTGAACGGTGGCATCATTCCCATCAAATTGATTGCCATGCGGTTTTCCAAGAAATTCTACCTCGGCAACAATATTGCATTGCTGATTTTGGTTTCGGCATTATTGCGGCTACCCTTTCCCAAATGGATTAAAGACAGATTAGTTCGAAGGAATAATTGTTTAAGACATCTTGAGGGTGCGGATATGGTCTTATCCATTGCCGGGGGCGACAGCTTCAGTGACATATATGGCCAAGCCCGGTTTTACTACATCGTACTGCCCTTATTGTGGGCCATTGCGATGAAAAAAAAAATCGTGATCATGCCCCAGACCATCGGGCCCTTCGCAAATATCGTCGCATCCCGCATCGCCGCATTTATCCTGAGGCATTCCCAAGTCGTTTATGCGAGAGACAAGGAAAGCCTGGCCCTGGCGCAGGCCCTGCTGGGACCCAAATTTCCCACGAAGGCGCGATTCAGCTATGACCTTGGTTTCCTGCTGGCGCCGATCCGACCCGATTTTAAATTCATAGAATTTCCAGAAAAGACGAAACGCCAAAGGCCCGTCGTCGGGTTGAATATCAGCGGGCTTTTATGCATGGGCGGATACAGTCGAAAAAACATGTTCGCGTTGAAAGTCAATTACTCGGATTTGATCCGAGCGCTGATTCAATACCTGGTGATGGAAAAAAATGTCGACGTTTTGCTTATCCCTCATGTATTCGGGGAATCGCAGGAATCCGACGTAACCGCCTCGGTTCGGTTTTTCCAGGAATCGGAAAACCGTTACGGAAGCCATCTGCGCCTTGCACAGGGAGACTTTGATCAAAATGAAATCAAGTTCGTCATCGGCCAATGCGACTTCTTCATCGGCTCACGCATGCATGCCTGTATCGCCGCGCTCTCCCAAGGAATTCCCGGAATCGCCGTTGCCTACAGCCGGAAATTCCATGGTGTCCTGGAATCGATAGGCATGGAAAACCTTATCGCAGATCCCCGTCAAAACTCGTTGGAAGAAATTCTGGCCCAGGTTGGTATGGCCTTGGACTTAAGAATTGAACACGGGCGGAAGCTGCAGGAAAAGATGCGATTCATAAAACACGCAGTGCTTCATCTCTTCCAGGAACCGGGGGAACGGAAGGACATGGAGCTATCCGAACCCTCGCAATTGAATCGGTCAATGGAATTCAATCCAGGATAAATTTCGGAATCTGGACCAGTGTGAAACCCTGTAGGCCCCCGTGCCTGCGGTTATCCGGGCTTCCGGAATTCAAGGCAATAAAAACGGTTCTCCCACAGTAGCTCCATCCGTCGTTCCCGAATCTCCTCGGGTATGGCGGCTTCAATCTCCCGCAGGTCAACATCCAAGCCCTTGAATTGGCTTTTGCTTAAAGCGCTTTTCTGGTATTGGCTTTTAACGTAGTCGCCCGTTTCATCCGCAACGAGAAGCTTGGTTCCCGGCTTTGCGACACGCAGCATTTCCCGGATAGCCAGGGCTTTGTCATTGAAGAAATTGATGCCACCGACATGAAAAACAATGTCGAAGGCATTGTCAGCGAAGGGCAAATCCTCCGCGCAGCAATTCCACAGGGATACGCGTAATTTGGATTTGGAAAATTTTTTCCCGCATTTTCTCAGCATGCCCAGGGATATGTCGACGCCATAAATTTCCAGGGTGGAAGCATCGATGTGCGACGGAATGAAGTCCAAATTTCTGCCGGTCCCAATGGACACGTAGAGCACGGAGACTCCATTTTTCCACTCCAATGCGGAGATGATTTTTCTCCTCATGGCTTGGACCGCGTTTCCATATTTGAATTTTCCAACCCAGGTCTCGACGAAATCGTAGCCGCGAGACATCCAATCGTACATCTTTTGGAATTTCGCATTATCGCCCATGAGATATTTTGGATTCAGGAAGACGTTTATCCCGTCTATGGATTTCCGGTCCTCACCGAAAACTTCGGGTTTTAATTTTCCCTTATCGGCGACAGCCAACATGCTTCATCCCTTCTTACGCACTACTTGCAATCCGTCTCGGACCGTCAGTAGCACGTTTTCCACGCGTCCATCAACCAGGATTTTTTGATTCAGCGCATCAATGGCCATGCTTTCCCGATCATTAGGCTTCAATACCAAGCCGGACCACAAGGCATTGTCCACCAGCATAAGGCCGCCCGGTCGGAGCAACGGTAATACGGCATCGTAATAGGCGGGATAATTTTCCTTGTCGGCATCGATGAAAGCCAGGTCGAATGGCCCCGACAAGGTCGCAAGCGTTTCCAGAGCCGGCCCCATGCGTATGGAGATTTTTTTTCCATGCGGGCTGCGGTTGAAATAGCGTTGCGCGAAAGCGGCGTGCGCAGGCTCCAATTCGCACGTGATCACTTCGCCGTCATCGGGCAAGGACTCGGCCATGGACAAGGCGGAATAGCCGGTGAATGTTCCTATTTCTAAAATACGGCGCGCTCCGGAAAGTTGCGCCAAAATTTTCAAAAGTCGGCCTTCCATGCGTCCGGTCAGCATTTGCGGACTTTGCATTTTCGCTTGGGTCTCTTCCGCCAATTGTTGGAGCAACACAGGTTCGGATTGGGTGTGTTCAAAAGCGTAGGTTTCCACATCCGGATCGATGAAGTTCATTCATTGCCTCCTTTGACTGTCCAGAATGATGGTTACAGGGCCTTGGTTGATCAGCGAGACGTGCATGTCCGCGCCAAAGATTCCCATGCCGACAGGCTTACCCAAGGCGGTCACAAGTTGTTCGACAAACCGTTCATATTGTTTTTTGGCAAAGTCCGGAGCGGCGGCGGCGGAAAAGGAAGGCCGGTTGCCGCGCGCTGTTTCCGCGTATAAGGTGAATTGGCTGATGGCGAGGATCTCCCCGCCCATATCCAACACGGACAAATTCATTTTCCCCTGCGCGTCCGAAAAAATGCGCATGCGCGTAATCTTGCCCGCAGACCAAGCTGCGTCTTCATCCCTATCGTCCGGCGCCACGCCGACCAGTAACAACAAGCCCGGTCCGATCTTGGCAATCGTCTTTTCATCGACATCAACCTGCGCCTGAGACACTCGTTGCATTACGATGCGCATCGTTCTCCCACGAAATCATCAAGAAATATTTTCATGAGGTAGGACTCATAAAAGAAAATCCAGGGCTGGATGGCCCTTGGTCCAATCTAATTCTTTACCGTTGAGGATTGGTTGGAATTGGATAGTTGCCTATTGCGCTTGGATCCCCAGGCCACCTTGCATGATTCTGAAGGACGCGTGAGGTCGGGATATTTGATTCCATCCCACCTAGTGTTAGGACTTTTAGGACACAAAAAAAGACCCCTCCGAAGAAGAGTCTTGATTGGGACTATCGAAGCCGCTTCGGGGCTGGAATGGAGCCGTATCGAAGCCGCCTGAATGGTCGGGAAAATTGATGGTTGATTAGAACGCGTTCTTTTTCCACTTGGCTTGCTTGCCCAGCGCTTCTTCGATGCGGATGAGCTGATTATACTTGCAAACCCGGTCCGTGCGCGAAAGCGACCCAGTTTTGATTTGGCCCGCGCCCGTGGCCACGGCCAAGTCCGCGATAAAGGCGTCTTCGGTTTCGCCGGAACGATGCGAGATCACGGCTCCGAACTTGGCCTTCTGGGCCATGGAGATGGCTTCCAACGTTTCCGTCAGGGTTCCGATTTGGTTGACCTTGATCAAGATGGCGTTGCCGATTTTTTCATCGATGCCGCGCTTCAGGATGGCGGGGTTGGTCACGAACAAATCGTCGCCGACCAATTGCACCTTCTTGCCCAAGGCGTCGGTCAATTCTTTCCAGCCATCCCAGTCGTTCTGATCCATGCCGTCTTCGATGGAGTAAATCGGATATTTGGCGCAGAGGTCGGAGTAGAGCTTGACCATTTGCTTGGAGCTCAGGGCCTTGCCGCTGGACTTGTGGAACACGTACTTCTGCTTGTCTTTTTCGTAAAATTCCGAGGAGGCCACGTCCAAGGCGATTTTAACTTCCTTACCGGGCTCGTAGCCGGCGTTGGAAATCGCCTTCATGATGCTGTCGAGCGCGTCGTTCACGCTTTTCAGGTTAGGGGCGAATCCACCTTCATCGCCCACCGCCGTGGACAAGCCGCGCTTCTTGAGCAAGGCCTTCAGCGAGTGGAACACTTCCACGGACATGCGCAAGCCTTCGGAGAAATTCTTGGCTCCGACGGGCGCGATCATGAATTCCTGGAAGTCGACGGGGGCGTCGGAGTGCGCGCCGCCATTGATGATATTGCACATGGGAACGGGCAGCAGGAAATTGGAATTGTTCGCCAACCCGGCGAGATACACATACAAGGGCTGGCCCTTGTCCAAGGCGGCGGCACGGGCGGCTGCCATCGAAATGCCGAGCAAGGCATTCGCGCCGAGCTTGCCCTTGTTCGCGGTGCCATCGAGCTCGATCATGAACTTGTCCAAATCCGCTTGGGCGGAAGCGTCCTTGCCGACCAAGGCTTTGGCCAAAGTGGTATTCACGTTCTTGACGGCCTTGCTGACGCCTTTGCCGAGGTAACGGGTCTTATCGCCATCACGGAGTTCGACGGCCTCACGTTCGCCCGTGGAAGCGCCCGAGGGTACGGCCGCGCGGCCGAGGATTCCATTTTCCAGGGTGACATCCACCTCGACGGTCGGGTTTCCACGTGAATCAAGAATTTGCCGGGCGACTACGGATTTAATAGCGGACATGAGCAACTCCATGCTTTAAGTTATGGCCGTAAAGATATCTATTCGGCGATTGGATTTCTATCCTTACCCGCATGCCGCGCCTAATGGGAATAGCGCTTCGCTGGTGTTCCCTACCCTTCCTGGCGCTCCTCTTTCAGTCCATGCTGGTTGAGCTCTGGTTCAGTTCCCGCGCGGCCGGATTGTCACCCGAAACCTTGATCCACGGCCCTTCCGTGTTTTTTATGCTGGGGCTGGCCTTCAGGATTTTATTCGCTGCGCTTTGCCGTCGATTCCGCCGCATCGATCCACTGGTCTTTGTCGATACTTTGGAACATGAATTGACACATGCCTTGATCGGCACCCTGACTTTTTGTCCGCCGATTTCCTTATCCGCTACCCTGAAATCCGGCGGCGAGGTCCAGTTGCGCGGCTCCAATCCGCTGGCGGCATTAGCCCCTTATGCTTTCCCCCTGTGGACCTTGGTGGCAGTGGCCATTGGCTTCGTAGTTCAATCGGGATTACAAAGCGCCTGGACCCACGCCGTATTTTTCCTCTTGGGATGCTTCGCTTACAGGTTGGGAACGGAATTCCGATGGCGGCAAACGGATTTACACGCCTACGGATTTTTTTTCTCCACCCTCCTGGTCGGCGCCTTACTTCTCCTGTCTTTGGGAATCATTCTGAAATCCCGTGGACTTCTTTCCCTGCACTGGATATGGGCCTCTCCGCTGCATGCGATTCGCGAAGTCCCGGGCGTTTGGCGTGCCCTGCGTCCAGCCTCAAACTCGACCGGACCCTAACAGGTTATTCTAGTTTTCTCATCCCCCAAGGTAACCGTGCGGTTACGTACCGGTGACCTTTTCGAGTATAGCACGCAGACTCAGGGCAATTATCGCGTCCAACCGGGTGGATAACTTGCCAAACCCCAAATCCATTCTTTTTTTATCTTAATTCCGACCTTGATAGGAAGCCGGTACTCTCCGGATAAACGTCAAGACGAAAGGCCCAATGACCCGACCAATACGGCCCTGGAAATCATCCTTTTTGATTCTCTCCCTGGGGATTGCGCTGCATGCGCCTGATGTCGCGCGCGCGGCCTCGGAACACATTCAAAATCCCATCGGGAACCTGCGCGATGCCGTGCTTGCGGATTTGAAGCCCCATGCCAGCGCGAGCAAAACTTACAATGAATTCTGGACCTATCATTTTTTCCTGGACGGAAACCTCCAGGCGGACCTTAATTTTTCCCGCGTGAATCTCGGCAGGTTGAAAGCGCCGGTTTGCGGCGCGGATCTAACCCTCTTGGGTTTCAAGGGAAAAAATTATTCCGTGGCCCGCGAATACGACAAAAAGAATTTCGTCTTCACCGATTCGATTTCCCAGCTCCGGGTGCATGAAAAAATCTGGTTCCAAGGCGGCCTGCCAGCCAGCCACCGGACTCATTTCGCCACGACCAAAAAGGACGTCAGTTATTATCTCGACCTAACCTTCACGGAAATCGAACCCGGGAAAGTCTGGGGCGATGGGATGTTCCGCTTCGGCGGATCGGACGCCGTGGGGATTTTCTGGAATATCCCCGGGGCAAAAGTCAGCGGAGTGCTGGCCGTCAATGGCGACACCTTGCATGTGAAGGGGACGGCCTACATGGATCACACCTTCCAAACGGATTTGGCTCCGAATTTAGTCAACGCCGGTTACCGATACAGCGCCCAATCGGGCCCCCTCGAGGTCGGCTATTATTTGAATCCCACCTCCCGCTTCCAGAGCCAGCCGGTCGGATATGGCTTACGCAAAACGGGATCGGAATATACCTTGCTTTCTCCGCAAAGCTTGAAAGTGCTCTCCGCCGCCAACGCCCTGGGATCCAAGGTGGCCACGGTTTTGGAAATCCGGTACCCGGACGGTGGGATTACCACTCTCAAACGCGCCGACGACCGATTTCAGCAATCCACCTTGCATGAGTTCAGTGGACTCACCAAAATGGCCATCAAAAGCTTCATGGGCGGCGAAGTATTGGTATTCAAGGGCTTAGGAACTTTGGGTGATGGCCGCGCCATCGGGTACAGTTATTTCACGGTGAATTGATACGTCGGTCCGGCTGGTGCCGAAATATTCAGGTTGGGCCGAAAAATTCGGCTAACGTATCGACGCGCAGCCAGTCGCGTCAGCATTCACTCTTCAGCCACGGGTAACATTTGGGATACCCCTTTTTGCGTCCCGAACCAGACCTCGCCTTCGCGGCCCGGCATCACGCAGTAAACGTATTTCGTTTGGATCCCGGAAGTGTTATTCTTGGTGTACAAGGTCCAGTCTTTTCCATCGAACCGTACCGCGCCGCCTTTGATGGCTGCCCACAACGTGCCGGATTTTTCCACGAAGAGGCTATAAACCTGTTCGACGGACATTTCTTCCAGGCTGATTATGCCTTTGTAGGACTTCCACTGGGACCCGCTTAATTTCGCTAACCCCATTTGCGTCCCGACCCACTTCTCGCCTTTGGCATTCACGCTCAAATAGGTGATGCTGTTATGCGGGAGCCCGCCATTGGTGGATTCGCGCGTATAGGTCGTCCAATTGACTCCCGTGAACTTGACCAGTCCGCCGATGGTGCCAATCCATTTCTCTCCGGAAGAATCCACCGCGATGGCCGTGACCAATTTGTTCGGCAGCCTCCCGGAAACTTTTTCGCCCGCATAGGTTGTCCAAACCGAGCCGCGCAACATGGCGAATCCGCTTTTGGTGCCGAACCATCGTTCATCTTTTCCAATGGCCAGGGAGGTGACGGAATTGTCCGGCAAGCCTCCGGCGGTATTTTCCTTGGTGTAATTACGCCATGTACTGTTTCCGTACCAACAAACGCCTCCGCCATCGGTGGCCACCCACAGCTCGCGATTTTCTCCGATCGCCAACGCGGTAATCACATTGGATTTCAATCCTCCCCCGGTGTTCTCGACCGTGAACATTTCCCAATCTCCCAGGTTGGAAAGGCGCGTCAGGCCCTTTTTGGTGCCGAACCACTTGTTCCCCTGATCGTCCATCGCCATGGAATAAATTTCCGGATCGGGAAAATGGCTGAGGTCTTGCAGCGTCCAGCGGATTTGAGGTTCAGTGGGAAGCGCGGTGATCAAAACCGGCGACAGAAAAATCGCAAGCAATCCAAGCCAAGGTAGGGCGACTTTAAAAGAGCCGAGCGGACGGCGGAGGGTCATCATGACCGGATAAGTTACATTAATCGGGAAGCCCGCCCACTACCTTGCGCAGCGGGTTCCACCACTCGCGGAAATTGGATAGCACGTAACCTCCGGTGGCGGGATTGTAGAAGTACATGTTACCGCTCCCATCGGACAAAGCCGAAATGCCTTTCCAGGGCGAGAACAACTCCACTTTGAACAAGGGGCGCGATGGAGACTCGGGAGCGAATCCAGCCAAGGATACCGGTCGTGCATCGGTTACGTTCTCCCCCCTCCAGGGAAATCGGAACGGCAATGCTATTTCAATCCCTCCGCCGGCCTCAGGAGCTTCATCCACCCGGACGATGCCTTCCCTATCCCCGTCGTACCGCGGATTCAGGGTGATGCGGTTGCCTTGGAAATCCGTGTACTGAAACCGTACCCATGCGGAAATCCATCGCGACGAAGGCGTATTATGGGCTAAGGTTTTTTCCCGGAGCTCGGCGATGGAGCTTACCCTACCGGTATCCACCACCTCGATGGTTCCTCGACAATATTTTTGATAAGACCACTGCATCCATGTACGGGTCGGACGCAAACGGGATAGCACCAAGTAAACGCCGTCCCGCGAGCGATCCACGAAGCGAAAATCGAAGTCACGCGTCGACACTACGTCTCCGGCCTCTGTCCAGCTCGCAGGCAAGTCTTGCGGCCATTGGGAGCCGTTGAATTCCATGGTCGGCGCATAGCCATAGACGAACCGCCGGTACAAGGACAGGTTATTGGCGCGCCACTGGGGGCCTTTGAAATGCAGGATATCGGCTACCGATTTCGGCTTGGTGACGGACGGATTGAGCAGCACGGAACTGGATCGCGTGATGACGTCATAGACCCAAGGCGCGTTGCCGAACCAAAAGGAGGGCGTGGGGAAATTGGGTCCGCCGTATTTTTCATACCGACCGCCCCCGGTAATGAGGTAATTCGATCCACCGTAATAGATTTCCGTCGGCCGGCTACGGGTTCCGCCGCCGGCATATGCGGACCGCACCTCTGCGCGATATTCCGCGGGCCTTCGCTGCATGAAGTTCAGGATCGGATCGGGAATCCGGTATCCCAGCAAAGTGGAAAAAAGAGCGATGGAAGAGTGCCCGGTTTGCCAATGCCAAATCCCTTTGTCCGGATCCCGTGGCCAGGGAAAATCCCCGGATTGGGCCGCAAAAAAGGAACAGGCCGCGTCGTGGGACACCAGCGCGCTGTCTTCATAAGTTTCGGAAGAACGTCGGTACGGACCATAGCGAATGGCGTCGTAACTTTGGAACGCGAATTCCGCAGCCAGGAAATCGAGCAAGCAACCCGCGCCGTCGCGCAAAGCGGCGTCATGCGCAAAGGTGAAAAGATTGTCCAAGGCATGGATGGTGAAGCGTTGATATATCTGCGCGTTGAATTCAAAAAATCCGTTGCACATCGACTTATGCATGGTTTGCAACAACAGCGTCTTCAACGAACCGCGCGCGTTATCCAGGCCGACACCCGCATGGACCAACGAATCGCGCAGCCGATCCAGACCCGGTAGCCGGCGGGTATTTTCCCACAATAATTGATTGGTAAGGTAGCGCGTCGACTCGATCATGAACACATGATTTTCGGTTTCCGGCACGCTCACGAAAAAGACCTCGAAATCGGATTTGGAACGCTGACCCCAGGTGCGGACCACGTTGCGGACTAGGTATTCCAAAGTCGCGTCGGTCAGCAAATCCCGGTCGTCCAGATACAATTGGAGAAGCGACGAGCAAACCAGCAAGGTCATGTCGAAGTCCCCTGGATCATACCCGGGAACCGGGACGCTAGTTCCCAAAGCGCCTAGAGGATGAATGTGATTCCCGACGACGTACTGTTCCAGGGCCTTGCCCACCGCCCGTTTTTGCGATGCCGGTTTGCCCCGAGCCGAT
Source organism: Fibrobacteria bacterium (assembly GCA_017881725.1). GTDB lineage: Bacteria > Fibrobacterota > Fibrobacteria > UBA11236 > UBA11236 > Chersky-265. The sequence goes on from JADGQO010000076.1 coordinate 52,463, forward strand.
TCCATCAAAGCCACCCATTCCTGAAACACCCGCGTCCCATCGTTGTGGGCGGTCCAAGGATGAACCCCGCCATTGGATTGTATCCGGTATTTCCAGAACTCCAAAATGACCGGCCGCATTTTATCGGCTTGATTTTCGGCCAAGGCGCTGCCCGGTCTGACGGACAGAGAAAGCATTAAGAGCAAGAAGGTTAACCGGACCATTTTGCGACCGACTTTTTCAGGAGCCCACCCCTGTTTTTCAGGAGTCAGCCCCTGCTATCATTATACGGGCAATCCCGCGCTTCGACCACTCCGGGAACTTCCGGCACACGCAACTTCTGCCGTCCCGACCGCGTTTCTTGAGGATGAAAAAGGATTATTTTCTACAATAAACAGCCAAATACCGAAGCCCGGCCTACCTATGGCCGACGAACGGCGTCCCTCCAGCCCTCGTCCCCGGAGAGTTACCCCTGATACCCCATCACTTTCACCTGATATGGATTGGCCGGAATTTCCCATTCGTGAACCGATTGGCGGTGGAATCCCTTTTGCAAACGAATCCCGGCGCCCGTGTCACGATTCACTTTCAGGACCCGCCGGATAATGCCGATTGGAAAGCCTTGCGGAAAAAAGTCGAATTCCGACCTATTGATTTGGCCGGATGGCTCAAGGAATTACCCGATTCCATGCAGGCCGTAGCGCCCGTTTTGGATAAAATTTCGACTGGATACCTGGCCGGTAAAAGCAACATCTTGCGATACCTGATCTTATTCAGAGAAGGCGGAATTTATTTGGACTTCGACACCTTGACGGTGAAAAATTATCAGCCCCTGCTGAACGCCCAGGCATTCATCGGCGAAGAAACGGTTTTCCGGTATGACGATGATCGGGTCGCAGGCAATTTTAAGTTGGGGATTATTCCCACCGGCGCGGCCTTCGGCATCAGTTATTACGTGTCGTTGTGGAATTGCAAATACCTAGGAGATGGGCCCGTGCTGAACGCCGTGAACCGGTTGTGCATGCGCTATTGGTCCGATCGAAAATTGAACAATGCCGTTCTCGGCTCGGAAGCCGGCAGCAAGTTTTTCGCCAAGGCCATCGCTCTGGTTCCGGAAACCAATCCCGGCATCAAATACGCCTTGGGCCCGATTCTCATGAACCGAACCTGGGCCACCGAAGCCGCCGAACACATCCGGCGTTTGGGTCAGGACTACTTTTACAGTATCCCCCCCAGTCAAACGTTCCGGTTTTTCTACGGGCCGGCGCGCGCATTGCCGGATTCGGCATATACCATACATTGGTGCAGCAGCAATCACAAGGACTTGGCGTCGACCTTGACGTTGGAAAACTTGGGTCGGGCGGCCGCCAACCCGACCTTGTTTCACAGTCTGGCGCACGGAGTCATCGCGCAGGGAATTTAGAGCGCCGCGCGGATTTATTCCGCCGGATTAAATTTCAGATGCTCCGAAAAAACCTGTTCCCGATCGCGCAACGCATACTGGAGCACGCTCCGGATACTCGCGACCGTGGCCGGATGATCGAAATCAAACGGGTGCATGGCGATGCGCAGGATCGGCGCCTTGGACCAGAGCCGCGCTAATATCGGACAGACCGCCAGGGATCCGTATTTCCGTAAGGGTGTGCGCGTCGCCCAGGTAACGACGGGACTCGACAAGGACCGGCCGGAATCGCAGCGGTAGATTCGCCTTTGATCCTCGGTGACCAGAACGCCTTTCGCATTAAGTTCCGGAATCAGGTTTTCGTTGAACAGCCAGGCCGGAGCTACGAATCCATCAGGTCCCCTGCCTATACAGGCCCGGTAGACCTCCATGCCCGTCTCGAGCTTTGACCGGATCGACTCCCTCGATAGCGAAAGAAATTCACCCTCACCGGCAGTCAGAAGTTTTCGCTTAAACCGATCGCCGAAATTCCGAGCGCAGGTACCCTGGTCTCCGGGAAGCTGTCCAGCGACGGATGGATCCGATTCCAAATGCAGTAGACCGTGCAAGTGCCAACTGACCTGGAAGGGTTTTTCCTTACGGCACCAAGCCAGGAACTCCGCATCGTTCGAAGCCAGGTAACCGCCGTGATACTGGGGAACCAGCAAATACGTCAACTTGGAAAGCCCCATTTCAGCGAATAAGCCTTCGGCCTTTTCCAACCGGGAAAGGTGAAAAGGCGTCGCGTCATGCATGGAAATGATAATCCGCCGTGTCATGGTCGGTTTTCCCCAGCGCGTAAATGATGGTTAACCATGCGGCCGATGGCGGCGTCCCAACTACCGTAGACTACGGCGAGTTTCCGGCTCTTTTTCGAAGCTTCGAGGATTGGGCTGGATAGAGCCTCATCGACTGCGCGCAGAAAATCCTTGGGCGAGCCCGCGCGGAAAACGAATTGGCCTTGCGCTTGCAAAAGCAATTCCGCCGTTCCGCCCTGATCGGGACCTACCACCGCCAAGCCGCGCGCCATGCCTTCCAATACTCCCAATCCAAAGGTTTCGAAAGGGCCAGGCGCCAGGAGAATGTCGCTACGGTCATAAATTTCCAAGACTTTTTCCGGGCTGTCCACAAAACCCAGATACTCAAAATTCGGTGCTGCGAAAGCGGCGAGGCGGTCCGCGAAAGCCCCCCGCCCCATTATGGTAACATGTACGTTACTGCGGGAGAGCAGTTCGGGAAGCGCCGCCAATAATACGTCCATGCCTTTTTCCGCATCCAGTCTTCCGGCGTAAAGTAACCGGATGGGATGGGATGCCGAAGCGGTAGACGGCGGGGTTAAGCGGTTGGTTGAGTCGGTTCCGATAGGATTTGAAAACTTGGTGGGCGAATCCAAAAAGCGGAGGGGAACGCCGAAAGGTAGGCAGGCAACGTTTTTTATGCCTTGCTGGTTTAAGGACTTTTCCATGGTTCGGGATGAAACGATGGTGCAATCGTACTGCCGCTGCACAGAGTAAAAGATCCGTCCCGCGCAACGCACCAGAATTTTTTTCAAAGCTTTGAAGTTTCCCCGGTTTGCCCAGGGCAAGAAATAACTCGGAACCGGGTCGCTATGAAAAAATGATATTAGTCGCCCATCGTACCAGCCTGATTTTTTAAGCACCAGACAAAACAGACCGGTAAGCCAAGCATCCCCCGCCTCCAATACCGCCGGTCGTTCGCGACGGATAATCTGGAGGACGCGCCAATAGTCGAGAAGCAGACGATACCCAGACGCATCCTTGGTCAACGCGGGCCCAAAAACTTCGCTGCGGTTTACCGCCGGCCCCACGGAGATTTCCCGATGGCAAGGCCCCGGATGCACGACCACGTATCTATGCTCGGTTTGCCTCGCGAACCATTCCATTTTCGCCAGGTGATAGGTGCGAATGCCGCCGGCCTTCAAGGAAAAAAAGGTATTGATGTCGAGAAAAACCACGCATCCTATGTAGCAATCGACCGAAGGGGCCCAAAGGCCGGTTAGCCCGGGATGGGACCCAAGCGCAAATACGGTAACCCCGGTTTGATCCCGCGTAGGCCGCAGCTCGGGAAGCCCCGCGCCATGGGTCGGCTGTCCCGCGCAGATTTTTCATAAGACGAATATTTATATGTTTGCCATACATGAATCCCGTTGCCGCCGAGCCGGTCGGTCATATCACTCCCTTGGAAACGCCCCTGCGGCAAACTTGGCCGCGTCCGCATGGCAAAATGGCCTTGCCTGGAATCCTACGGTTCGTATCGTTATTTATCCTGGAGTTGATCGGCAATTTGCCGGGTTTTCTGAAGCTTGCCGTAGCAGGCCGCATCTTAGGCACACGCCGTCGCGGCGAACCAATGATCGCTTGCGTCGGAGACAACCTGGATGAAGTCAACGGCATCGCGATTTCCTCGCGCATCATGTTGAAAAAATTGCGTGATCGGGGGCACAACGCCTATTTGTTCGGCGTCGCGTTCCATAGCAAGGAACCGCGTACCGAGGGGCCCGGCGGCGTCATCCTGGTTCCCGGGCGTTACTCCTTGGATCAGGCCGGCTACCCGCATAGCGAAGTCACGTTGATACGCTTAAAACATTTCATCCGGTTCCTCCAAGACCATCCCGTCAATGTGGTGGAATTTCAAACCCCGGGTCCGGTTTCCTTCCTGTGTCTTTTGGCCGCCAAGGCCGCCGGGGTCGCGACCATCAGCCATTACCGCACCGACATTCTCACTTATTCGAAAATGCTTGTCACGAATCGGGCCGGGGTCTGGGCCATCAATACGTGGACGAGACTATTCACGCTTTGGTCCGGTCCCGTCATCGTTCCCTCGCAAGCTTACGCCGAAAAGGTTTCCGAAATGGGCGTGTCGAGCAAACGGATTTTCAAGTTGCCCCGCGGCGTGGATTTCGATGATTTTCATCCTGACCATGCCGATCCGCAAACGTGGCGGGAATTGGGCCTTCCAGCTACCGGCGTCAAACTCTTGTACGTCGGCCGTATTTCCAAGGAAAAAAACCTGGATATTCTCGCTGATGCGATGCCGGAACTTTTGGCCGGTAACCCTGAGTTGTCCTTGACCCTGGTCGGCGAAGGGCCGTATCGGAAGGGACTGCAAGAACGGTTCGGGGACATGCCGCGCGTGCATTTCACCGGGGTACTGCAGGGACGAAAGCTGGCGGCCATATTCGCCGGCGCCGACATCATGGTCTTCCCCAGTTTGACCGACACGTTCGGCAACAGCGTGGTGGAAGCGCTCGCTTCCGGTATCCCTTGCATTACGTCCAACCAGGGCGGACCCCAGGAAATCATCGAAGACGGCCGCTGCGGTTTGATTTTCGATCACCGCGTGCCTGGAGATCTAACGGTAAAGATCAGTGCCTTGGTGTCTGACCCTACCCGTCTCGCCGATTTTAAATCCGCCGCGCGCCAACGCGCCCTCTTTTTCACCTATGACCGCGCCGCGCAGGCATTTTGGAGTTTCTACGCCCGCGCTTTGCGCGAAAATCTATAACCCATCGATTCGAAAGGAAAAACCATGCTCGTTCATGCGGTATATTTCTGGCTCAAACCCGGGCTTAAGCCTGCGGACATCGCCAGCTTTGAAAAGTTTGCGAATGCCCTGACCTCAATCCCGTCGGTGCGCCAAGGCTGGGTCGGCAAGCCGGCGGCCACGAATCGCCCCATCATCGACAGCAGTTATTCCTACGCCTTAGTCGTGGTTTTCGACGACATGGCAGGACATGATGTCTATCAAGTGCACCCAATCCACGACGCGTTCCGGGAAAATTGCGAAAAATTTTGGAGCCAGGTCAAAATCTACGATTCGATTTAACTGAGGGCTGAAAAAGTCTCCGCTCAGCTTGGCGAGGCCCATGCGGACGCGTGCACAGCCCGGTTAAGGCCCCCTTCACCGACCGGTTGAGTGGGAACCGGGCAACTCAGCGAGGGGCAGCTCAGCTCAGCGCGGCGCAGGTGGCGAGGAAACCCGCTTCGGCGAATTCCGCCACGGCTCCCAAGGCTTGCACCGTAAGACCCTGGTTGCGGCCGTTTAAAAACCGAAATGCCGTTACGATAATCACAAAGTATTCGACGACCAGGCCGCCCGCCACGCGCCAGGGAAACAAGGCCATGGACGCCAATAACAGGCCGGTGAATACCAGCGCACGAATTTGCCGCCGCTTGACGGCCAGGTCGGGTTTGGCATAGGAAAGTTCCATGCGATTGCGGCTGAAAATGATGCCTAGGCATTGCGAACTCCGGCCCAGAATCGGCGCGATGAGCACGGCGAAGGATTGCCATTCCCCGCGCATATGCGCCAGGCTGGCTACTTTTACGAGCAGCAACAAGCCGACCGCCACGGCGCCTTTCCAACCGTAATCGGTTTTGGAAGCGAAACCCGATCCCGGAAAAGTCCTGCGCCCGTCCCAAAGTTCCGCGAAGGCGCGCAAATGGATGCCTCCGGTCATGGCCTCCAACACGCCAATGGTCGCGATGCAAGCCAGGAATTGCGGTAGAATCGTTTTGAACGCCAGCAGTGACAGCACCAGAATGCTGCCCATAACCGCGCCGACCAACGGAAAGAAATGCACCGAGCGGTTGAGCGGCAAATCCTTTTTGAAGGGGATAGGCAGTACGGTCAAATAACTGAGGGCATTCCGCAAACTCATTCAGGAATTCCGAGAAAATCAAAATCGACCTGTCCGGTGAATGGGTCCGCCCGTTCCAAGCGCACGTGTAATTTATCACCTAATTGGAAGCGGCGACGCGTCCGCTTGCCGACCATGTGCCCGGTCTCTTCATCCTTTTCGTAATAATCGTCACGCAACCGATAAATTGGAATCATGCCTTCGCCATAGGGATTCTGGATGGAAACGAAAATGCCGAAATTCTCCATGCCGCTGATTTCGCCGATGAAGGCGTCTCCGACATAACCTTTCAGCACCCAGGCCGTGGCGGTTTTCAAGCCCTTGCGCTCCACTTTCATCACGGCGATTTCCCGTTCGGAAATGCGTTCGGCCACGTCGTAGGCTTGCGCCTTTTGAGCCTTAGGAATCTTCTCGCCGCGCACGAACGCCTTGATCACGCGATGCGTCCAAAGATCCGCATAGCGGCGGATGGGTGATGTGAAATGGGCATAATGCAACCAGCCTAAGGCGAAATGGCCCTGGGCCTCCGGCGAGTACTGCGCCTTTTTCATGCTTTGCAGGATTTTCCGCTGGACGGCCACGGGCAAGGCTCCGCCTTCTTGGCTGAGCAGGCGGATGAAGAATTGCTGGATGGCCGGATTCAAATTGGTCTTGGTCTGATTCAATTCCTTGAAGGCGTCCACCATGCCCTTGTCGCGGTGGATGAGGCCTTGCGAGGCCCACAACTCGGAAACCACGTCCAAGTCCGGCTGTTCATGCACGCGGAACAACCCGGGAAGCTTATGCTTGGTAAGGAATTTCGCGGTGGCCTGATTGGCCAAAAGCATGCATTCCTCGATCCAGGAATGCGACGGCAAACGAGTCCCTGGATAAATGCGCACAGGCACTCCGTCGTCGAGCTCCACCTTGGGCTCGGGAAATTGGAAATCGATGAACCCATCGTCGCGGCGGCGTTTCAGGAGCACAGTGGTGAATTCATCCAGCAATGTAAGGAATGGATCCCCTTCCTGTTTGGCGCCTTGCGCTTCCTCATAGGAATAAAAGCGTTGGACTTTGATAAAGGTTTCGACGAAATCGAAAGACCTGAGCTCACCGTCGGCGGTCACGTCCATCATGCAGGAAAAGGCCAGGCGTTCCCGCCCTTCCAAAAGACTGCAAAGGTCGGAGGATAGGCGCTGCGGCAACATGGGCACGGCCGTCCAGGGCAAATACTGCGTAAAAGCGCGTGCGACGGCTTCGTGATCCAGAGCGCTGTCATCGGTAACGTACTCGGACACATCGGCGATATGCACGCCCAGCCGCCAAGTCCCGTTCGCAAGGCGTTCCAAGGAAATCGCGTCGTCATGATCCTTGGCCGTGGAAGGGTCGATGGTGATAATCGGAATGGCGCGTAAATCCCGTCGATCAGGATAGTTTTCGAGTACCGGCTCCGGGAATTCTCCCGCTTCGGCCATGCCGTCGCGGGGATAGCCGTAAGGCAATCCATATTCGCGGAAAAAAGATTTGGAGACCTCGGTGAAAGGCGTTTCCTCTCCCAAGGTGGAAACGATAACGCCGATTCGCTCGCTGCCATCTTCCTCGGTAATCCGAGCGATGACCAAATCTCCGGGCCTGGCCTTACCCAAATGCTTGCGGGGAATCAAAACCAGACCCTCTTCGGGAGCCCCAGCCTCGGCGCCCGGGAATCCGCGTTTCCCGAACCGTTCCTTTTTGCCTTCCCGACCGCGCGCGGGACCGCGACCACGATCTTTCTCACGACCGCGCCGCTGTTCGCGATTTCCCCAGCGCGATTCTTCTTGCCCCGCGCGGTCACCGGCGCTCCGGGCCCGCAACGGCACTACGAAATGGAATCCGCCTTGCCGAATTAATTTGCCTTTGACTAAACCGGCCTCACCGGCGACGGAATCTTCGGGGTTTTTTTTGGCGGCCGCGTTCCTATCCGTAAGACTGGAATCCGTAACATTGAAGTTACCCTGAGCCTGAGCCGGAGCCGTAGCGCCGGGACGTTTTCCTCTAACGCCATCAGGAATCGGCTTGGACACTTTTCGGCCCGGAAACGTCGTGGGCCGGGCAACTGCGGGCGAATCACCGGCATCCAGCCGCCCCGAAATCAGGGCAGGCGCCGCAGCGGGGACTTTTTCCGGAGTTCCGCTCGGGGCCGCGGAGTGCTTACCGGCTTGCTTCGCCCGAATGCGTGCCAAATCCTCTTCGGTTTCGGCGATGAACTTATTTCCCTTGACCTTGCGGAGGAACCCCTCGCCCACCAGGGACTTGACCATATGCTTGATGTCACGTTCTTCCTCGCGAGACAGCGAGAAGGCCTTTTGCAATACCGGCAAACTCGAGGGATGCCGACCTTGGGATCGGATAAACTCCAGCAGCGCCGAACGCTCCGGCAACCCGGAAATATTCCTGGGCGCGACCGGTTTTTTTACTTTGCCTTTTTCCTGGTTTTTTTCCTTGCCTGTTTCATTGCCTTTACCCATGGAATCCTCCCGAAGCGGATAAACCGGGCACGGCGGAAATCAACGCACGCCCGCTTTGGCGCGTTCGTATTTCAAAATCGGATCGCATTTTCCCGGGAACTTGACCGTGATTTTGTCCGTGCATCCCGTGGGACTCAGGTTCGGGCAGGTTTGGCAGACCTTTGCGAACCAATCCTCGGAAATGCCGGGAGGCGGCTGATTGGCCTTATTGCGGCCGCCCGTCCCCGCATCTTCCAAATGATCCAGTTTGGAGATGATGCCTTTCGCGACGCCGACCAATTGCTGCACGGATGCCGGTGGCAATTGCATACTGGCTTGCTGCAAATACAATTGCAAGGCCTGGGCGACTAAATCCTTTTCTTCTTCCGACAATGCCATGTTTCATCCCCGAGAATACCGGACCAATAATGAACCCGGTCGAGACCCATGCAAGGTAGAAAAAGAGCCCGCCGGACGGGAAGCTGTAGTGGTTCCGGAGCGTGTCTCAACGCGTCGTTTCGCGCGACAAAGCCTCGCGGACCTTAGCCGCCAGGGCCGCCATGTCGAAGGGCTTTGCGATCAGGAATGCGTTGGGTCGGGACATGACCGAGGATAAATCGTATTGATGTTGCCGCCCGGTGCAGAACAGGATCTTCAGATCCGGTTTGACGCGCCAGAGTACATCGGCCGTATCCAGGCCGTTCATCACCGGCATATCCACGTCCAGGACCACGAGGTCGAAATGCAATCCGCTTTCGAGGATTCGTACCGCGGAAATTCCGTCCGCCGCCGTGGCGGGCGTATATCCGAGTTCGCCCAGGATGCGCGCCGCCGTTCGCCGCATGACTTCGTCGTCGTCCACCAACAGCACCTCGCCGGACCCGGTCGGCGCTCCCGGCGGGGCAACCGGTTCCTGACCCTGGATTTTGGTTGAGGTCAGGAAATAAAGTCGGAAACTGGTTCCCGTTTTCGAATCGCTGTCCACCTCGACGTAACCCTTGTGATGCTTCATGATCGAATCGACGATGGTCAGGCCCAGGCCGGATCCGTTCTCGCGCTTAGTCGTAAAAAACGGCTCGAAAATTTGATCCAATTGCGCCAGGGGAATTCCTTCCCCGGTATCCCGGATGGAAAGTATGACCAGATCTTTTTCCCGGCAGGTGGCATGCCGCGCGGTGAAGGCGGGATCCACGGTAAAGGGCGCGACGCTTAAAGTCAGGCGACCGCCGGCCTTCATGGCATCGCGGGCGTTTACGCAAATATTCAGCACGGCCTGTTCCAATTGAGAACGGTCGGCCAGGATCCAGGTTTCCGACTTGGGTAACTTAGCAGTTACGTGGATGCGGCTTTCGAAGGAATGCTGGCACAGGGATACCAGGTTGTTCACCACCGCGTTCAACTCCATCGGCTCCATGGCGATTTCCGCCCGGCGCGAAAGGGCCAACAGCCGCTTGACCATCTCTTGGGCCCGGGCGGCGCAGCCTTCCAGCACCTCCAAATCGTCCAGCAATACCTGGATGTCCGCTTTACCGTCGCGGAGCCTGTGTTTCATCAGCGAAGAGGTTCCCACCATGCCGCCCAGCACATTGTTGAATTCATGCGCCAGCCCGCCGGCCAAGGTGCCCACGGTTTCCATGCGCTGGGAATGGAAAAGTTGGTTGTTCAACTCGACCGTGCGGGTCACGTCGTCGATGCGCATGGCCACTTCCCCGCGGTCGCGGCTGAACATGGTGAACAAGTTCGCGCGGTAATACACCACGCTGCCGTCCTTGCGCTTAAACGGCCGGGGTTCGAAATCCAACCCCGTGCCGGCCTCCACCTGCAACACGTTTTTCAAGGCCTGCGAGATGAAGCGGTACTCCGGCACCAGATCCCAGAACACGTTGCCTTGCGCCTCCTCTTCGGAGATGCCGAAAAACTCCATGGCCTTGCCGTTCCAAGTGGTCACCGTGCCCAACAAATCCATTCCGATGATGGCCGAGGGCATGGATTCGATGAGCGAGCCCAATTGGTCCTTCAAGTCCCGGATATGATCGGAGAGCTGGGTCTGGTCCAGCAAGGACGTGGCGTAGCGGCACATGTTCTGGAAAAGATCCTTCTGCTGGCGCGTCCAACCTTGATCGCTGTTGATGCGCTGGACGCAGAACAAGCTGGTCCCGCCGAGCGTGGTTTCGATTGGGAAGGCCATGGCAGCGCGGCAATCCACGCGGCTGGCCAAATCGAATTCATCCTCCAAAGCGGCGCGGAATTCTTCCTCCAAGGTGTTGAATTCGGCATCGGGCACGATGGATATGGGTTCATCCCATTCGTTCGTCGTAGGCGCGCCGGGATGCTTCTTGGCCTTCTGCAGAAAATGCACGAACGGTGCGGGCGGCGAGGTATCCACGAAATACGGCAGCGGCAAGCGTTTGATGCCCCGGTCCACGGCTTCGTGCGAAACAGCCCAGGTGGACTTGGGTCCGTCGCCAACCAGGATATAGGAGACGCGGTCGGCCTTGAGCTCAATGAGCAATTCCTCGACGATCACGTCCATCAAGGTGTCGTCGTCCAGGCGCATGGTGATACGCTGCACGAAATCCATCAGGCGTTTTTGGTTGGAGAAGTAGAGGGAGTGTTCCAGGTCCGCGATTTCCAATTTGGAAAACACGTCCATCAGGGTTTGCAATTGCTTGGTGAGGCGCTGATTTTGGGCTTCCAGCTCGCGGCAACGTTCTTCGATGTCTTGATCCAATCGGCTCGACATGCGCAAACCCCCTCCGTGCAAACGTAAAAAAGCCCGTAGCGATTGACGATTTTACCCTGCCCCTTTCTTAAAATTCCTAATTTTCTGCGGAATGTACCGGCATTACCATGCCTCGGTACCGGCTTTAGCAGGCCTCGAAAAACACCCGGGCGGGAGGAATTCGGTTCGCGAACATGAAGATTACCTTGCTTTCCAACGAGTTTCCACCTCATGTTTACGGCGGCGCCGGAGTTCATGTCGAATACCTCTCCCAAGCCCTGGCCCATTTGCCCGGATTGGATAACACCGTGGATGTGTTGTGCTTCGGCGATCAACGGTTGCACGATGGACCTTTGACGGCAACGGGATTGAAACCTGATTTTTCCTTGCCGAGCCAGAACCAAAAATTCGCTAAGTTGATGGATACGCTGGCGCGGAACGTGATGATGTCCGGAACCGTGCAGACGACGGACATCGTGCATTGTCACACCTGGTATTCGCATTTCGCCGGATGCCTGGTGCAAAAACTGTTTGGCGTGCCGCTGGTCCTGACCACGCATTCCCTGGAGCCGCACCGGCCTTGGAAGGTGGAACAGTTGGGCAACGCCTATCATGTTTCCACGTGGTTGGAACGCACCGCCTATCAAAACGCGGACGGCGTCGTCGCCGTGTCGGAGTCCATGCGCCGCGACGTGCAATCACTGTACGGAGTGGCTCCGGAAAAAATCCGGGTCATTCCCAACGGGATCGATCCGGAGGAATACCATCCCACTCCCGACGATGCCCTGCTCGGCGCCTATGGCATCGATCCCGCCTTGCCCTTCGTGCTTTTCGTCGGTCGCATCACGCGGCAAAAAGGCGTCCTGCATTTGATCAATGCCATCCGGCATTTGCGCCCCGGGACCCAAGTGGTGCTTTGCGCCGGCGCGCCCGACACCCCGGAAATCGGAGCGGAAATGCGCCTCAAGGTGGAGCAGGCCCGCAAGGACTCGTCCCACCCGATTATCTGGATTCCGCAAATGCTTCCGAAACGGGAAATCATCTCGTTGTATACCCATGCGTCGGTATTCATCTGCCCGTCGGTTTACGAACCCTTCGGCATCATCAACCTGGAGTCCATGGCGTGCGAAACGCCGGTGGTCGCCTCCCAGGTGGGCGGAATTCCCGAAGTGGTGGTCCCGGGGGAAACCGGAATATTGGTTCCCTTCGCGCCCCAAGGACCGGAGAATTTCGAACCCAAGGATCCGGAAGCCTTCAGCCGAAACCTGGCCGCAGCCGCGAATTCCCTGCTCGACAATCCGGATTTGCGACTGAGGATGGCGAAAAACGCCCGCCGCCGCGTCGAAGATCATTTCGCCTGGGCCCAAGTGGCCAAACGCACGCATCAATTTTATCAGGAGCTTATCCAAACCCATGCCCGCCCCTAAGCCAAAACCGCAACCGAAGTCCGTGACGAAAACGAATTCCAAACCCGCCGCCAAGCCCAACTCTCCGAAGGCGATTACCCAAGCGGGAACGGCAGATCGAGCCTTATTGAAAGCCCTTGCCAAAGGCGCGGCTTCTAAACCGACACCCAAACCCACTCCCAAAGCCGAACCAAAAAAACCGGTCTCGGTTCCGGTGGCTAAGCCCAAATCCGCACCGGCCAAGGAAAAAGCGCTTCCGGCCCCGGCCCAACGCACACAATCACTGGCCGCCCCCACGAGTTCGCGCCCGGCGATTCATGCCGTGGTGGAAAACCTTCAGCCCGTCATCGACGGAGGCCGCTTTCCGGCCAAAGCCGTTCCTGGCGAAATGATTACGGTGACAGCGGATATTTTCCGTGACGGACATGACAAATGCGAGGCCACCTTGTTGGTGCGCAAGGCCGGGGCAACCGGATGGTTGCGCTCCCCCATGGTTTTCGTCGACAACGATTCCTGGCAAGGGACTTTCTCCGCCGGAAAGCCGGGAGCTTATGAATTTACGGTAGAGGCCCGGACCTTGGGGCATGGCGGTTCCGATGCGCCCGCCTATCCGGACGTTCCCTGCCTCTACGCGCCGGTTGCGACGCTGCGCGTGGATTCCGCGCTGGCTGAATACAGCGCTTGGTATGAAATGTGGGCCCGATCCCAGGGAACGGATCCCAACCGCAGCGCCACCTTCGCGGAAATGACAGCGCGCCTGCCGGAGATTCAGGACTTGGGTTTCGATGTCATTTACTTGCCGCCCATCCACCCCATCGGCGTCACCAAACGGAAGGGCGCCGATAATACTCTGACCGCGCAGCCCGGCGAACCCGGTTGTCCTTATGCCATCGGCAACCAGTTCGGCGGACACAAAGCCGTCGATCCGGAATTGGGCTCCACGCCCGCGAAAGCCTTGCCCGAGTGCCGGGCATTCATTCAAACCTGCCGCAAGCAAGGCTTCGCCGTTGCCCTGGATTTCGCGCTGAATTGTTCCCCGGATCACCCGTACGTCAAAGCGCATCCCGATTGGTATTATCGCGAAATGAACGGCACCATCAAATGCGCCGAAAATCCTCCCAAACGTTATGAGGACGTTTATCCCCTCAATTTCTTTTGCGAAGACCGTGACGCCTTATGGACGGAAATCAAGTCCATCGTCGAATTTTGGATGGGCATGGGCATCACGATTTTCCGCGTCGATAATCCCCATACCAAGCCTTTCGCGTTCTGGGAATGGCTGATCGCCGACATTAAACGGCAAGACCCCTCCATCCTTTTCCTTTCGGAAGCGTTTACGCGTCCCAAGGTCATGAAGCGTCTGGCCAAGGTCGGATTCGACCTGTCCTACACGTATTTCACCTGGCGCATCACCGCCGCTGAGTTGCGCGAGTATGTGGAAGAGCTGGCGCAATCGCCCGCGAAAGAATTCATGAAGCCGATTTTCTTCCCGACCACGCCGGATATCCTCCCCTTGCATTTGCAGAACGCGCCGCGCGAGATGTTCATGATCCGCTTCGCCCTGGCGGCCACCTTGGTAGGTGCCTACGGCATGTACAACGGATATGAGCTTTGCGATAACGCTCCCGTCCCGGGTAAGGAAGAGTTTTTACATTCGGAAAAATACCAGTACAAGGTTTGGGACTGGAACAGTCCAGGAAACATCAAGCCGTTCATCCGTAAAATCAACGATATCCGTCGCGAACACCCGGCGATGAAAAAGCTGAAGAATATCCGTTTTCACGACTGCAATAACCCCCAATTGCTGGCGTACTCAAAATCGGAAGGCGACAATATCCTGCTTTTCATCGTGAACCTGGATCCCTACCATAAACAATCGGGAACGGTCAGCCTCAATCTGGAAGCCATGGGAATCGGAGCGGAGAATATTTACGGGCTCTACGATTTGATGACCCATGAAAGTTATGTCTGGTCCGGACGCAATAATTACGTGGAACTGACTCCCCACAAGGAAGTTTTGCACGCGTTCAAGATTGAGAAATTTTGACATTAGGGCCTGTTAAGAAATAAGTGGAGCAAAGGAGCCCCCAGATGTGGGTCAGATGGGTTCGATCGGATTGAGCAAAACCTGAGGAATAGCAACGCTATTTCGATGGTTTTGCGATTGACGATCGGGCCCAGGTGGCCTGCAGATGGGTGGCGAACTGATTCAGTTATTTCTTAACAGGCCCTTAGCCTGAAATAGTTTCGGCACTCCGCACAATTCGTAACCGGCGCCCCTTCGTCGAGCCAATGTGTTGGAACATAATGGGTTAAAAAGTCTTATATTAAGATCTTCAACCTTCCCGGCGAACCGTATCGGTCGGTCGGCGTCGCGTATGAGGACGTTATGGATAGCAAGGAAACCAAGGATAGCAAGGAAATCAAACTGGATTGCCCCTGTTGCCGCGCGACCTTGATCATCGATGCTGCCACCGGTGGCGTCATCAAATTTTTCCCCCATAAGGAAGAGGCGCCCAGCCTGGAGCAATTCATGAAAGCGGACAAAGACCGCTCGAAGGATCTCGAGTCCAAATTCGCCGAGGCCAAAAAGCTGGAAGATGGCCGCCTGGACATGTTGAAAAAAAAATTCGAATGGGCCAAAAAGAACAAGGACAAGCTCCCGGAAGCGCCCAAGCCCGGCATCATGTGGGACTGATCGCGGGATAAAGCGTAGGTTTCGCCCCGCATTTTTCGCAAGGCGACCCTCACATATTTTTGTGATTTTTGTCATATTTACTCTTCAACATATTCCGGATTGGATGACATGTCAGACGCCTCCACAGCCTTGGAAATCATTCGCTCCGTAGCCCAGACCATGCAGGAGTCCGCCTCCACGCAACCGGCCTTGGAAGCGGTGGTCAAGCTGATCTCCGAAAAAATGGAAGTGGACGTCTGTTCCATTTACCTCTACCAGGGCGAGGATAACCGGCTGGAACTGGCCGCCAGCGAGGGATTGAATCAGGATTCCCGCCGCTTGGTGACCATGACCCCGGGGGAAGGCCTGACGGGCCACGTTTTCAGCCAAGGTGAAATCGTCAATATCGCCAATCCCAAAGACGATAAGCGCTACAAGTATTTCCCGAGTCTGGGCGAAGATCGCCTGAATAATTTCCTGGGCATCCCCATTCCACCGGCACGAAAATTCGGCGCCGGCGTCATGACCCTGCAATCGACCGAAGGCCGGCCCTTTCCGCCCATGGTCGAGGACTTGGCCTATACCTTGGCGGCGCAACTCGGCTCCCTGCTTGAGAATCGCAGCCTGAAATCCACTTTGCCCGCGGACGTGATGCGCGAACCGACGCCTCCCAAGCAAGCTCCGCCCTTCGTACGGGCCCAAGTCGCCGTAGGTGGCATCGCCGAAGGACGAGCCGTCATCCTGAAAACCCATCAGGTCTGGGACACCATCATTTTCACGGAATGCGGCGACCCGCGCGCGGAAATCGAATTGCTCCACCATGCGCTGGGGTTGGCCCGCAAGGAAAGCGAATGGCTGAAAAAACGCGCCGGGGAACTTTTCGCGGAGCTGGACGCGCAAATTTTCGAAGCGCATAAACTGATGCTCTCCGACGAGCATTATATCGGATTGATCGAAAGCTATATCCGCGAGAACATGGCCGCGCCCTTCGCGGTCAAACTGGCCACGCGCGAATTGGTGAAGTCCATGTTGGATACCGGCAGCGCCATGCTCGGCAGCCGCGCGGCGGACCTCCGCGATGTAAGCCTCCGCATTTTGAACGCTTTGGGCGAAGTACAAGAAAACCCCCATGACACCGAAGCCGGGGCGGATATAGAGTCGCATATCGTGGCCGCGGTGGAACTGCTGCCATCGGATTTGATTTACCTCTCTACGCGGAAAATCTCCGGGATCCTTTGCGAAACCGGCGGCATCACGTCGCATGCGGCAATTCTCGCGCGCTCCCTCGGGATCCCATGCTTCATGGGCATTCCGGGCCTGACCCAGTATCTGCAAACCGGCACGCGCGTGATCATGGACGGCAACTCCGGACTCATCTACATCGACCCCGATGTCCATGTACAGCGTGAATATTCCCGGCTTTTGGAAGACTTGGGAACGCGCCAGTTGGAGGTTCCGAATTTCGAAGCCGTCACGCGCGACGGCCTGCGGGTGCATTTGTCCGGCAACCTCTCCCTGATTTCCGACTTGGAATTGATGGAACAATACGGCATCGAAGGCGTCGGACTGTACCGCTCCGAATTCTTTTTCATGATCCGCAACCAATTCCCGGATGAGGAAACGCAATACGACATTTACCGCCGCGTCCTGGAGCGTTGCGGCGATCACGGCGCCACTTTCCGCCTGTTGGACGTAGGCGGTGACAAGCCGCTGAAATATTTCGACTGGGGAAAAGAAGAAAATCCCAGTTTGGGTTGGCGCTCGGTGCGCATGCTGCTTTCGCGCCCGGACATCCTGCGTCCCCATTTGCGCGCGCTCCTGCGCACGGCGCAGCATGGAAATTTCCGGCTCGTCATACCGATGCTGTCGATGATCACCGAATTCCGCGCCATCCAGGCGGAAATCGATTCCGTGCTGGCCGAACTGGAAGCTGAAACCGGCAGCCCTCTGAAGCGCCCGCCCATCGGCGCGATGATCGAAATCCCCGCCGCCATGATGCAAATCCGCGACTTCGCGAAGGAAGCGGATTTCCTTTCCATCGGCACCAACGATTTGATCCAATACTTATTCGCCATCGATCGCGGCAACGAGCGAGTTGCCTCGTATTACCAGCCCTTCCATCCCGCCTTAATCCAGGCCCTGATGCGTATATCCGCCGCCGCCCGCGAATGCGAAAAATCCGTCACGGTATGCGGTGAAATGGCTTCGGATCCGCAAGCCCTGCCGCTGTTCCTGGCTTTGGGCATCACCAAATTGTCCATTGCTCCCGCTTCCGCCGATGCCATCCGTAAGGCTCTGCGTCATTTGGAAGTGCGGGATTGCAAACAACTTCTGGGCCGCATCGCCGTCATGCACACCTCGGAGCAAGTGCGCGCGGAAATCGAGATCTTTCTGGAAGCGTCCCGGGGTAAAAACGTAGCTGTAACTTGATTTGCAGGGCGACACCGTTGAACAACGGCGTCACGAATCATTTCATCCCGGGGATGGCCTCATCCCTTGGATGCGCTTACCCTAGGATCGAATATTCAATTTTCCCGTGATAGCCTCGACGCTCTTTTTGAAGGAATCGTCCTTGTCCATGGCTTTTTCGATGGTCTTGATGGCGTGAACCACGGTGCTATGGTCGCGTCCGCCGAACCGTTGGCCAATGGTCTTGAGCGACGCCGAAGTCAACTCCTTCATCAAAAACATGGCTAGTTGCCGGGCTTGGGCCACTTCCTTGGTTCCCCGGCCCTGTTCGATGATTTTATCCACTTCGACGACGAAATAATTGGCCACCACGGAAGTGATGTCCTCCGGCGTGATCTTTTTCATGGGGCGATTCACGCCCGTACGGTTCACGATTTCCTTGGCCAATTCCATGGTGATGTCGGAATGCTTGATCGAGGCCTGCAACAACAATTGCCGGATAGCGCCTTCGAGAATGCGGATATTCGAATCGATGGCTTCCGCCAGGTAGGAAATGATGTCGTCGGAGATGTCCAGGTTGAGCGCGCGCGCCTTTTTGCGCAGAATGGCTTCACGCGTTTCGCGGTCCGGCGGCTGAATGTCCACGAAGAGTCCCCACTGGAACCGGCTGACGAGACGGTCTTCCAAGCCCTTCAATTCGCCCGGAGGCGCATCGCTGGTCAAGACGATTTGCTTGCGGCTCTGATGCAGGGAGTTGAAAATATGGAAGAACTCCTCCTGGGTGCGATCCTTTCCGCTCAGGAATTGCACGTCGTCCATCAAAAGGATGTCCACTTCGTTCCGATAATAATTGGATAGTTCGTTGATCCGATTGTGCTGGATGGATTCGACGAACTCGCGGTAAAACGCCTCCGAAGTCACGTAACGGATTTTTTTCCGGGAATTCTCCGCGATGACGTGGTTGCCGATAGCTTGCAGCAAATGGGTTTTCCCAAGGCCTACGCCTCCGTAGATGAGCAAGGGATTGAACTTCGTGCCGCCGGGATCCTTGGCTACCGCCAATGCTGCGGAGTAGGCGAATTGGCTGTTGCTGCCCACCACGAATTCGTCGAAACTGTAATTGGGGTTGAGATCGATGACCGGCATGCCGGTAAAGGCATGGGCGCCGGAAGGAGAGCCCATGTTGAGACTGGGCAGGCGGCGAAGGTGTACGCGCGCTTCGCGGCCCGTGGCCTCCTGGAAGCAGTGTTCAATTAAACCCAGGTAGATTTTGGCCAGTTGATCCAGGTCGAGATGATTCGGTACCGCCAGGCTGACTTGAAAGTCGCTGACATCCAGAACCTTGAGAGGCAAAATCCACTGCGAATAGACATCATCGGAAAGTTTTTCTTTCAGCGCCCCGAGGCAGGAAGCCCATGGATGTTGAGTCGCCGTAGAATTAAGCATGCCGCGCTCCCTTCTTTAACCAGGCGAGCGAACCCATCGAATCGACATGCTGGGGATGCAAATGGAGTCCCGATCGCGGGGACAAAGGAAAAAACAGGGTCATGATGGGGCCTTTGGGTCTGATTGGAGGGAAAATATAATCAACAAGGCATTGTCCTAAGCCGAGATCCAGCGATACTTTTCAAGTCCGATATTTCCGCTTGAAAGCGCTGAAAATCCCTCGTAGCGCACTTACTGCGGTGTCGTAGGCGGCCCATTTTTCAAGGCTTGAAGGGTTTTCAACAAATTGTTAACCCCCCTTTAACATTTTATTCAAGTCTCATTTTAGACGAACAATTCCATCTCCCCAACCTTGTCCCTTGCTTGGACTACGCGCCTAAGTTAAAATTGGACTCAAGCGAAATGCAAATCTCAGCCTTGATTTCCAACCCAGAGTCCCAATACATAGCTTGGGGCATACTGGTAGGCCTACTTGCCCTGCATTGGGTTTGGTGCCAATTCGTTTCCTTCCCCATTGGATTTGAAAAGCACCTGAAACGCGGGAAGCCTTGGGTGTACATCCCACTCCGTTGGAAGGGCAGCTATAAAATCCAAATCCAATATCTATCCAGGCTTATCCTGCTTGGAACCACTTTGGTGGGAGTCCTGATCATGAGCCATTATACCCGGCGTCACAGCGGCGTATGGTATGTCGGTTACGGCCTGGGCATGGGCTTCCTGATGATTCGGCTCAACTCCCTTTGGCTTTCCATTCCATACCACCAACAGGAAGACTCGTATTATTTCCTGCATGATGAACTCCGCTCCAAACTTGAGAGCGAGGGCAAGGACATGGGCGAATCCGCCTTCAAAAGCTTGGCCGCCTACCAGCATCAAAACCTGCTTCGCAAAGCCGATGAACAAGGTGTCCTGATTAAAACCCTTCGGCAACAGGCGAAAATTTCCCGGAAGCATCGCAAGGAATATTCCCGCGCGGAAGAGCCCGTCGAATCCTAGGTTTTCGGGGGCTTAGCGCCGATCGCCGTTTAACCCCCTCCCGGTTTTTTTTATCATTTGCCCGATGCCATCCTTAGCCGGCCGGGCCCCGATGGCCCGATGTCCTTGATGCCCCAGCGCCGCGAATCTCCGGCCGAGGGTCAACGCTGGAAAACCGAGCTGATCGAAAGCCGGATTCAGGATCCAGAAGGCCTCACGGAATTCCTGCTGAAGCAAACCTCGCGCACTTTCGCCCTGAACATCCAGGTTTTACCGGTCGGCTTACGCCAACAAATTCGCCTGGCCTACCTTTTTTGCCGCATGGCGGATACGCTGGAAGACGACACGGATTTGCCTCCAGCCGAAAAAATTCCGTTATTGGAACAGTTCCGGAATCTGTTTCCACCCGCCCAAGATTGGGAGTCTTCTCTGACCGCGTTCCTATCCCGAGTACCCATGAGCTGGCGAACCGCCGATCGATGGGATCATTTGCTGGTAGCCCACGCGGGTTGGGTGTTCCCGCAACTGGAAAAATTCCCCGAGGGATCCCAGCGCGCCATATCGGATTGTGTCCGGGAAATGTCGGACGGCATGATTCGCTTTACGGAAAAGCAAGTGCGCCAAGGCGGGGGCATGGTGTTAATCCGGACCATGCAGGACCTGGATGAGTATTGCTATTACGTAGCGGGCACCGTGGGAAATATGCTTTGCGGCTTGTTCAATTTACACTCTCCTTTGA
>JADGQO010000077.1 GCA_017881725.1 Fibrobacteria bacterium
CCCATATCCACGAACACCACGCGGCCAGCCAAGGATTCGGAGGCTCCTTGGATCAACTCCGGAGAGGCGCTTCCCAACAACAAAAAAGTCGCCGGCTTTTTTTTTCGATCCGCCAGCACGCGCAACACCGGCGCCAAGTTCGGTTGCAGTTGCGCCTCGTCGATGATCACCAGGCCCTGCAATGGCTCCAATGCCGTCATGGGATTTTCCAACCGCCTGGCGTCGGCGGGATGTTCCAAATCGAAAAAATGCCCTGGGATGTCCGATGAAATTTGACGCGCTAAAGTGGACTTGCCGCATTGCCGAGGACCGGTCAGTACCACCACGGGACTTCGCCTCAGGGCGGTCTTTAGGCGGGCTAAGAGGTGCGTTCTATGTAGGTCAGACATTCTTGTAATATGACTATATTATATTCAAATTACAATGATAAATTTGTTTATACTTGGTTTTTGATGGAAAAATGGGATTCCGTATCCACAATAGCGAACATTTTTCTCCAACTCCATGGAATTCCGGTTAATTTTTGGAAAACGCGGGTGAATTTTCACATGCCCCGGGAAAAGACAAGATCTTCCCTGGGCGGCAGCCCGTCAAACGTAATTCCCCGGAAACATCCGACGCTCGACGCATTCGATCAACACGTGCAAGGCCAGCATATGGATTTCCTGGATGCGTTCCGTGGTTTGCGAAGGCACGATCAACTCATGCACGCCGCGGCCTTTGAGCTTACCACCGTCCTTGCCCAATAGGAGCAAGGGCAACATGCCGATGTCGCGCGCCGTTTCCACCGCGCGGATGACGTTCGCGGAATTGCCGCTTGTGCTGATGGCCAGGAGCAGATCGCCCGGCTTGCCGTAGGCTTCGACGCCGCGGGCGAAAACCTGTTCCCATCCGTAATCGTTGGCCACGCAGGTCAGATGCGCCGATTCCGTGAGGGCGATGACGGGCAACGCCTTGCGATCCTGGCGGAAACGTCCGGTGAACTCCTCGGCGAAGTGGATGGCGTCGCAGGCGGATCCGCCGTTGCCGCAGGCGAGCACCTTGTGCCCGGCCTCGAAGCAATCGGCCAGGGCGTCGGCCATGCGGGCGAGTATTTGCGTCGTGCCATTATTTTGCGCGAATTCATTCGCGAGACTCGCCGCCTCCCGAAGTGAGGATTCCAAAAATTTTCCGCTTGTCGTATCGAACATGTTTTCAGGGCCGCTTCTTCCAATTATGGATTGCCAAAATTTCTTTTTCAATCGGCTCTAGATAGATTACGCTCTCACGGGGAAAAATCGAAAGCGGTTTCGGACAATTTTCTTCGCTGATAAAAAGTTACTTTGGAAATCCGGGAAAAATCGACATGACTTTTTTTCGCGGCGAACAAAAATTAATCTTGGTTTTTATCTACGAATTCTTTGCGCACTTCACTTGCAACCTGAGAATTCCTTAACATATAATTGCGCGAGGTGATTATGGAAAATCATAATGAATCGTTCGAAACCTTCACCGCCTATTGTTTTCTCGCATTTTTAACAACTTCATGTCTCACAGCCCTATGGGGAGTAGTAAAATGGGTTCTTTACTGATCGCCGCCGCGGTGCTAATCACATCTTCAAACGTGCAAATCCTCTATCCCTTGAATTCACCGACTCCAAAACAAATCGAAAGGGTTTTTTCTGCGGAGAAAACTAACATCGTACGGCATGGGGATACCATGACGGTAACCGGCAAGATACCCGTGGTCCGGGGCACGGAGTCAAGGAATATGGGCTTCACGCTGAAATTCATCCCCCACAAAGGGTACAGCGTGCTTTCCCTTCAAGGGATTACCGACCATGCCGGATCCGTCACGGAGCCGGTGAAATATCTTTCTCCCGAGGATATCCAAATCATCCAAGACTGGGTCAACGGGAGATTCTACGAGATGGACCAGACTTGATTCCGGCGGTTTTTCGGCGTTACCCGGAAAAATCCCGGTGCCCGGACTTGGCTTCCGATATTTAAATAGCCTTTCGCCGATGGGGATCGGCTTGGCGTATGGGCGGGAATCCGAGCGGTCAACAGGATCCTGGCATGCCGTATTGAAAAACGGATCTCGCGGCCTGGACGCCGCGTCGATCCTGGCATCCTGCCGCGCTAATCGGCGGATCATAACCTAATTCGGCGATGCCTTTGAATTTCCATGTTTCGAGACGGGCCAAGAACTATCATTCATTCCGGTGATCCATAAAACACGGCTGCTTCCTCCGCTTTGCATCCTCGCGTGCCGGTTATTGGTTTCCGCCGGAGAGGATGCTCGCGGAACCTGGGCGGCGTCGGAAATAGTCTGGCCCTGGGAGAAAGCGGCGAAAGTTTGGGAGTCCCATGCCCTGTACGCCGGTACGGGGCAAGCGAACGAATCCTGGCCGAAACGCCTGGGAGACCTGTGCGCGGAGTCGGAGCGTGACGCGACCGGAAAAGGCGCCGATGACGGCGACGTGTTGGTCGAACTTAGACGCGTTTGCGATGAACGCCTGGGATTCCGGCCGGCTTCCGCCGAAGTCGATGCTGGCGCTTATCCCTTCTTGCGGGATCGCTCTTTTTCCCGGCCCTTCGAGGCGTTCGCCCCCCATTGGTTCGCCGAACGCGTGGATCCGGAGATCGCAGGCGCATGGTTCAACCTAACCCCCGCCGTCCGGACGGAGTTGAAGTATCCGATATCGGAAGGCAGCCTGATCTATTTCAGGCTGAGCCTACGCCGCGATTTGGCGGCCTGGAACCTCGATCCTGTGGGAGGGAATTGGCCCGCCGGCCCATCGGAGGTGGATATCAACGAACCCAGCCTCGGCTATTTTCACATTGAGGGGCAAAGCTTCGCCATGACGGTCGGGCGGTTTCCGGTCCACTGGTCGCCCTCCCCGGATTTCGGACTGACCCTGAGCCGGTCGGTGCCGTTTTTCGACGGCGCCGAGTTCGCTTTCAAAATGCCGCATGCCCGTTACCGGTTTTTGGTCGCCGGACTGAATCCTTGGCTGCAAGGGACCCCGCCGGGAGATACCTCCAGCAGGGACTATCCCATCGGTTCCGAAGCATATCGGCAAAGCCACTATCCTGCCATCGGCGTGGCACTGAACGCCCACAACCGCGTATTCGATGCGCCCGTGAAAACCTTGCTCGTCCACCGCCTCGAAGGCGAAGTCGGACGGGCGGCGTTGGGCATCACGGAAATCCAGATGGTCGGCGGAAAGGTTCCCGATCTGCGCGACGCGGATCCATTCGTCTTTTTCCACAACAACTTCAGCTCCGGATACCTCAACCTTTCCCTGGGCCTGGACGCCACGCTGCGCCTGCCGCTGGGGCTGCTCGCGGGCGCCGAACTTTACCTGGACGACGTGAGTTACGCGCCCACCGAAGGCCATGGGGGTTCCCCGTCACTTCTAGGTTACCTTGTCTTTCTGAGACAGTCCTTCCGCGCGCGCGGCTGGGCCTATTCCCACAGCCTTCACCTGATTCGCACGGATCCTTTCCTTTATGGGTTCCTCCAACCGCTGAATACAATGGCCTCCCGCCAAGTGCTCACCAGCAATTTTTACGGTCCCGGAGGTGCGAATATCGTCGATAAATACGTTGTGGACTTTCCGGTGGGATACTTCCGTGGCGGGGACGCCCTGGATTTCTGGTACCGTGTCGAAGCGCGGCGGCGTGGAATGGTCATCTCATTGGAATTGGCGCGGTTGGCCAAAGGCGAGGTGGATTTATACACCCCGTATCAATATCAGGAAGCTTCCAGCCACGATTCTCCCACCGGAACCGCCGAACGGGAAACCCGCCTGCGTCCCCAAATCCAGTACAACCTGGTCCATGGATTTTCCGTTAAATTGGGCGGCGCATTGCGCGCGCTCCAAAATGCGGGCCATCGCGCCGGAGCGGAGGAAACCCTGGTCGAGGCCGAGGCCGGAGTGACCTGGGACTGGTCTAAGTAAACCCTGGCCCGCCAAAAACCGCCCGCAGCTTTGGGCGGGCCGGGGACGGTCCGGCCAGGACCGCGTCAGCGCGGAGTTTCTTGGAAATTGTTATTATATAGTCCCTTATGACAATCACTTGCGGCTTTAGAGTTCGATGGGCCCCCCTGTTGTTGCCCTTGCTTTGCATGGGACAAGGCCTGGAAGACAAGGTCGCGCAATCCAGGCGAATGCAGGCCCAATCGATGTTGGGCATGGACCAGGTTGCGCTGGATTCCGTAATGAACGAGCGCCGGAACGGCTCGCCCGCAAGGGGGGGTACGGCCAAATTGCCATTATCCCAGCGCGAGAACCAGGAATCGGATTCGCTCCTTTACGGTCCGGCAGCCGAATTGATGGATACCGTCAACGACACCGATCTGTTCGTGCCTGCCAGCGACACAGCGGATACCCTGGCGAACGGAAAAAAAAGCCGTCGTCATTTTCTCCGCAAAAAGAAGCCGCCCGCGCGGTACGAGCAACGCATTTTCCGTTCCGTGGATCATTCCGTATTCGGCAGCCCGCTCAGCGCCGCCGGACGGGATTACATGCTGGGTCCCGGAGACCAAATTGTCGTTTCCCTCTGGGGCGACAAGGAAAAAGAGTACGCCCTTACCCTCAGCCAGGAAGGCACGGTCTTCATGGAAGGACTAGGGCTCGTGCAACTGGGAGGCTTAAACCTACCCGATGCACAGGAAAGATTGAAGGCCCGGCTGTCCAAAGTGTTCTCCGGAATTGCGCGTGGCACCTCGCACGTGCAATTGAACCTGGATCGCGCCGGACCCATGAAAGTATTCCTGCTCGGGGAGGTCCAGGTTCCCGGAGGGTACGTTTTCACCGGGAACACGAGCATTCTTTCGGCCATGTACTTCGCCAAAGGCCCGTCGGATATCGGCACGGTCCGCAATCTGGTCCTTAACCGCGGAGGTAAAAAGTTTCCGTTGGATCTTTACAAATACCTTATTTACGGTGAACGCCTTACTCCCGATGCGCTTCGAGACGGGGACGTCTTGTTCGCAGGCCGGGCGCAGGTGCTGGCGGAAGTTTCAGGAGACGTCGGCCGACCTGCGGTTTATGAGCTGAAATCCGGCGAAGGCGTCAAGGAACTCTTGGAGTTCGCCGGGGGAGCGAACGCGACCGCCGCCATCCATAAATTGACCTTGAAGCGCATTTTTCCGGATGGTCGGATGGACTATATGGATTTGGCGAGTCCGCAGGATTACCTGTCAGGCAAGGCCAAAATGCCGCTGCAAGATGGCGACAAATTGTTGGTGGAGCGCTCATCGGAGCCAGGCAAGCAATTCTATTCGATAACCGGACCGGTGAAATACCCCGGCACCTACAGCACCGATGGCGTTCGTACGGCGAAAGAACTCATCGCACGCGCGGGCGGATTGAAAGAGGATGCGTTTCTCGGTCGCGTGCATATCTTGCGCTTCCTGCCCAACGGCTCCAGCCAGCTCTTCGCGTATTCCATGGACAGCATCCAAGTGGAATCCATCGCCCTGCTCCCCAGGGACAACGTGATCCTCTACAGCTCCAAAGACATGTACCTGCCTGACAGCGTGGAAATCAGCGGGGCCGTGTTCTTTCCCGGCAAGTACCAATTCCGGCAGGGAATGAACGCCAAGGATCTGGTGATGGAAGCCGGAGGGTTCCTTCCCCATCACGAATCCAACCGCCTGGTGGTTTTCCGCGGCGATCTCCACGTGCGGAAAGTGAGCCAAATCCAGCTTACGGTGGACACCGGCCTTGTCAGTCAGGGAAATGAATTCCCCTTGGTTCCCAACGATTTCGTCCAGGTTCCGGTCGATCCGAGGTGGTACCGGAAAGAAGCGGTCACCCTCGCCGGACAGTTCACCCATCCCGGCAAATACGTTTTGCTCGTCCCCGGCGAGAAATTGACTTCCGTGATCGAACGCGCGGGCGGATTCAAGGATAACGCCTACATCACCGGCAGCCGCCTGTTCCGCTCCAAGGACAGCGTCGGCCGGATCGGATTGGATTTCCGCACCGCGCTGAAACAGCCGAACTCCAAGGAGAACATCGGCCTTATGGGCGGAGACAGCATTTTCATTCCCGAACGTTTGAACACCGTCAAGGTCATCGGGGAAGTCGGCTTTGAAACAAGCGTGCTTTATCATGAAGGATCTTCGGTCATGTATTATATCGATCGGGCCGGAGGATTCACCCGGCGAAGCGAAAAAGATCATGTGGTCGTGGAATATGCGAACGGCGAGACCGGCCGTGATGGCTACTTCAACCGCAAGCCCGATGCGGGAAGCGTAATCTTTGTTCCGACCGGACCGGAGCCCAAACCCATCGATTGGTTCTCCGGCCTGAACGCGCTCCTCGGCACCCTGTCCATCGGATTAGCACTACTCCTATCCATTCAAGCG
This sequence comes from Fibrobacteria bacterium, assembly GCA_017881725.1. Lineage (GTDB taxonomy): Bacteria > Fibrobacterota > Fibrobacteria > UBA11236 > UBA11236 > Chersky-265. Next base: position 6,365 of record JADGQO010000077.1, read on the forward strand.
CTTAAAAAATGAAACAAGTATTGATCAAGCAAGGTCGGGCCATTCTCGAAGAAATTCCCGCTCCCTCCCTCGAAGCCGGAACCGTGCTCGTGGCGGTCTCCCACTCTTGCATTTCGGCGGGTACGGAAATGAGCGGCGTCAAAGCCAGCTCCGAGCCGCTGTGGAAAAAGGCTCTCCGGAAACCGGAAAAGGTGGCGGAGGTCGCCAAAATGGCCATGACCCAGGGACTGGCGCGGACGCGCAGCGCCATCGAAGCGAAAGTCGCCACCGGCAGCGCCACGGGCTACTCGGCCGCCGGCGTCGTGCTTGCGGTAGGCGAGGGAATCGAAGACCTTTTTCCCGGAGACAGGGTCGCATGCGCAGGCGCCCAATACGCCCACCACGCGGAATATATCCGCGTGCCGCGAAATCTCGTGGTCAAAGTCCCGGATGATTTGCTGTTGACCGAGGCGTCTACCGTCACCCTGGGCGCCATCGCGTTGCAAGGCGTACGGCGCGCACAACCGACACTCGGGGAAACCTTCGTGATCATCGGCCTGGGCATCCTGGGCCAATTGGTGTCGCAACTCCTGAAAGCGAATGGCTGCCGCGTCATCGGCATCGATCTGGATGCGGGGCGGATGGCTTTGGCCAGGCAACTGGGCATGGATGTGGCCGTCTCCCCCGCTGACGGCAATCCCATCGAGCAAGTGGCGCGGCTTAGCGACGGCATCGGCGCGGACGGCGCCATCATCACTGCGGCATCCTCATCCGACCAAATCATTTCACAGGGCTTTCAGATGTGTCGTCGCAAGGGGCGCGTTGTCCTGGTGGGCGATGTAGGCTTGAATCTGAACCGCGGCGACCTGTACCAAAAGGAATTGGATTTTTTCATTTCAACTTCTTATGGGCCCGGCCGTTACGACGCGCGTTACGAGGAGCACGGGCTGGACTACCCCGTAGGGTACGTGCGTTGGACCGAAAACCGGAACATGTCGGAATTCCTCCGCTTGGTATCGGAAAAACGGGTCAATGTGCAGGCGCTGATCAATGCCACCTTCCCTTCCGAGCGCGTCACGGAAGCGTATGCAAGCCTCCAGCAATCCGCCAACCGGCCGTTGATGGTGCTGTTGAATTACCCGGCGCGCGAAACGCATTCCCTCTCGGGCAGTCCCGCCGTGGCCAATCCCAAATCCGGGAACGCCAAGCCCGGGGTCATCAAGATCGCCGTTGTCGGCGCGGGTGGATTCGCCAAAGGCATGCACCTGCCGAACCTTGGATCTCTATCCGGCTTGTTTACGCTCCACGCCGTGGTCAGCCGCACGGGGGCCAACGCCGTCGCGACCGCGGCGCAATTCGGGGCGAAATATTCCTCCACCCGTTTTGAAGACGTCCTCGAAGATAAAGAGGTGGACGCGGTCATCATCGCGACACGGCACAACCTGCACACCTCCATGGCACTGAGCGCGCTTAAGGCCGGGAAGCATGTGTTACTGGAAAAACCCATGGCCCTGGAGCGCGGGGAAATCACGGCCATCGAGGAATTTTACGCGGACACGGATGGCCAAAAGCGTCCATTACTGCTGACCGGATTCAATCGGCGCTTCTCGCCCATCGCCGGGATGATCCACAACGCCTTGCGCGCGCGTTCCAATCCCATGATTATGAATTACCGGATGAACGCGGGATACCTTCCGCAAGACCATTGGGTGCACGGAAAGGAAGGCGGTGGACGCAATCGCGGGGAGGCGTGCCATATTTACGATCTTTTCTCCTTTTTTGCCGGCAGCCGCGTATCGGAAGTCTCCGCCCAGTCCATGCGTCCCAAAACGGCTCATTATTCGCACCGGGATAACTTCATCGCAACGATGCGGTTCGAGGACGGATCCATCGCCACGCTGACGTACACCTCCCTCGGAGCTAAAGAATTCCCTAAAGAAAAACTTGAAGTGTTTTGTGACGGCAAAACTTTTTCCATGGAAGACTATCGCAAGCTGGAAACCTTCGGCGCCAAGCTGAAAGGCGTCGACGGCGCCCTTGTGGACAAAGGCCAGTTGCAGGAATTAGCCGCGTTCGGTAAGGCTATCCAATCCGGTGGCGATTGGCCGATCCCGCTTTGGCAGCAAATTCAAGCCACGGACATCGCCATGCGCGTCGAGGAGCAGTTAGCCGCTTCTTAAGATTGATTGTCTCCCAGCGCGCGCATTTTCACTACTCATCTCACGCGCCGGCCCCGAAGAAAAGTTTCCGAACGTTCACTGCGCGTTTCTTCATACAGTTTTTCGCCAAAATACTTCTTGCTATAAATCCGGCGGCACCGTAAAATTTTTTTGAGCGGAATTGTTTTTCAAAATTAATTCAACTCGTCCGCATCGAGAAAAAAATGAAAGAAAACATAAGCCCATTCGGGTCGCGCCGCAAAAAAACCTCGTTTGTAACGTTACTAATTGCCATCGGACTCCTTCCCATTGGCTGCCTGCAAACCACGCAGGTGGAAGAACCGTTCTCGGCTTTCGTCGCCGTAAACCTGGTCGCCACCGGCGACTCCAACCTGGCCTACTTTTCCGGCCGGGATACCGTGCGCACGCCCGTTGCGCTTAGAGTGGAGAGGAACCAGCCGGCGACCGTCTCCATTATTCCCGATCAACGTTTCGACCTGGACTCCAACGTCGAGGGCCCGGATACCCGCTGGACTTTCACGGCCTGGTCCGACACGGCCTCCACGAATCCCAACCGCGTCCTTGTGCTCTCGCGTTCCAAAAATCTCGCGGCCGCCTTTTGCAAGCGCGTAAAAGTGGTGGTCTGCTCCCGTGTGGGTTCTCGTCTCTCCCTGGTGGATTCATCCTGGCGGACTCCGGGCGAAAAGATGTTCATTCCCGCCCCCCAGATATCCGGCACGCGTTTTTCAGGGTGGCGGATCAATGGGCGCAACGTCACGGACGCGACCCCGCTGGCCCTCGCCGTCGTCGCTCCGACCACCGTGGAGGCCAAGTACCAACCGGTTTGCACGCTCTCCGTCCAGAGCGACTGGTCGGCGGGGCTTCCCATCAAGATCAATGATAGCGCCGCCGTCACACCCTATAACTTGGAAGCCGTGGTGGGACAGTCCGTCAAAATCTCGGTCGCGGCGAACATCGAGGAAGACGTATCCACTTTTGTGGATGGAAACGATGTGATTCTCGCCACCGGGAATCCGCAAGCAACATCCAAGCGGCGCTCCTTGCGCGGATACGGCACGCATATCATCCTGCTAGACAGTTCCAAGACCATCGTCATCCCTACCCAACGTAGTTACAAGGTTTTCGTCGGTACGCTGCCGGATACGGCTGGCGATTTCAGTTTCACAGCTGATTCCGGAACGTCCACCATCATCAAAAAATCGCTGTATCTTTCCTTGGGCGTCGGTCAGCCCAGTTTGGCCGCGCCCAAGTCCTTGGATTGGGAGCCCGAAAGTACGCTTATCCATTTGCGCGCCAAACCCCGTGCCGATTTCATCTTTTCAAAATGGACATATAACGGAAAAACCGAAACGGTATCGGATTCGTTGGACTTCCGCGTGTCCTGGCCTACCAACCTAACCGCGGTATTTGTCCCACGCTTTACCCTTAACCTCGAAACATTTCCGGACACGAGTCTAAATTTCATGCTAGGCGATTCGACGTTACCGGCCCCTTGGTCCAGAACATATTCCTCTAAAACCACGGTCACGATCGGCGCGACTACCCCGCAAGAACGGACGCGA
>JADGQO010000078.1 GCA_017881725.1 Fibrobacteria bacterium
CGTGAGCGTGAACGATTATCTGTTCGGCAACGAATACCAGGACCTGCGCCAGCTGAAAATCATCAACCTGGCGCGCAATTACGGCTACCTGGGAAGCGGCTATTACGTTTCCCTGGTCGCGGAAGCGCGCGGTCACAAGGTGTTGCCCAACGTCAGCACCATGCAGGCGCTGTCCAAAAAGGAATTCTACCTCATCGAGACGGATGATTTGAACGCGCAGATCCAGAAGGATTTGGCGAACATCACGGACAACAAGTACGAACTCTCCGTTTACTTCGGGCGGAACGTCAGCAAGAAGTACGAGAAGCTGTCGCGCATGTTCTTCAACCTGTTCCCGTCGCCGTTCTTCAAGGTTTTCTTCCGCCGCGAAAAACAATGGATCCTGACCTCGATCAAGTCCATGTCGATCAACAGCATCCCGGAATCGCATATCGAAGTGTTCCTGGAAGCCTTGGCCGAATACGGCATCCACCGCTGGGGCATTAAGCGCCAGAACAATTACGAGCGCTACGATATCGCCATCCTGCAGAATCCGCGCGAGCGCTTCGCGCCTTCCAACGACGCGGCGATCCAGAAGTTCATCAAGGCGGGCAAGAACCACGACATCTCCGTGGAAGTCATCGAGAAAAAGGACTTCGCCCACCTGCCGCAATTCGACGGCCTGTTCATCCGCGAGACCACGAGCATCGATCACCATACCTTCCGCTTCGCCAAGAAGGCCGAGAAGGAAAAAATGGTCGTCATCGACGATCCGAAATCCATCCTCTATTGCACCAACAAGATTTTCCTGAACGAGCTGTTCAAGCGCGAAGGCATCCCGCGCCCCAAGACCATCATCCTGTCGGAAGACAACGTGTCGGAAATCCACGCCCACTTCGCCTATCCCATCATCATCAAAATTCCGGACGGTTCCTTCTCGCGCGGAGTCGTGAAGGTGGAGGATCCGGGCGAACTGGCTACCGTGTGCAAGGAATACTTCAAGCGCTCTGATTACGTCATCGCGCAGGAGTTCATGCCCACGGAATTCGACTGGCGCATCGGCATCTTCGACAACAAGCCTCTGTTCGCGTGCAAGTATTTCATGTCGCGCAACCACTGGCAAATCATCAACCACCACAAGGAAGGCAAGGCGGGCGAAGGCGCGCATCAGACCTACGCCGTCTCGCACGTGGAGCCCATCATCATCAACACGGCCCTGAAGGCCGCCAAGCTGATCGGCGACGGCCTGTACGGCGTGGACATCAAGGTGATCGACAACATGCCTTACGTGGTGGAAGTGAACGACAATCCCAACATCGACGTGGGCGTCGAGGACGAAGTTCTGAAGGATTCGCTGTACGGGGCCATCATGGAGGAGTTCGTCAACCGCATCGATAAAATGAAAATGCGCAAGGACAAGGAAATCATCCTGCCCACCGAAGCCTCCCTGCGTCCGCTCAAGCTGCAGGTGGCGCGCTAACGGAGGCCCTTCAGCCCGCCGTGCCACGAATCTCCGGAGACTGAAGGACTTTCATGGCCTATCCGCTCTTCTCGGTTTTCGGGATTGAAATCGAATACGCCGTGGTGCGGTCCGCGGATCTTTCCGTCGACGCCTCCGTCGACAAACTGTTGACCGCGCTTTCGGACAGTCCCGGCGGCCCCCCCGAAGGCGATGCCGTCCACGGCAATGTGGAATCCGATCATGAATTGGCCGCCCATGTCCTGGAATTGAAATGCCTGGAACCGGCCCGCGACTGGGCCTCCCAGGCCGACGACTTCGCCGCGAGCATCCCGATTCTCAACCGCGTCCTCTCCGGCTGGGGCGCGCGCCTCATGCCCGGAGGCATGCACCCGTTCATGGATCCGGCCCGCGAGTCCAGACTGTGGCCGCACGGGGACCGCGTCATCTACGATTCCTTCGATCGCATTTTCGGTTGCCGCGGGCATGGGTGGTTGAATATCCAGAGCACGCACCTGAACCTGCCCTTTGCCGGTGACGCGGAGTTCGCGCGGCTGCACAGTGCCATTAGTCTATTGCTTCCGCTCTTGCCCGCCCTGGCCGCTTCCAGCCCCGTGTACGCGGGCCGCGCGCAAGGCTGGTTGGATGGGCGTCTGCGCCATTACGTGGAGAACCAACGCAAGCTGCCGGCCATCATCGGCAACGTGATCCCGGAACCCGTCGGCAGCGAGGCGGAATACCGCGAACGCGTCCTTCAGCCCATGTGGCGCGCCATCGCGCCGTACGATCCGGAGGGCCTGATGCGCGGGGAATGGCTCAACTCCCGAGCGGCCATCGCCCGCTTCGACCGAAGCGCCGTGGAGATCCGCTGCCTGGACACGCAGGAACGCCCCCGCGCCGACGTGGCCGTCTGCGCCTTCGTAACCTCGGTGTTACGTCACATGCTGGATACGGGGGAAGACATGCTCGCCCTGCACCGCGCCACGGCTCCGGCCCTGTTGCAAAGCCTGTTCCTGGATTCCGCCCGCATCGGCGCTGCGGCAACCTTGCCCGGAGAATTTCCGTTCCGGGCCTTTGGACTCGACCCGCAGCCCACCGTCGGACATATGCTGCGCGCCTTGCGCGCCCGGGCCTTGCGCGCCCGACTTACCGGGGACGCGGGCTTGGACACGCGCCTCCAGGCGCCCATGAATGCGGCGCTCGACGTCATTTTTAACTACGGCTCGCTGGCGGAACGCATTCTCAAGGCCGCGCCCACGCCGGACCGGTTCCTTCTGGTGTATACCCGCCTCTGTGAATGCCTGGAGCGGGATGAGCCTTTCATCGCTTAACCGATCTTCCACACAGGAAATTCACATCGGAAATCCATAAAGGGGAAACCGCACATGAAGGTCAAGAAAGCCATAAGCCAGCACGGGGTCGGCTTGGCGCGCATCGCCTGGCACGCGCAGCCGGAGGAGCATAATTATCCCGCCGCCGAGTCCTATTTGAACCTGGTGCGCGATTCCGTGTCGGCGCAAAAATTGGTGAGGAAATTTCGCAAGGCGCCGGTTACGACCTTCAAGGCCAAGGATATTTTTCGGGCCTCCGGCCTTTCCTTGCTGGGGGTCAGCAACCGGCATTTGGAGAAGGACAGGACGAAAATCCTGGAAGGGCGAAAGCTTTCACCCATCCTTTTGGTCCGGGACGGCGGTTTCGGCAAAGTCATCATCGCCGATGGATACCACAGGTTATGCGCGGTGTATTCCTTCGACGAGGATTTGGATATCCCCTGTAAAATCGTGTAGACGATGGCTGGAACTACCGCGTTAAGAATTCAATCGCCGGTTCCTTCGCGGTGAAAATCTTGAAGTCGAACCCGTTGTTCCGGTAAACGTTTTCCGCGAACCGGTAATGATCGAAATGCTCCGGAAGCACCACCATGGCGACCCGGAGTTCCCGCGTAGCGCCCAGTTGCACAACCTCCTTGGGCCGATCGTAAATCTCGAAAGCGCCCATGAAAGATTCGACTTCGCGGTAGTCCAACAAGCAATGCCGGAGTTGGTGGCCCCGCATGAACAGGAGGCCTTCCTGCACCATGGCGTTGGAGTAATCCTTGGTGAGTGGGCCGAAGGCCCGGACTTCCAGAAATACTTTCCCAGGTTGGACGATGAATTCCCATTCCATGACCATTCCCCCGGGTCGTGTTCGCTAAGCCGAAAGTTTACGGGCCGGTTCCATTGTACCCTTATTTTTCAAGCGTCGAAAAGCCCTGCTCGGGAAAGATTCACGCCTGGCGCGATGGGTCGGTGGGCGCGTTATTTCAGAAAATCAGTGAGGGAATTGAGCGGCGTCAGGGAGTTCAGGGCCGCCTCCACATTGGCCGACGAAAGGGGCTTACTCGCGTTCGCGGCGGGAACCACGGCGGCTTGCGGATTGGACGCGGCCGGTGCATTGAGATAGTCCAATAAGTTCAGCGACCCATTGGAGGAATTGGGGTCTTCGCCACTGATATTGTTCGGATCCAGGGACGTCATCAAATCATCGAACATATTGGGAGCGAAAAATTTACCCGAGGGCAAGGTATGGGCCTTAAGATAAGCCTGTGCCTCGGGGCTCAAATTGACCTTGTCGTGGCCAGAAGCCGGGTTCGCTGCGGTCTTGTCCTTTGCCGGGGAACCGTTGACAACCTTGGCTGTGGCCGCCGGCAGTGTCGCCTGACCGTTGAACGTGCCGTTGAGTTGGGCCAGCAGGGATTGGAGCGACGCGATATTCATGCATTTTAACTATCGGCAGTTTCCCGAAAGACTTGAGCGGATTTTTCGGAAGGATCGCGCCCACACTAACTCACACAAACCCACACTCAGGTAGGCCAGTTTTCGCCGGGTGCTCAAGGTTGCTAATTTTACCACATGACGAATCCGGATTCCCAGCAGCGCCCGCACGCCGATGGGATGGAAACCCAATATGGCTCCGACCAAAGCGGCTTGGTGCACGGCTTCTTGTTCCAACCCGATATTCCCGGGGAACCGGCGGATTTTCACACCGTTTGCGCGTGGCTGCAAGAGCCGGTAAACGAGCGGGACGGTTCATTCGCCTGGTTGCACTTTTCCCTCGCCAACGCCGGGTCGGAACGTTGGATGCGATCCAACTTGGATTTGCCCGACAGCTTTTTCAGCGCCTTGCATGAAAACATTGTTTCGACCCGCCTGGAACAGGAAGGCATCGCTTTGGTGGCGGTGGTCCACGACGTGCTTTTTGATTTTTCCTTCGATCCCAACCAAGTCTCCACCGTCATCCTCTTTGTCGGACCCCGCCTGATGGTGAGCGCGCGCCTGAAGCCGCTCCGTTCCATCGACAGGCTGCGGGCCGGGGTCAAGGCCGGCGCGCTGTTCCAGTCCCCGGTGGATTTGTTGTCGCACCTCCTGCGCGATCAAGCCGCAGCCCTAGTGGACATCGTGCGGCAATCAACCTTGCGGGTGGATTCCATCGAGGATGATTTGCTGGCCGCGCGGGGGCTGAGCCGTCGCCGCGATCTCGGCGCGCTGCGTCGCGTGTTGGTCCGGTTGCAACGCTTACTGGCCCCGGAGCCTGCGGCCTTGTTCCGGCTCTTGAGCCGGCCGCCGGGTTGGATCAGCGCCGACGACCTGCAGGAACTGCGCGAGTCGGCGGAAGAGTTTTCCAGCGTGGTCGCGGATTCCGCTTCGCTTGTGGAACGCGTGAAGCTGTTGCAGGAAGAGCAATCCGCCTGGGTCAACGAGCAAACCAACCGGACTTTATTCACCCTGACCATGGTGACCGTATTGGCCGTGCCCATCAACCTCGTGGCGGGATTGTTCGGAATGAATGTCGGAGGCATCCCGTTTGGCCAGCATCCTTACGGATTCGCCGTGGTGGCCGCCGGAGTGCTTGCCTTCACGGGTTTGGTGGCCTTGCTGGCCTTTCAACACCGGCCTAAATAAGGGGCCGGAATAAATTTTTCTTTGAGGGGGTTTCATGAATTCGGTTCGCGGACGCGGTCTCTGGTTTACCATCGTCAACGGGTATGTGCGCTTCTCGCATTGGCAGCCGCTGCTTCCCATCCTGGTTCTGGGCGCCCTGACCTGGTTCATGTCCGGCCTTTCCGCCAAGCTCCGCATCGACACGGATTTGCGCGTGCTATTGCCCAAGGAAACGCCTTCCGTCGTCGCCTTGCAGGAAGCCGAACATCGCATGGGCAGCACGGATTTTTTCACCATCGCCTTCGAAGCCGCTTCGCCCGAGGCCGTGGGCCGCTTCCAAAAGGCCATCGCCGATTCCGTGGCCAAGTGGAAGGAAACCGTTTGGGTGCAGTACGACCAGGACCGTTCTTTCTTCGAGCGCCACGCCCTGCTGTACATGCCGGATTCTCAACTGTACGATTTGCGCGACCGCATCAACGGCATGATCGGCAAAGGATTCACAAAAGCGAATCCTTTGCTTATGGATTTGGACTCGGACGCGCCCAAGCCCTCGCTGCGGGGCTGGCCCAATCCCGAAGCGCTGCGGCGGCAGGGACTGCCCAAGGATTTGGTGGACGCGTTGCTGGAAAAGGTGGGTCAGCGCTCAACAGCTGACACGGCTGCGGCGTCAGCGGCGACCGCAGCGACACCCGCCGGACCCTGTCCGGCCGGACAGGGTCCGGTCGCACTCAGTCCCATTCGGCCCGACTCGCTCAAGAACCGGCTAATGGGTTGGCATGCGGAAAAGAAGTTGTGGGTCGGCGTGATCCTGACCCAATTAAACCGCCCTTCCACCGACGCGATTTTCGCGAAGGGAATTTTCGATCGTGGCACGGCGCTGATCGAGTCCATGCAACCCAAGCAAAACTTCTCTCCGGATTTCCACGCCGCCGTCGCCGGAGCCTACCGCAACTTCAGCGAGATCAACCAGGTCAGCAGCGACATCATCACCGCCGGCTTGATTTCCTTCGCGCTCATGGTGGTGCTCCTGTGGTTCTTCGTGCGCAAGGCGGTGAACCTCATCCTCATCAACATCCCTTTGTTCGTGGCCATGTCGTGGACGGCGGGCGTCACCTATCTCGTCTACCATCGCCTCACCTTGCTGACGGCCTTCATCCTGGCCTTGATCCTGGGGCTGGGCATCGAATATACCGTGCATCTCTACTCGCGCTGGGCCGAGGAAAGCCGCAAGGGCTTGGACCCATTGTCCGCCATGGTCGAGGCGATGGCTTCCACCGGACGCTCCCTGCTTTCCGGCGCTGCGACCAACGTCTTTTCCATGCTGGCCTTGCAAGCCGGACATTTCAAGGGCTTCAATGAATTCGGCGTAGTGGTGAGCATCGGCATCACTTTCGCTCTCCTCACCACCTGGCTGGTCATTCCTCCCGTGTTTTTCGTTTTCACAAAAATGGCGGGTTGGATCCAAGCGCGGCCGGGCCTCCGCTGGATGCACCGCGTCGTGGACTGGATGCTGCCCGGTCCCGGAGCCGTGGAAGGCGGCCTGCTCCTGCCGAGCCTGCCCTACCTGCGTCCTAAACCATTAAAAATGGTCGCCATCGGCGCCTTGGTTTTCACCGGCATCCTGTGCTTCACGCCCAATCTCAAATTCGAAAACGATTTCGAAAACCTGCGCGGCAAGTCCACGAGCTCCGGCATCAGCTATGGCCGTGCCGTCGGCGCGGGCCGTAACACCTCGCCCTGCATCATCCTCGGCAAGAGCGAGGCGCAAATGCGATCCGTGCACGACTCGCTGGCCGCGCGTTACGGGAACCCGACCGACAGCATGATGAAAAGCTACGCCACGGTGCAATCCTTCGTGCCTCCGCCGGCCGAACAGGAAAAACGCCTGGCCGTGCTCGCCGATATCCGAACCTCCCTGGACGCGCGCGCGCTGGAACGCGTGAACGCCTCCTCCCGCGCCGATCTCGATCTGTTGCGGACCTATCTCGCTCCGGGCCGCTTCGGCTTCGACTCCCTGCCGCAATGGGCGCAACGCTTCCTGTCCGAGGCCAACGGCGATCACGGGAAATTCGGTTATCTCTACGGCGAGCTCCGCGAAAGCGACGCCGTGGAAAGCGGCAAGTTCCAAGATCGCTTCCAATACGTCGCCTCCGCGCAGGGCCCGGTAATGGTGGCCTCCAGCGGCTTCATCTACGCCGACGTGGTCCGCATGGTGAAGGGCGACGGCTTCCGCCTGGGCATCATCACCTTCCTGCTCCTCATCGTCATCACCTGGATCGACATGCGCAATTGGCGTGGCGTATTGATCACCTGCGGCTTCATCGCCCTGTCCGCCTTCTGGACTTTCAAAGTCATGGGCCTATTGGGCTTGCGCCTGGGCATGTACAACCTGGTCGTCTTGCCCACCATCCTCTCCGTGTCCGTGGACTCGGTCATCCATTTGTACCATCGCCGCATGGAGCTGGGCGCGGGCAAAATCCCGGAGCTGTTCCGCACCACGGGATCGGCCGTGCTCACGGGCACGCTCAACAACGCTTTCGGATTCGTAGGCCTCTGCTTCGTGAGCCACAAGGGCATGCAGACCATCGGTTTCCTGGCCACGCTCGGCATCGGCGCCGGCATCGTGGTGATGTTCACCTTGCTGCCTTGGGCATTGGAAAAACTGTGCCCCGTGGAGCCGCAGGTGGAGTAACTCGAAAGTAACGTCCCCCGTCAGTTACCCAAACCGCGCTTGGTTTCTGTTTAGTCGGGAGGGAAAACGGGCCGACCCATGCTGCGCATTCCTTTACGGGCAGGCTCACTTCCGGGTCCTGGGAAAACCGAACGTCCGCCGCTGAGCTGCGGACGCGCGCGGATCGACGCGGTCACCCGTCGGATTGCGTCGGAGGAAGAACTTGAGAAAGGCGATGAGGGGTAATGGATGGAAATGAGTGTTCGATTTATCCATGCATCGCAATTTCCGGTCCTACATACAATCGCAATCGTCCCTCACCGCCCTTAGGTCATCCAGTTCCAATACCTACTGTGAAAACCCTATTGGGAAAGGAATGTGGGACTACTCCATATAAGCGGAGCCCTGCCTAAAAAATCCCTTCCGGAAATAACTTGGAATGTGGAGTTTCCCAAGAAAGGATTTTGAACCACCCGGTTTTTTGTATTTCGCAGAGGCCCTTTGGATAACGAAACCGTTTGGCTTCCATCCGAAACATATATGCTCCCCTTGTCGCCGACGCCGATGAATTGCTTCCCGTCCCAGATTAAGGATTGCATTTGGTTTTGCATGAAAAAGAAATCGTTCGACCAATTCGTTAAATCCGGCGAAGTGTAAAAACCGGACCCGACTACGAATTCAACATATCGCTCACCGCTCCAGGCAATGCCCAATATTTCGGAGCTGTAATTGGGAACATTCACCCAGCTTAGTCCGTCCCTGGATTTATAGGTTTCCCCGTATACTCCCACGGCCACCAATTGGCTGTTGGCCCAAATCACTGAATGCAATAGCGAAGTACTCCCGGTGCTTATGGCTTGCCATTGAATCCCATCTACGGATCGATAAACGGTAACTCCGGACAAGGCAATCAGGACCTTTCCGTGGGTCGTCGAGTTGGAATCCGTGGCAACAACGGAGGAAAACCCGGTTCCCGTGTTTCCGGAATAGGCATTGGTCCAATGGACCCCGTCATTTGAAACCAAGATCATGCTCTTCGACCCCACGGCGACAAGCCGGGTTCCCGTCCAGGTCACCGAAGCCAGGTTGGATTTGGCGACGGAATCATGCAGACTCCAGTTCTTTCCATCCGGGGAGTTCGCGACTAAGCCGGAATCCCCCACCGCCACGAATTGGTTGCCCGCCCAGGTCACGGATTTCAGGTTTCTTCGCGTACCGGAGTTTCCCAGCGACCATGCTATCGCGTCCGGGGAAATCACAACTCCGCCAGAGTCGCCCACAGCCACATATTCCCGTCCCGAATACGCCACCGATTTCAGGTTGATTGTCGGTCCGGTTCCTTGCGTGTTCCAATTCAAACCATCCGCCGAAACCAATATCGCGCCATTCGATCCCACCGCGACAAATTGATTTCCCATCCAAACCGCTGAATTCAAAATCTCCTTGGTGTTTGCATTTCCCTTCGTCCAGGTAATTCCGTTCTCGGAAATCCAAATCTCGCCTCTGGAGCCCAAACCCAGAAACCGGTTACCGGTCCATATTATCGACCAAAATCCATTTCCCGAGGTGGGAATATTCCTTGAGGTCCAATCCTTACCATCCGCCGAAACATAGATGGAATCGAAATTCGGGGCTGCCAACACGATCTGGGTGCCATCGCTTGCCCCGC